>NZ_KB895690.1:0-560141 GCF_000374965.1 Bacillus sp. 95MFCvi2.1 | reverse complement strand
TCCTATTGGAGTGCCCCCTGAGAAAGAGACAATAAAAAACACCTCTCTAAATCGTAAGTATCAGTTATGATTTTAATGGAGGTGTTTTTCGTATTATGGATACAATTTCGCTTTAGCTTGATTGGCATGGGGTACCGCCACACATCCATCAACTTAAGAATTTTATAACACACCCAAAACGAAAAAATGTACATTTTTTTGTTTTGGGACACTTGCTTTTCTTATCTTGATAGTGATGTGGTGAAACCCTTTAATTGTAATCATCATTTTGATAATCGTTATCTAAGCTGAGCGCTCTTCCATTTGGACGATATTCTATGTGAAAGGTATTATGTTATTACTTGTACTGAGGCTCTTCTTGTTCAATTTGCTGAAGACGAGGATTTAAAGATTCAATAATTTCTTGCGTTTGTTGTGCTGCACCTTTATATAATTGTTTTGCTTCCTGGTTATCAGTATCAAGAACAAATCCTTCTAGGCATGCTTGAGCACTCTTTAATCCAGCGATAGTTTGTTTAAGTTTAGTGCTTACTGTCATGTAGTATTTCTTCCTTGTAAATGTACTTCAAAATATAGAATGCCTATTTTGTTATCATAGTACGATTTCCAATTTTTGGTGTATAACGAATTACAGGAATTATTAATGGTTGCATAACCATTTAACGATACAACCCTAGATTCTCTATGTTTTGGGTAACTTTGCAACAGAACCGTTTATATGCTCCCATCCCAAGTGGTGAAATATGTTCTAGCAATTCCTCATTGAAATCATACTTACTCTTTAATACTTCTATAGTCTTACTCAAATAAACGATATTCCATAAAGTATTGATGGCGATGGGCGGGACCCCAATTAAAGTTTTTTAAATCTAATTGGACTTACCATTAAGAGAGCGAGGATTAATGTAATCCATGCATTGCTATATAAAAACAATCCCATACCAGCCAATGGTAATCCAGCAGCTGGAATAGGTAATCCCTTAAAATATCCAATGGTTGGTTTAACACTAAATTTAGCTAATCTTAAAGCACCCATCGTTGGGAAAAGGATAAATGCCAAAGAAGTTAAAATAGATGGTGTTGCTATCGAATGAAATAAAAGTGCAGGAGCAACTCCGAAACTAACAATATCAGCTAAGGAATCCAATTCTACGCCAAACTCACTGTTCACTTTTAATTTTCTCGCAATCCTTCCATCAAGAAGATCTAAAACAGCTGAAAAGAAAATGAAAATGGAGGCTACTTCCAAATAGTCACTCATATTCATGGTAATTGAAAAAACACCGCACAATAAATTTCCGATCGTAAATAAATTGGGTACAGCTTTTACTATCTGATTGAACAAGGTGGTCCCCCCTAAGTTGATCAAACTTCACATTTATGTAGCATTTTCTATATATTCTTCCGTTATTCTTAAAAATATATGACCACTGTACGCTAAGTAAATTCCGACAAGAGAAAGGCCGATTTCCTGTACGTTATGTTGGTTTATAAAAATGTTTGATCATGGGTAAGTCTATTACTGTTGATTTACCTAATATAAAAAGCCTGTTTTTGAAAAAAGATTGATCAAAACAGGCTCTAAAATAGAAAAGGGGAAAGGGGAGAGAGGTGAAAACTTGAAAAGTGTAATTTGATGTAAGGTTCTCAGTTTATGAATATAGAATGCAGTAATCCCCTTATTAAAAGTAATTTTGATTATATTGTAATTATGATGCATGAAATTATTTTAGTGTAAACAAAGAAAAGGTACCTCCTGCTGCAAGGTACCTTTTCCAATGGATATAACTCATTATCTAAACGATCGATGGTCATTTTATTGAGAAATAAATCAATTACTTAACAATAAAAGGAAAATGATTGTAACAAGCGAATGAGATTTAAGAAGAATTTACCGATATATGAACTTTCTTCTATTACATTAGTTTAAGGAGGACTATAAAAATGTCTGATCTCTATTCTCGTCTTTCCAAAAATGATGCCGCTGTTCTTCTAGTGGATCATCAAACTGGTCTTATTTCCAGCCTAGTGCGTGATTATGGTGTTGATGAATTTAAGAACAATGTTTTGGCTCTTGCTAATACCGCTAAGTTTTTTGATTTACCAGTTATTTTAACAACAAGCTTTGAAAGCGGACCGAACGGCCCACTAATGCATGAATTGGTTGAGCTCTTTCCTGATGCGCCAAAAATAGCTCGGCCTGGACAAATTAATGCATGGGACAATGAAGAATTTGTTAAAGCCATCGAAGCAACAGGTAAAAAGCAACTAATTATTGCAGGGGTTGTTACTGATGTTTGTGTTGCGTTCCCAGCACTATCTGCTGTAAACGCAGGATATGAGGTATTCGTTGTAACTGATGCATCAGGGACTTTTAGTAAACAAGTTGCAGATGCTGCCCTTATGCGTATGGCTCATGGAGGAATCCAATTAATGAACTGGTTTAGCGTTGCAGCAGAATTACATCGTGACTGGCGAAATGACGTTGAAGGTTTTGGAGCTTTACTTGCTAAACATCTTCCTAGTTATCAAAATATCATGGAAAGCTATATGAGAGCTCAAAGAGAGCTTAGCAAGTAAAATGACTTAATTAATAGTTGTACTGTTTCATTTTTTTCGTTTTGGGGAGCAACCAATTTCTTAACTTGATGGTGATGTATGGTGACCCCTATTAGGCTTGATAAAAATAAAGAATGCCCTTGCTTCAGTCAAGAAACAAGGGCATTCTTCATTTTTTAACTGATAATCCATATACAAGTGTTTCGCTAGGAGTCGTAATACTAAAACCTGTCATTTTATAATCAAGCTTTAATGTATTTCCTATATAGTCTTTTGTAAAATCATCCATTTGAATAATAAGTTGCTCATCTTCATAAGCGATTTCATTTGGATTATACTCATCGAAAATTAAATCAACATCAACAAATATACTACAAGAATTTGTCATTGTACCTCTAATACGTACGATGTTTTTGTTATTTGCGTTTAATTTATGTAATACGGCTTTTGCCTCATCAGTTACGCGAATGTTCATGGAATCCCAACCTTTGTTTATAGTTCTTATTCTATTATTGCAAAAACATTAGAAATAGGGAAGTAAAGGGTTTCAATGAATGATAAACGTATAGGGATTACGATTTGAAAAGTAAGGATGGAACCGTAAATGTTTGTGTTAAGCATAACTCGTCATCACTTATTTTCTCAACTTCTTGATACTTTATCTCATTCTTTTGGTAGAACTTTTTCCAAAAGTTCACCGCTGTTTTATTGTTTTTTAATTGCATTACATAATAGGCTCCTTTGTGCTGTTTTAAAAGTTCTAAAATTGCTTGATCTGCTATCCTTTTTCCGCGGTACGCTTTTAATATGAAAAGATCGTTAATGCAGCAGTCTGTTTCAGGTGCTGTGAATGGTGGTTTCGCGAATAGAAGAAACCCGATATATTTTTCTTCATATGTAATGAAATAAGGAGAAAGCTCATCTCGGTTACAAATAAGTTCAAAAGCATCAAATTCAAAAAATCCATTTTCATTTGGATGAAGGGTAGGGGAGAATTCGGATAAATCATGTAAATATAGAGCATAAAAATTCTTTAATATTTTAAGTTGTTCTGTGGAGACAATTTCTAACGCGACGTTCATTTTAATTCCACCCTTTTTTTAATAATTCCTCTATAGCAGTAAACCATTCGACATAAAGAAAACATATCCTTTGAATGTGAAGGATTCATTCCAATAAAAAAGGTCAGCAAACATGATTGATGTTTGCTGGCCTTTTATCACTTAAAGTTCACATTTATCAAGAGGAATTACTTTTGTTTTCTTTGTAAATTTATATCCTAACCACATCGCAAGGAAGAGAGGTAAGCCGATATAGGAAACAAGTACACCATTCCAATCGATAGACTCACCTATAAATGCTCCGTAATTTTGTCCTAAAATGACAATGACACAAAGTGCAAATGCGAAGATTGGACCAAATGGGAACCATTTGGCTTTATACGGTAAATCATTTAAATCTTTTCCTTGTGCAATATATGCTTTACGGAAACGATAATGACTAATAGCAATTCCGACCCATGCAATAAATCCGGACATTCCAGATGCATTTAATAACCAAATATATACAACACCGTCGCCAAATAAGGAAGCTAGGAAAGCGGCACAGCCAACTACTGAAGTTGCGATTAACGCGTTAACAGGTACGCCGCGGCTATTTAATTTACCTAAAAATTTTGGTGCTTTTCCTTGTCTTGCTAAATCCCAAAGCATACGAGCTGATGCGTACATACCTGAGTTACCAGCAGATAAAACTGCAGTTAAAATAACTGCGTTCATAACAGAAGCGGCAAATGCAACTCCTGCTTTTTCAAATACAAGTGTAAATGGACTTACTGTTACATCGCTAGCTGCAAGACTTTCAGTTGTATACGGAATTAATAAACCGATAACAAGTATTGCAAAGATGTAGAATAATAGAATACGCCAAAAGATTGAGCGAATTGCTTTTGGAATGCTACGCTCTGGATCGGCAGTTTCACCAGCAGCTACACCTAATAATTCAGTTCCTTGGAATGAAAAACCAGCAGCCATAAATACACCGATAATTGCCATAATACCACCGTTAAATGGTGCATCTGCAACAGTAAAGTTTTTAAATCCAACAGGTTCGCCACCCATAATACCAAAAATCATCATAAATCCAACGATTAAAAAGATAATAACAGTAGCTACTTTAATAAGTGCGAACCAATATTCCGCTTCACCAAACCCTTTAACAGATAAGTAATTTAAAAGAAACATAATGACTAAACAAAGGCCACTCCAAATAAGGGAAGGTGTATTTGGGAACCAAAACTTCATAATTAATGTTACGGCTGCAAGTTCAGCGGCAATGGTAATTGCCCAGTTATACCAATAATTCCAGCCGAGTGCAAATCCAAGTGATGGATCGACAAATTTTGTCGCGTATGTGCTAAAAGATCCAGTGACAGGCATGTAAGCTGCTAATTCAGCTAAACTTGTCATTAAGAAGTAAACCATAATTCCGATTGCCGCATATGCGATGAGAGCTCCGCCAGGCCCTGCTGTGTGAATGACACCACCACTTGCAAGAAATAGTCCGGTACCGATTGTACCGCCGAGAGAAATCATCGTAAGGTGACGAGATTTTAACCCGCGTCTTAATTCACCTTGTCCTTGTGTAGATTGTTTTGTAGAGGTAGCTTGATTCGTTGCGCTATTCATGTTCAACACTCCTTTTCTTGTAAGATTAGGAAGGAACGGGGAGAAAAATACAAAAAACCGCCAAAGGAATTTGGCGGAACGTTTCACAAATAACCACCCCATCATACCCTTCCGTTAAGATAGCACCCCACGTTTACACGGTACTTTGTAAACGTGACAGTTCTGTTCCTGTTTGGAGACAGCCCCAGCTCGTACTTCCAGAGAAGAAATACAAACTTCGGCAGCATTTCCTTTCAAACGGAGTCATTGACATTCTCTGTGTCTAATCCGTTCTACTAATAAAAGCCGCAACCTCTACCTCATCGGATTGATGAGGATTTATTTATTGCTGTGATTTTTAATATATGGCAATTGTAATTAGTTTCTGAAAATATTGCAAGGAATTTTTGTAGGAAAATATCAAAAAAAATCGGTTATTGTATAGGAAACGTTTCAAAATTCCACCCGAACCTACTTGATATGTAAAAAAATGAAGAAAAAATTGTTATACAAATGTTTCGCAAAAAGATATGGAAAATCCTCTAAAATTAAAAGAAAATTCAGAAAAAATAAATTCGACATTGATTATAAGCAAAATAAAGAGTGCTAAAGAGATTAAAAAAGGTAAGCAAACTTATCATTTGCTTACCATAGTATTTCACACCACTTTATAATTAGTTCTGTTTTAAGGCAAAACTCGTTTTTGTCCAGTCGTATATCCAACGTTTTGTTTTGTAAGCTGGGAGTGATTTCTAACCGAAATGAAAAGTGCAATGATAACGACAAGACCCACTGCAATATAGGAAAGGTTAATAATTGTTGGATCCACTTTAAATGATGTAAGCAGTGTCCGGATATTTGTAAAAATAATCAGTCCACCAACGAGTACACCAAGTAAATGTGAAGGTACAATTCGTACTAACCATGCAGCGATTGGTGCGGCGATAATGCCGCCGAGCATAAGAGCAAATACCCAAAACCAGCTTACTTGTTCCCAGCCTAATGAAATGAAAAATCCAATAGTTGCAGCTAATGAGACAGGAAACTCACTCGTATCAACGGAACCAATGACTTTTCTTGCTTCATTTCCACGTGCGAGAAGTACTGGTGTAGTGATAGGTCCCCAGCCACCTCCACCAGTTGAATCAACAAATCCCGCAAACAACCCGAGTGGTATAAGTTGCTTACCAGACATACGTTTATTTGATTGGACAATTTGTTTTTGAATAATAAATCGTAATAAAATATAGACACCTAAAGTAAATAAAAAGATAGAAATGTACGGTTTAATTAAATCACCCGGTAAATTGCTTAAAAAACAAGCACCAATAAAAGCACCAATTGCACCTGGTAATGTTAGTCTGGAAACAGTGTATTTATCAACGTTTCCAAATCGAATATGAGATAAGCCAGAAGCTGCAGTGGTAACAACTTCAGCTAAATGAACAGATGCGGAAGCGACAGCAGGTGCAATGCCAAACATTAATAATAATGAGGAAGACGTTACTCCGTAAGCCATTCCAAGTGCCCCATCAATCAGTTGAGCAAAAAAACCAATAATAGCAAAGACAATTAATTTTTGCATATAAAATCCCCCTGTAATAATAAATAAAAAGGCTCTTTTCTCGAGTGAGAAAAGAGCCTTTGGTTTTTCCAATCAGCTTAACGTTAATTTTTTATTATTATAATGCATATTAATCTCATAAAGCAACTAGGTTTTAAAAGTTTTTTGAATTGATTGAAATAACAGAACAGTTATATAATAAAAGGATGTAAATAAAGGGAGGGGAAAATTATGTTAGCATTTGATCATCTCGTTCATACCGTTAGGTGCACACCAAAGGAAGCAAAAAAGCGAATGGAGGAGCTTGGATTTCATACGGTACAGGGCGGAGAACATACAAACTGGGGGACATGGAATAGTTTATGTTATTTTGACTTATCTTATATTGAATTTTTAGCAGTGCAACATGAAGATACAGCGAAACAAGCGGATAATCCACTTGTTCAGGAAACTGTAGAGAAATTACGAGATAGAGAAGGAATGCTGCAAATTGCTCTTCGTACAGATCATATTGAAGAACTTGCGGTAAGGTTCATGGAAAAAGGGTTACAAGTTAAAGGGCCGTTTGAAGGAAAACGAATGAGAAATGACGGTCATCTTATCGAATGGAAAATGTTATTTGTGGAACAGGAAGATAGTGGACCGAAATTACCTTTCTTTATACAGTGGGAAGAATCTGATGAGAGTAGGAGATTCGATTTACAAGAAGTGGGCGTCATTGTCCCGCATAGCAACGAGGTAAAAGAAATTCAGACAATATATTATGCTGTGAAAAATGCACGTGCAACAGTAGAAAGATGGAAAGAGATACTCAAAGTACAAGTGACTTTACCTGAAATTCATCAAGAATGGAATGCGCTTTGTCAAAGTGTATTGCTTGAAAATGTAAATGTGCAGTTTTGTGAACCTATTGGTGAAGGGTTCGTGCAAGAATGTTTGTTAAAATATGGAGAACTTCCTTTTGCGGCTGAATTTCAAGGAGCAAATACACAGAAGAAAAAACAACAAATTTTAGGGAATGTATACATATATTAATTGGAGTGGTCTATGTGGAAGAGGTGCTAAGGGAGTTAGAACAACAATTGGATTGGCCTCGTATAGTAAAATGTACTTTGATTCCAAAAGGTTTTTCATTTGATAAAAAATATAAAATTGAATTAGAAAATGATGAACGCTATTTTATTAAAGTGTGTGATATGTCAACTAGTGAACGTAAGCGCGAAGAATATGAATATACGCGTCATTTTGAATCATTAGGTATACCGATACCAAAACCAGTTCATTTTATAAGGCTTGTTAGATTAAATCAATGTGTACAAGTATTTGAATGGGTTAACGGAGAAGATGGTGAAGATATACTTGGAAAGTTGACTGAGAAAGAGCAATATTTGGCTGGAAAAAGGGCGGGAGAAGTCTTAAAGACAATTCATACAGTGAAGAAAAAGTATGTAGAAGAATCTTGGGAAACAGCTCGATGGAATAAATACGAGAGATATTTGCAATTATTAGTGGAATACGAGGTGGATTTTATTGACTTGCAATCGGTGTTAACCTTTGTAGAAAATCATAAGAATTTATTGCGAAATCGTCCTACTGTGTTTCTGCATGATGATTTTCACCCAGCAAATATTATGATTCATCATAATGAATTTCGTTCAGTAATCGATTTTGCGAGGTTTGATTTTGGGGATCCCATTCATGATTTTTATAAAACGGCCTTGTTTACAATTGATATAAGTGAACCATTTGCTGTTGGACAAGTCCATGGGTATTGTGATGGGGAGCCGTCACTTCATTTTTGGAAACTATATTCACTGTATGCAGCGATGATTTTTCCAGCAGATATTGTTTGGGCACATAAAGTAACACCAAATTTATTAGATGGAATGAAGGGGAGGTTGAAGCGGATTGTAGACGATCAGAATGATTTTACTTCTTATATGCCAAATTGGTATAAATCTTTTAATAAAGATATAATAAATATAGAATAGTTGGGGGTGTTGATTTGGATAAAATAGCGGTTATTTCAGATATTCATGGTAATATTCCTGCTTTAGAAGCAGTTCTTAAAGACATCAAATTAAAAGGGATAGAACGTATTGTGTGCTTAGGTGATCTAGTAGGGAAAGGACCACATTCTAGTGAAGCAATTGAGATTATTCGGAAAGAATGTGAGCATGTTGTAATGGGAAATTGGGATGATTTTATTACAAAGCCTAGTGATTTCGAAACATTACAATGGCATCAAAAACAATTATCAGAACAGCAGCGGAATTATTTAAGGGAATTACCATTTTCAATTGAATTTATAATGAGTGGGAAACTAATTAGAATGTTCCATGCATCACCTAGAAGCCTATATGAAAGAGTTCAGCCCGGAGCTCCAATGGAACAACGTGTTAGTTTATTTGAAAATAGTAATCTTACAGAAAACATTGAAGGTGAAAGGAAACCGGATGTCGTTTGCTACGGAGATATTCATCAAGCTTATGTGCAAAATTTTCGTGGGAAAACTTTGTGTAATGCAGGAAGTGTGGGTAACCCACTTGAGATTACGCAAGCCTCTTATTTGATTTTTGAAGGTGTATATGGCCAAAAAGAGGCAGCAAGTTTCTCAATTCAACTTGTAAGAGTTCCTTATGATATAGAGCTTGCGATCCGATTGGCTAGAGAAGAAGAAATGCCTGAGATTGATGCGTACATACAAGAATTGACGACAGCTAAGTATCGGGGATTAAAGTAGAATTAGACAAAATATATTCGATAAATCAACATACAGTTCTGTATAAATACTTAAAAATATTAACTATAGGGGAGGGAATATTCTAAAATAATTATTTCGAATATTTAAAATAAAAAGTTAGATAAATGATTGGGAAAGTAATTATAACTTCTAAATAGAGAGAATTAGAAATAGCGAAATCATTAGATACAATGATTTTTCTCCAAATAGGCATGGTTAAAAATCCTTAGGTTGGCAGCTCATGTCTGTATTCAAAAGGTGTATAGTAACCTTAATAAATGATGAAATATGCTAAAAGTTAAAAACTAACGAGGGAATAGAGATGAAAATACAATTAAAGGCGGATTTAATGTTACTATTGGTTACATTTTTTTGGGGGGCATCCATCTTACTTACAAAAGTTGGCCTCAATTACATGCAAGAATATAATTTAATCTCATTACGTTTTATTATTGCTTTTCTTTTGTCAGGTATAGTGTTTTATAAGCATTTAATCAAAATTGATTTTAGAACTATTAAATATGCTTTTATATTAGCTGTTATCTTGTTTATAGTTTATATTTTTGCGACTTTTGGTACAAAGTATACATCGGTTTCTAATGCTGGTTTTTTAATGAGTCTTACAGTGATATTTATTCCAGTATTATCATCTATCTTTTTAAAACAAAGACCTGAAAAAAAAGTTATATTGGGAGTTGTTTTAACAATAGTAGGGATAGGGTTATTAACGTTAAATAGCCAATTAAAAATAGGTTATGGCGATATATTATGTATTTTATGTGCTCTATTTTATGCAGTCCATATCATTATTACTGGAACAATAACGAAGCAGGTTAATTCAATTAGCCTTGGAGTTTTACAACTTGGTTTTGTCGGTCTATTTAGTAGTATTTTCTCAATGTTTATGGAAAATCCTAAACTTCCTAGTACTGTTGAATCATGGTTTTCAATCTTAGTATTAAGCATATTTTGTACAGCAATGGCTTTCATTGTTCAAATCATTGCACAGCAATATACGAGTCCTACACATACAGGTCTTATTTTTTCATTAGAACCTGTTTTTTCAGCGGGTTTTGCTTTCGTTTTCACAGGTGAAACTCTCACAGCTAAAGGTTATTTAGGTGCAACTCTTATATTATTAAGTGTAGTAATCGCCGAACTAGATTTTAAAAGTTTATTAAAAACAAATTATAAAAAAATATAGGATAGATGTTTTTTATAATACGTTCAAGTTGAGAATATTCATTTATATCATTTTAGCTCATATAAATCAGATTTACTTTTGATAAGTAGTTTTATGCTAATAGTTAGTGTTTGTAGCAAATATGGTATAATTTTTATAGTAATAAAAATCAACGATAAAATTTCTTAATGTTTTGTAAATATCTAATTGAGGTGGACTATTTTTGAAAAAAATGTGCTTATGAATTTCTAAAAATAAAAACTTTAAGTAAATCACATTTGATTATAGTAACAAAAAGGTGTTTTCACGTCTAGAAAGCACCTTTTCAGTCCACAGTTATTTGTTATAGTTTCATACTTGTTTCCGTAGTCTAAAGCATTTTTCATGGAGCGTTAATGCTCCATGAAAAATGTTTTTTTATTTTTGACAAAATTCAATGGCGGTATGTAAACGAGAAATTCCGTCCTCTATTTGATTGATATGTACTTTCCCATACGATAACCGAATATAGCCATCTTTTGCTCCAAAAATACTGCCAGGCATAAAGGCTACTTGCTGTTTTAAACTTTGCATTATAAGCTGTTTTTCGTTAATAGGCTCCTTTAATTTTCCCCATATGTAAATCCCGCCATTAGGATTTGAAAAAGAAATCTTATCTTGAAGATAATAATTTAGGGCATCGACAATGACATCTCTTTTTTGTGCTAACTGATTGCGTAATTGCGTTATATGCGTATCAAATGGAACAGTTTCAAAAAATTGCTGCATGAGCCATTGAGGAAATATACTCAGTCCTAATTCCATTTGATGCCGTGCATCTGATAACCGTTCTACTACTGACTGTGGAGCAACAAGCCAACCAATGCGAAGGCCAGGTGCAATCATTTTGGATAGTGAATGCACATAGATGACGGTTCCATTTTCATCAATGGATTTTAAAGTAGGGCAAGGCTGTTTATTTTCTAATGTTAATAAACTAGATGGATCATCCTCAACGATTGGAATACGTAGGTCTGCGCATAACGATAAAAGTTTTTTTCTTCGATTTGGATGAAGCATCGTACCTGTTGGGTTTTGGAAATTTGGATTTAAAAAAATCATTTTAATTCGGTGCTTTCGATATAGTTCATGCACATCTTCAGGATTCACTCCATGTTCATCAACAGGTAACGGGAAAATACGAATCCCCGCTGATTGGAAGAGGGGTAATGAATAGCAATGTGAGGGGCTTTCAAAAGCAACTGCATCACCTGGGTTTAATAAGCATTGAACGATAAGATGAAGCGCTTGTTGTGCCCCAGAAGTAATCATAATCGATTGTTCTGTTGCTTCAATTTTTAGATAATCTCTCATATATTTCGCTGCCGCTTGTCTTAATGGTAGATAGCCTAGTGGATGATCATAGCTAAGTGATTGCGTTAAAGGTTGCTCACGTAAAATGCTTTGTAACTGTTCATGGGGAAACAGGTTACAACCAAGTTCTCCATTTGCGAAATCAATTATATTTTCATTTTGCTGGACTTGCTCTCGAATATGTCGAAGTAGTGGTAAATTCGGTAAAAAAGTACCACCTTCTACGAATCCTCTCCAGTTCGGTGTTAATGTTGGAGAAACGCCCCACATATGTGTACTTACACGTGTACCTCTTCCAGTTGTGCTGTCCACAATTCCCATAGCACGCAGTTCATTATAAGCAGTTGTAACGGTACTTCTGTTTACATTCAGTTGGATTGCTAATTTTCGTTCCGAAGGGAGAAAACTACCAGGAGGAAGCTCTCCGTACATAATACGTCTTTCAATAAAATCAACAACTTGTTGATAAATCGGAATCTTGCTGTCATTATCTAACTTCCATTCCATTTATAACGTCCCCTTATTCTTTATCTAGTTTCATTATAACAAATTGGCTGGGTAAAAAAACAGCCAATTGGACGGTGTGGTATCCAGCCAATTTTACTATGCTAAGGTAGTGGAAGGGGAGATTCGGATGAAACGATGGCAAATGGAATGGCTCCTAATATCAGTTGCTTTAGTATGGGGAGCGAATTATACAATTGGAAAATATGGAGTGGCGTATATGTCATCCATTCAATTTAATAGTTTACGATTTTTAGTTGCATCTCCGGTATTATTATTGATTACATTTTTTATGGAACGATCGCTACGAATTGAGAGAAAAGATTGGTTAAGATTATTAGTAGTTGGGATAGTTGGAACAACATTGTATCAAACATTATTTATGTTATCTGTAAAATATACATCAGCAACAAATGCGTCACTATTAATTGCGATGTCACCTATTTTTACAGGGATTTTAGCAGTGTTACACAAACAAGAACGTTTTTCGATGAAGATTCAAATCGGTTCTTTATTATCCTTTAGCGGCGCAGCACTTGTTTTATTAACAGGGCATACGAATCAATCTACATATGAGTATGCTTGGCTTGGAAATCTAATTGGATTAGTTGCTGCGATTGCTTGGGGTTGGTATCCAATTCTTGCACAGCCACTTATTACAAAATATTCGGCAATGCGAGTAACATCTTGGTCTACATTAATTGGCATTGTGCCACTTGTCGTATATTGTATATTCAACGTAAATACACTAACATGGCCGACAGATACGTTAAGCTGGGGTTCATTAGGTTATTCAATCCTCTTTGCAACAGTCTTTGGACTTGCGATGTGGTATGTTGGTATTAGCAAAATTGGCTCTACAAAAGTAATGGTCTATATGTATCTTGTCCCGTTGTTTGCTGTCATTTTTGCCGCAGTAACAATTGGAGAAAGAATAAATACGATGCAATTGCTTGGCGGACTTGTTATATTTATTGGTTTGTACGTTGTGAAAAAAGGAGCGGTAAAAAAGCCCGCTTTCAATTTGAAAAAAGTAAGTTAATGTAAAAATGACCTCTTTCTATGAAAGAGGTCATTTTTATTTTTGTAAAGATAGCGTTTGTTTCACTGCCCATTGTTTTATAATTTATATAGAAATATACGTATGGAATTGTAACATAGGGCTTTTTTCAAAGCCCTATGTTTATTCTAATTAGCTTCAATTCTAAGTGCTTGAATATCACGACAGTCCAAAACAATTACAGAGCCAGGTTCTGTTGTGTTATCCACAAAGGTTGCGCAAAAATTATCTGGATTAAAGTTAGTAAAAATAAGATCCTCTAGTGTTGTTCCTGTAAGAAAAACATCTACTTCTGTACCTAACTGTAATCTTTCTAATTGTTCGCAGGCACATTTTGTATGCTTAGTCATATAAAAAACCTCCTTTTCTCGATTTACTATTAATATATTAATCAATCAAATAGAATGTTTGGATTAATAACCCAGTAATACTAATTATTTTGCTAGTTTATATTTTTAAATGTACGGGGCGTGGAAATGAAGGAAGCTGAAGACGCAAAAAAGGTTACAGCATTTTATTATACAAATCAAAAAGTAGAATCGGTAGAGGGACGTATGTGGTTTGTAGAGTTGCTTTTATCTGATGAATTACGAGTAAAAAGAAGGTGATAATCTTTAACGATATGGAAATGTCTACTTATTACGGAGTGGGCGGTGGTATACGTATTATTTCGGATATGCGTGCTCTATTTCGCTGATAATTGTCTAGGGAAATCGGAATTGAAACGTAAAATAGAAAGGACAGATATTGCAGTTAAAGATGTATTATAGGGTTTTATGAGATGAAAAAGTTAGTTCCTCTGTAGATTTGGTTTTATTTTGTTAGTTTAATAAACTAATTATTATATTATAGAAAATTAATAATATATCATGGTAAAATATACTATATAAATATTGATTATTACATAGATTGGAGAATGGCAGAATGAAATTAAACTTACTAAAAGCGGGGGTACTGACTAGTTTTATGCTTTTATGTTGGTCTTATGAAGAGGTTCCCGCTTCTGCAGCATCTACGTGTGGGCCGTACGGTCAAATTAAGCCGAATCAAAATCCCTCTCGTCAGCACATGAATTGCTTACTAACGAACGCAGCATTAAAAGCAAATGTTCCTCCTGAAGTTGTAAAAGCTGTTGCTGCACAAGAAAGTGGCTGGAAACAATTTGATGGAAACGGCCGGCCAATCATAGCGCAAGACGGTGGGATTGGGATTATGCAAATTACAAATCAGTCCAAGTACGATCAACAAAAGTTAAAATACGATATTGAGTATAATATTCAAGCGGGTGTTGAAGTTCTTCGTGGTATGTATCAGCGAACGGATCTTCCTAAGATAAAGTCTGCTGGACCAGAAGGAATTGAAAACTGGTACTTCCCTGTTATGGCTTATAATGGAACAAAACCTGCAAATAGCCCTTTATATAAGGCTAATGGCCAGAAAAATTCAAACGCTTATCAAGAAAAAGTATTTGCTATTCTTGAACAATACAGTTTTTTAAATGATACGAAATTGGCACAGTTCCCTTTCCGTACAGCTGATTTCGAATATGACCCTAACACTAGCAAAAATATTGTATTTAAAAAGAAAGAGTACACACTAACAGGTTTACATCCCTCTACATACCATCTTAAAACAGGCGACCAAGTACTTGTAACAAGAGATGGAGTGAACTTAAGATCCAAACCCACTTCCGCATCAAGTGGGAAGCCGTTAAGTAAAAATACGAACTTGATTATTCAGGGGAACTTTGCATATGATGAATCTTTAAACAGTAATAATCAGTTTGTATGGTATCCAGTCAAAACGGCAGATCAAAAACTAGTAGGTTATATTTCTTCTGCGTACATTATGAAAAAAGGTGTACCTTTACCTCCAAAGGTGAATGCGGTCACAGATAAAGATAAGGTAGTGACAGGAACAGCTGAACCTAATTCTAGTATCTCTGTAAAATCTGGAACGACATTTATTGGTAAAGGAAAAGCGAATCCACAAGGAGTATTCTCAATTGTGATACCTTTACAAAAAGCAGGGACAAGAATAAGTGTAATAGTAAAGGATAGTGCAGGCAATAGCAGCCCATTTACAACAATAAGCGTACTAGATAAAACACCTCCAACTATCCCAAATGTAAATAAACTGACCAGTAAGGATACAGTGATAACAGGAACAACTGAGCCTAATACAGATGTGAATGTAAAAGTGGCTTCAACTCTTATTGGTAAAGGAAAGGCAAACTCAAAAGGACAGTTTTCAATTAAGATACCAGTACAAAAAATGGGAACGAGAGTAAGCGTAGTAGTAAGAGATAGTGCGGGGAATTATAGCCCATCCAAGGTAATAGAAGTAAGTAAGTAAGTAAGTAAGTAAGTAAGTAAGTAAGTAAGTAAGTGAAATATGTAAAGTATTTACAAGTAGGATCGAAATAGATCGGTCCTACTTGTATTGGCTCTGTTAAAGTAAAATGTTCATAAACGATATTTAAAACACCACCTGTTTGGGTGTAAGTAGTTCAGATAACATGGAGAAAAAGCCTAATCACAGTATAAATAGCGCATGATTTTGCAACACAATTTGCATATTAAATAATAGTATATTTAGCATATAAAAACGCTTGGGATTATCCAAACGTTTTTATATACTATGTTTAAGCTTTATTCAACTAAAGCACCTTTGTTCGTATTTCCTGTTGTACAGATAAGAAGCAGATTTTATGAATTGGCTTATAAGTTGAAGATAGGATAGATTTTTAACAGTACTCCAACAGAAGTCCCCTTCCTCAAGCGCGTGCAGGACATAGTCCAGTGGTAGGGAGGGGATGAATGTTGGTCGTGCACAGCACGAAGTTTTCATTTCCTCTTTCTGTAACTTCATGTATATTAGTAGTGAGGGGAACGTATATTCGTTTCTTTGTTTTTAGGGATCTGAAGCACTACAGTGAAAAAAGAGGAAGGTGATGACAATGTTGTTGAGCCAAAAATATGAAATTTTACCAACGAAAGAACAGAAAGAAATGTTAGAACGTTGGCTACAATATTGTCGTCAAACCTATAACTCTGCTCTTTTAGATAAACAGAGAAAATATAAAGAAAATAAGCAATTGTATACACGTTCTGACATGCAAAAGCAACAAGTAATCGATAAGAAGAGATATCCTTTTCTGAAAGAAGTGCCATCACAGCCCTTACAAGAAGTATTTTTACGACTCAAAAAGGCATATGATGGCTTTTTTCGTGGGGATACAAATTATCCCAAATTGAAAACGTATAAAGACTATAATAGTCTCACTTTCCCTCAATTTGGATTCAAATCGAATGGGAAACACCGCTTTGTGATGTCATTTTCAGATAACGGAAATTTATATAACAAACAGTTAGGAGAAATAGAGATTCATCTGCATCGGCCGATAGAAGGAACGATCAAACAGTTGATTCTGAAACGCCAATCGAAGAGGTGGTACGCTATTTTTAGTGTCGAAAGACAGGATGTATCTCCCTCTATTGATATGGAAAATGCAATTGGTATAGATGTAGGACTGAATCAATACGCTGTTCTTTCAAATAGAACGGTATTTGAAAATCCAAGATTTCTTCTGCAAAAAGAAAAACAACTGCGCAAAGCACAGCGTAACCTTTCGAAGAAAAGAAGGACTCTGCGAACTATAAGAAGCAAGTAGAACGAATTCAGATCCTTCATGAAAAGGTAGCGAATCAAAGAAAAGATTTCTTACACAAATTAAGTTATCATCTCACGCAAATGTATTCGGTGATTTGTATAGAAAATCTTGATATTCGAAAGATGGTTCGGAATCGAAAAGTTTCGAAGTCGATCTCTGATGCAGGCTGGGGCGCTTTTCGTAAGATGCTTTTGTATAAGTGTGAGAAATTTGGCGGTTTACTTGTGAGAGTAGACCCAGCGTACACATCACAAGATTGTTCTAGCTGTGGGAATCGTGTGAAAAAATCACTTTCGATTCGGACACATATTTGTACAAAGTGTGGAACGGTGTTAGACAGAGATTATAATGCAAGTCTAAACATTTTGCGGAAAGGATTAGAGCAATTACTTGTGAGAACGACCGAAGAATGAAACTGTAGGGCAAGGTTGTGTCCAAACAGTATAAACGACGTCTGTGGAGAGTATGTAAGACTGCCTGGGTTCCCAAGCAGCAACGCTCTATGAAACAGGAAGCCTCTTCTTCAAACGACTCGTAAGAGTGTTAAGGAGGGGTCATTCACTGAGTGAATAGATGTCTATGTTAATATGAAAATATAAATACTCATACATCAGATTTAAAAATGTAACTAGTTAAAAAAATCTCAATTTATTAGAGGTGAAAGATATGGTGGAAGAGAGAAGAAGTGTTACAGGATATGAAGAACAATACGATGTTACCTGATCTGGTAGAATTATAATAAAAAAAAATAACCAAGTTCGTCATAAAAAAGGAGATGAATATGGGTATAAGTATGTTCATCTACATAAGAAGGGTACTAGGGAACTCTGTAAAACATTTGATGTATGGCGAGAGGCGTTCCATGATGCGGACATAAGTGAATATAAAGGTATAAAATAGGATTCTAAAAAATAAAAAGAACCAAAATGGTTCTTTTTGTGTTTTTTGAAATAGAAATTATACTGCTTGTACATGAATATTTGAAAGGAGTGAATTTAGTTATGGAGCAGGTAATAGCAGAGTTTTTTTCTCCAAGTAAAAAATATAAAGTTCAAATAATAAAGCGAAAAGATGACTTATATACAACGGAAGTCTATCGGTGGATGGAGGATTGTGGATATGAGTTTTGGAGTTTTATGTCTCAAGGGCTGTCTTTGATAGATTGTGAAGAACATGCGCGAAAGATAGCCATTGAACAGTTGAAAGAGTGTTCTAGAGAAAATCTTAATACAGACGTGTTAAAAGATTGAATTAATTAGAATTGAAGTCTTTATCATGTCTGAGTGTGATGATTAAGATAGGAAAGTTAGAAGCTGCTAAAAAGGTTCGTAATATACACGTTGATTCCACTTAACCGTTTACTACGTTCCTTATAGGTAATCCCTTTCTTTTTTTCTCTTTTGGCTTGTTCAATCAACCTTTTCTCAATGGAATTCTCTAATTAAATAACAATAATAAACGCAGAGAAGGGATAGCTTAATCGCTATCCCTTCATCTTAATTTCACTATCTAATCCCATTGGTTGAAGAAAGTTGTTGTCTGTTTTTATTGAGTGTCTTCATCGCTTTTGTACTCCAAAATATCACCTGGTTGACAATCCAAAGTCTTACATATCGCTTCTAATGTTGAAAAACGAACCGCTTTTGCTTTCCCATTTTTCAGAATGGAAAGATTCGCCATCGTAATCCCAACCCTCTCCGAAAGCTCCGTTACGCTCATTTTTCGTTTTGCTAACATCACATCAATATTAATAATAATTGCCATATCCTCCACCTCAGACCGTTAAATCATTTTCTGATTTTATATTAATAGCTTCTTGTAAAAGTCTTTGGAGAACAGCAGCAAAAACGGCGATCACCATAGAGGCGAAAATAATGACCAATCCGATTGGTATGATACTTGGAGGGTCAACTCTTTCCGCTATGAGATAGTAGAGTGGCATGCCTAGCAAGTACAAGGTACTGATCGTGATGGCACAGTATTTTATATTCTTTAAAGCCTTTACCGATAATTCCGAGAACGCTTGGTTCTTATCAATATAGCTTAAAAGTTTAAAAGCTTGATACAGAGCAAAGTAAAAAGGTATCGCTGCCGCGTACATATCGATTAAAACGAGAGATTTCATATAAGCAATATCTGGATACAATTCTCCAGCAAAATTCCCGAACTTAGGCACCAAAAATATGCACAATGCAAGAACTGGGATTCCTATAAAAATAACAGCTAGCTTTAAAAAGAGTGTCGTAACTTGTTTCATAAAAAGCACCTCGCTTATTTAATGACAACATGATTTTATTATGTGATTTATCGTTTTACAATAAATTCATATTGTTTTTTATTATATTATTATTGTTATTGAAATATCCTTTTAATTTTGACAAAAATAAAAAGCATTTCTCATTACAAAGAAATGCTCTTACTTTAAAATGTTAAATTTACAACTTGTTCAACAAAACTTCCAAATAGTTTAATAAAGTAAATCAACAACGAAAGATAACAGAACCTTGAAATAAAAAATTTTCATGTGGTAAAAGAAATTAATAACTTATAAAACAAAAAAGTGAGATGAAATTTGTGTTTTGGGGTATTTGCTTTTCTTAGCTTGATGGTGATGTGGCGAGACCCCAATATGTAAAATAACTTAATAATCTATCAAAAGAATTGATCTCGGCATATGGTTTTATTTCGGTATCATTCTTGATCATATAAGGATTGAACCATATGCCCTTTATATTCGTATTTTGACAGCCACCAATATCTTTTTCTATGTCATCTCCAACGAATAATGCTGCTTCCGGTTGCACATTAAGCGTATTTAATGCTAATTCAAATATACGTTTGTCAGGTTTACTAAATCCCACTTCTTCAGAAATAATTATTATATCAAAACAACTATTTAAATTGGTGTTAATTATTTTAGCCTTTTGTCTCTGAGTTGAGCCATTTGTTATAATTGCAACTTTAACATGCATCTTTATAGTATTTATGATATTTATAGTATTTTGGTTTATAGAAAAACAATGAGGAAAATTATTATTCCAAAAATCTTGAATGTAATTCCGTGGCAATCTATATTTTGGTGGGAATTCATCAAAAAATGATTCCAAAACTTTTACTTTGTCACTGTAGCCATAGCTTCTTTTATCATATTCCTTGAATTTCTGCAACATTTCGTTTTTTACTGAATGTTGTTTAACATCCCCATAGCACTTCTCTAAAATAATTGAAAACAAGTTATCTACTGCCTTATCCCTATCAAGTAAGGTATCATCTAAATCAAATAGCATTGCTTTATAACCCCTCAAACAACTTCACAGCCTTTCTCACATTATATAAATAATCCCTAGTGTTATGGTGACGAATCACTTTAAGGATGATTTTTCTATATATTTTTGATAGATCGAACTAGCCACCACTGTATCTAAAAAAGCTACCCCAACTGATTTAAATAGAGTAATTTCATCAGAGTTTGAACGTCCTTGTTTATGTCCTAAAATAATATCCCCGAGCTCACTATGTACATTTGAAAAATCCCATTCATTTTTTTCGCTTGCAATCAAGAAATCACCAGCTTCATGCTGTACACCTTCTAATGTATCTACAATAATTTTATCGCTGCGCTGTAATGTAGTGAAATCGAGTTCTTGCATATGAGGTTGGTAAGAACCGATTCCATTAATATGAGTACCAGGTTTAATGTATTTTCCATCAAACACAGGAGTAGTGGAGGTGGTACTACAAATGACAATATCAGCCATTGCAACAGCTTTGTCAGCTGATTCCATAATTTCAATGGATCCTTTCCAATTTGGATATAAGGAGAGTAACTGATTTTTAAATTCAAATGCTTTTTGCATTGTACGGTTTACAAGGAGAATACGAGTTAGAGAACGAACTTCCATAACAGCTTGTATTTGCCCGAGTGCTTGAGCGCCGCATCCGATGACAACGCAGATGCCAGCATCTTGACGAGCGAAATGATTTGTCGCAATACCACTCATTGCTCCTGTGCGAAGTGTTGTTAAATAGGAAGCTTCAATTGTCGCGACATGATCTCCAGTATTTGTTTCTGTTAAAACGATTAAGCTTTGTAGTGCTTTTTTCCCTTTTTGCGTATTTTGAGGGAAGATACTAACGATTTTCGTAGATGCAAATTCAATTGGAGCTACATAAGAGGGCATATAAAGGGAGTTTGCCTCTTCTTGAGAGTGTTGTATATTTAGCCTTACAGGTGTTGTAATCTCATTGTTCATATAGTACTGGAATGCCTTTTCGACGTCTTGCAAGCAATCTTTCATTTTATAAGTTTCTTGTACCATTTCTTCTGTAATATGAATCATTTCAATTATCCTCCTTTTAATAGAAAAGGGGGAGTTGAAAATCCCCCAATTGACTAGGCTTGTATATCTTGCTTTTGTACATTTTCTGCAATTTGCTTTGTTGAAACGGCAGTGATAGCGATTAAAGAAATGCAGCAAGTAAGTACAATATATAAAGCTACCGGAACCCAAGAATTGTTATACACATTCATTAAATAAGCAGCAATCATCGGTGCTGTCCCACCAGCTAATGCAGCTCCTAATTGATAACCTAGCGTAACGCCAGTATAGCGTACTTGAGTGGAGAAAATTTCAGAGAATAATGTACCTAATACGGCGGTTACAGGTGCCCATAAAATACCTAAACCGATAACAGTTGCGAGAATGATAGAGAAAGTTGTTCCTTGGTTTAGTATTAAGAAATAGGGAAAAGCATATAAGAGAATTGCAATCGTGCCCCATATGTACATTTTCTTTCTTCCAATTGAATCTGAAAGTTTTCCCATAATCGGAATCATAATAGTAGTAATGAGCATAGCGATTGTAACTGCGTTTAAGACAGTTGTATTTGGTAGTTTTAGCTGCGATGTCCCATAAGAAACAATGAATGTCGAGAAAATATAGAAGGGACCTGTTTCCGCTACCTTTGCTCCTGTAGCGATAAGTACAGATTTCCAATGATGACGTAAAGTGTCAGCAATAGGTAGTTTTGAAATATTTCCGCTTTCTTTTGCTTTTTTGAAATCTGGTGTTTCATCTAATCCGTTTCGAATCCATAACCCTATGAATACCAATACGGCACTTAAAATAAATGGAACTCGCCATCCCCACGTTACAAAATTATCACCAGAAATCATTGTCATGAAAGAGATCGCAGCAGTTCCGAGTAACATTCCAATTGTTACACCTGTTTGAGGGATGCTACCAAAAAGTCCTTTTTTTTCCTTCGGTGCATATTCTACGGCTAATAGTAAAGCACCACCCCATTCGCCGCCAATTCCTAATCCTTGAATAATTCTTAGTAATATTAAAAGAATAGGAGCTAGTATACCGATAGTTTCGTATGAAGGAAGCAAACCAATGCATACTGTCGCCCCTCCCATCAGAGATAGGGTTAACACAAGTGTCTTTTTTCTTCCGATTTTGTCACCGATATGACTAAAGATAATCCCTCCAAGTGGACGGATAAAAAATGGAATACCAAAAGAAAGATAAGAAAGCATGAGTGCGACAAGGGGATCTTCGTTTACAAAAAACAATTTGTTAAATACAAGTGCGGCAGCAGTTCCATATAAGAAGAAATCAAACCATTCGATAGAACTACCAATTAAACTAGCTATGAGTGCTTTTTTCTGGACAGAGTTTTGTTGATTCATCAGTTCACCTCATTTGTTTTTAATATTCTAATTATTAAAAATATTTTATATAAAATGTTTTTATATGTCAAAGTTTTAGGACGTGGAGGAAGTATTGTTATAAATAGTAAATATTATAAAGTGATGTTTTTCATTAGAATGGAAGGGGTCTATGTAATAGTAGATATTTGTATTTACCTAGTAATCAGAAGTGTAGATAAAATGGGGAATAATAGGATGAGAGGAAGAGAGAAATGAAAGTAAGACACCTTCAAGACGAAGATTATGTAACGATTCATTCCGTGCTTAATGAGTGGTGGGGCGGGAGAAATATGGCTGATATGTTGCCGAAACTTTTTTTCGTTCATTTCCGAGAAACAAGTTTTATTATCGAGCAGGATGGGGAGATTACAGGATTTTTATGTGGATTTTTCTCACAAACATATACCGATGAAGCATATGTTCATTTTATTGGAGTAAATCCAAAACATCGAAGAAAGGGCATAGCTTCTACATTATACTCTTATTTTTTCGATGCAGCTCGCGCAAATAATCGTCATATTGTAAAAGCGGTAACTTCTCCGGTAAATAAAAAATCAATTCAATTCCATCAAGAAATTGGATTTGAAATTGAAATAGGTGATGGGGAAGTAGATGGAGTATCTGTACATACAAATTATGATGGGGATGGAGGGAGCAGGGTATTATTTGTGAAGAAGATGTAGAAAAGTATTATGAAAACTTTCATTTACATGGTGAGACATGGCGAATCACCAAAAACAGAAGAAAATGAAAGAACAAGAGGGTTAACTGAAAAAGGGAAATTAGATACTTATCGAATAACTGATATATTACAAGGGGAAGGTATTGAGGTTTTTGTTTCAAGCCCATACCACCGATCCATCCTAACTATTCAGGAGTTAGCTAAACGTTTAGGGCAAGAAGTTTTAGTATTTGAAGATCTAAAAGAGAGGGTTTTTTCTGCTGAAGACAAGCGAATATCTGATAAGGAATTATTACCTTTGTTAAAAAAATCATTTTCTGATCCAAACTTCGCTTTAAAGGGAGGAGAGTATAATGCAGTTTGTCAGAACCGAGCTATAAAAGTTTTAAAAGAATTATTAAAGACTTATCGGGGCCAGAAAGTAGTATTAGACACTCATGGAGCTGTTATGACTTTGATGATGGGGTATTATGACAATCAGTACGATTTGAACTTTTTACTACATACATCAAAACCGGATATATACAGAATGGAATTTCATGATCAGGAATTGGTGGGAGTTAATAGGTTGTGGAAATGTTAATAGAAGTGTTTATTTACCCTACTATCTAAAATCGTGGTTTGGAAAAAGGATATTTGTATAATGGAATTCTCTTGAAACTATTACTACACCTATTCGCAAACATAGTTACATTTATAAATTTTAGAGGTCAAAAATGTTAGCAATTTCATTAATTTTCATGGCTTTGGGAATTGAAGAAAAGCAACAACATTTTTTATAGAGCATAATAAGCAAGCACCTTTTTTTCATCACCCCCGTAACTTTTTAACTAGGAAAATCGTTATATAAAATGAATGTTAAATTTATAGGTTATGAAAATGAATGGGGGAAAATTATGAAGGTCCTTATATTAGGAGGTACTCGTTTTTTAGGAAGAGCTTTGGTTGAAGAAGCATTGAGTAGAGGGCATGAAGTTACCTTATTCAATCGTGGCACGAATAAAGATGTATTTCCTGAAGTAGAGCAGTTAATCGGCAATAGAGACAGTGATGTATCATGTTTAGCAAATCGAAAATGGGATGTTGTAATGGACACATGTGGATTTGCTCCCCATCAAATTAAAAAAATTGCTGCTGTACTTGGAGACAACATCGAACATTATACATTTATATCAAGTATCTCTACTTATAAAGATTGGATTCCATTTCATATTAAGGAAGACTATCATGTACAGTCTATGCCGCCTAGTGATAAGTTGAAAGCGATTGAGGCAGGAGAAATCTCACCTTACGAGTATTATGGAGCGTTGAAAGTTTTATGTGAGGAAGAAGCAGAAAAGTATTGGCCGGGGCGTGTTTTGCATATAAGAGCAGGGCTTCTTGTTGGAGCATTTGATTATTCAGATCGACTTCCATACTGGGTTCAGCGTGTAGCGCAAGGTGGAAAAGTATTGGTGCCGGGACGCTCGGACCGTCCTGTTCAATTGATTGACGTAAAAGATGTGGCAACTTGGGCGTTCGATATGGTGGAGAACAGAAAAGTAGGCAAGTTTAATGTAACAGGACCGAATGATGAGTTGACGATAGAAGAACTATTAAATACTTGTAAAGAGGTAACAAATAGCGATGCTGAATTTGTGTGGGTAGAAGAACAATTTTTACTAGAGAATAACGTACAGTCATGGACGGAGATGCCTTTATGGATTCCTGAAACTTTCCCATTAGAAGGGGAAACAGAACCATGGAAAGGTGGTTTTTTCATCAGTATAGAAAAAGCTGTTAACGCTGGTCTTTCATTCAGGTCTATTGAAGATACTATTTGTGATATATATCAATGGGAGAAATCGAGACAGGATACAGAACGAAAGGCAGGCATATCAAGAGAAAGAGAGGGAGAATTGCTAGAGGCGTGGTTTCAGAAGAAGAAATTTTGATGAGGGAATATATTTATCAAACAGAGGAGAATTTATTTAGGAAATCGGCTCTTCTAAATTAGGAGTTCTCAAAATCTAATATGCTTGTGTAATAAAAATAAGGTTTAAAAAATTCATTTTTGCCCCGGCCTAAAATTAGACGGGGTTTTACGTGTTTAGGGATTTAAAATCAAATGAATGTAATTTTGATTAAGAAAAGTAAAAAAATTCTAAATATATACTTGAATGAAGTATATATTTTTGTTAGATTTATCCTATGGATAGAACAAGTCTAATTAAAGGGCATTTAGAGATGTGTGTGTTATCTATTTTGTCAAAGGGTAAAAGTTATGGATATGAAATTATGAAGGAGTTAGAAAAACACAATTTAAAACTGAAAGGAGTAGGAAGCATTTATCCCATTTTGACTAAGCTCAAAGATCAAGAATGTGTTCACACTTACCGTGAAATGACAGAGAGTGGTAAGGTTAGAGTTTATTATGAAATGAATGAAAAAGGGGAAATGTATCTTCAGAAAAAAATCAACGAGTGGTTGGAGTTACAACAGGATATAAAATCCCTACTGCAAAGTGGTTTGAAAGGAGAACATTTCGAATGAACATGAGATTGAATATGGAAGAAACACAATTCTTAAATGAAGTTCTTGAAGAGTTAAAACAATACAAAGTAAGTTCAAAGAACAGAAAAGTTATTAAACAGCAACTTTTAGAACATATTCACGAATGTCGTGAACACGGCCAAAATAGTCTAAATGATTTAGGAGATACAACAACATTTATCAAAGATTTTTTAGAAATACATGAAATTGATCTTCATTCTGAAATAAAACAGATACGAAAATCAAAAAATAGAACAGGCATTTTATATGTGATTGGATTTTTCACTTCAATTGTTACCTACCTCATTTCACAACTTCTACTATCTATGTTTTTAACAGAATCATTCAACCTACTTCATACTAATAATTCATTTGACTATAATGTTTTGTACCAGATAGCAGATAATTCTTGGTGGAATTCTCTGTTAATGATTACTAGCATTTCTATTTCTATATTAATGGCCACGTTGGTAGTTTTTTATATACGAAAGGTAACGATAAGCAGGTGAAAGTTAATATGAAAATACTAAAATTCATGGTCGTTTTTATATGCTTATTATGGAATATGGTTATTTTATTTCTACCAGCCTCGAAAGTTTCCGCAGAAAAAGATATTAAGAATGCGATAGATAACTACGTAGAAACCTTTTTAAAAGAACATCGAATTCCAGGAGCCTCGATTGCTATCGTTCATGAAAATGATTTATTTTATTCTAAAGCTTGGGGTGTAACGGGGGAAACTGAAGAAAAAGTAACTGCTGAAACGCCCTTTACTATAGGATCGATAAGTAAATCATTAACAGGTTTAGCCATAATGAAATTAATTGAAGAAGGTACCGTTAACCTAGAAGATCCAGTCAAAAAATATATTCCGTGGTTTACACTGAAAGATAAAGAAGCAACATCCAAAATAACAATCAAACATTTGCTTACCCATTCAAGTGGAATTAGTACTTATTCGGGTTTAGCAATATCAGACAAAGAATCTGACGGGCTCAACGCTATAAAAGATAATGTGGAAAGTCTATCAAATGTTGCGCTTACCGCTCTATCTGGAGAAAAGCATCAATATAGTGATGCGAATTTCTTAATTCTTGGTTCTCTTATTGAAGAAGTTACCAATCAAACGTATTCTGACTACATGAAGCAGGAGATTTTTTTACCATTAGGTATGAAGAATGCAGCAGCTGATCATGATACTGCATATAAAAAAGGATATCTTGCTGGTTATCAATCATGGTTTGGGATTCCTAGAAAAAGTTCGGTAACATATGATAATGGGGGAACACCGTATGGGTACATAACGGCAAGTGCAGAAGATATGGTTCAATACATCAAATTCCTTAGTCGACAAGAGAATGACAATTTTTTAACTGAAAATACTATGAATCTTTATGTATCACCTCATATTCAAACTGGTGAAAACCGTTTCTATAGCCTAGGACTAAGAATTACAAATCCAGATTCTGAGGAGAAAATGATATGGCATTCAGGCTCAACCCCTGATTCGCATGCTGAAATGTTTTTTATACCGAAAACAGGTTGGGGTGGCGTGATTCTCACCAATAAAAATCATATTCTGGAAGAAGAGGCGCTTTTCTATTTGAAGCAAGGTATTATAAATATAATAAATGGAGATGAACCTGTTGATATTCCTTCAAATACTCCTATTGTTCAATTAATTACAATTGGGGTAATATGTTTACTTTTTCTAATGCTTGTTTATTTGTTGGTAAAGATGAGATCAAAAAAAGTTCGTAAAAGAAGCATATGGTACATTTACGGTATCATTTTCTTGGTGCTATCTATTGCGATAATCCCGGGATTAACCTATAGTACGGATTCTCCATGGCATGCGATTTATGTGTTTTCTCCAGATTTAGCTTATTTATCAATTGGAGTAGTTATCCTGTTTGCGCTTAATGGATTGTTTTCTATTAGCATCGCTTATAAGCAAAGTTTGCAAGTAAAATATTTTAGTAGTTAAATCTAATAATCATATAAAGGTGGTACATAACAATGGATCTTACATTCAAATTAGAGAAAACTTGTTTCAACTATCGAGTCGGCGCAATATGTAAACATAATAATAAAATGTTAATGATTCAAAATGAAGGGGAAGATTTCTGGTATATACCAGGTGGACGAGTGCAGATGCTAGAAAGCAGTGAATCGGCAGTGAGAAGAGAACTTAGGGAAGAACTAGGAGTAGATGTTGATGTGAAGAGACTGCTTTGGATGGCTGAAAATTTTTTCACATATGATGAACATCAATTTCATGAAATCAGCTTTTATTATGAAGTAAATTTACTGGAGTTGCCTGCAAAGGGAGAGGATTCTTTCTTTCTTGAAGAAGACGGCAAAAGGTATGTATTTCAATGGGTACCTTTAGAGCGTGTAAGTGAATATAACTTGAAACCAGATTTTCTAAAGGATAAAGTGAATGAGTTGCCTATTCATATGGAGCATATTGTTAGGAATGGATAAGAAGAGATAGGAAGATAAGAATTGGGACTCTACTTATAACTAATAGGATGATTATGGGGGAAATAACAAGAAAAGTATAAGCTTACAAAGTCTGTATGAAAAAACAATATTCCTAAATATGGAATTATAGTATAATAGAAGAGAAACACAAGGAAATGAGGGGAACAGCTATGATTACATTGCAACAAAAGTTGGAGCAATACACACATATATATGCACAGTTAAAAGGGGAACTAAAATGGAAAACTAGTGATTCTCGGACAGGGATGATGATTGCCGCTATGTATGCAGGCAGTGATAAGTCGTTTCATCTTGGGCGTTTTTTAGAAATCAGTAATTATATTAAGGATCAGGTAGGGATGTTTTCCTATTTAAAGTCCTATCATCGCTTTGTGGTTGCCGCAACATTAGATATTCACTTTACACATTACAAAGAAGCGTTTCAGAAGTTTCTAGACTTATATGAACGATTAGTCGCTGGTGGTTTTAGCCGGAGTATATTTACTTATTTGGCAGCAGCTGCGCTTTTACCAGAAGAAACTGGGCAGCATGACGTACGCATTCAGCGGTCAATGCAAGTATATAAGCGCATGAAAGAGGATCACTTCTTTCTTACAAGTACAGATGATTACCCGCTCGCTATTTTACTAGCAGGACAATCAGAGAAAGTAGAGACGCTTATGGATCGAGTGGAACGTCTCTATCAGAAGCTGGCGGCAGCTGGTATGTACAAAGGGAATAATCTTCAATTTTTAAGTCATATTCTTTCTCTAAAGAAGGATGTCAGTGAAGATATTTTAGTAGCACAGTGCACAAACATATGGAATCTGCTAAAGCGAGAAAAGGTAAAAGTAAAACAAATGCATTATCCAGCTATCGGGCTACTAGCGTTGCTTGAGGATGGAGAGAAAGAGGTTCATTCTATTCGAGCATTCATTGAAAAATTGCAGGGGGACAAATTATTCCGCAGGCATACGGATGCAAATATTCTTATTGCTATCCAATTGTTCGTAAGTCAGAAAGGTGCGGAAAGTCAGGCTGCCAACACAGGTTTACAAACAATGATAGAGGTTCTTATACAGGCACAGCAGGCTGCTATGATCGCAGCAATTACAGCTTCTACAGCAGCGGCATCAGCTAGCAGTGGATCATAACGTGCAATGCGCGGCATGAACTTTTTCAAAAAGGGTTACATAGACTAAGAAGTCGCTTGTCTGCTGACAAGCGACTTCTTAGTCTATGTTAAATTAATGAGGTAAGCGTCAAATATTCCCCACCTACTTTTTGTAAATAGCCCATGAGATAATCTCCTTACATACTATATGTTACATGTGGAGTTTTTTAATCCAAATTTGGCTTCTCCACCAATTTTATCCCGCTATTTTAGGACAGTAAGACTCCCACCTCAAAATTCGGCAAAACAAAGAAGTTAGGTGGGAGATCGACTGTCCGTAAAAGCCCGATTGGTGAGGGCTGATTAAAGTTTCACTTTATCGAAAGATGTTAAATCACTAAAAAATATTTGCATTTTTAGGAAGTTGTATATCGGTTTCATATAAGTGCAGTAAGTATAAGAAATGCTATTCAATAACTTTTTCTAGTATCATTCTATCATTTAAATCTCCTGTTAATGATAAAATCTTTTATTCTTAAAAAAACATAAACTTCAATAATATGAAAGAAAATAAATGAACATATATTTAGAAAATTACAATATATTATATGGTGTTTTTTTCTATACTGTATACAAGAAACATTACAATTATCAATTTTATCCCGCATTAACGGATAGTAACACTCCCACCTCAAAATTCAGCGAAAGCAAAGAAGTTAGGTGGGAGATGAACTGTCCGTAAAAGCCCGATTGGTGAGGGCTGATAATCAATGGGGGGGTGGAGAAAACCCCCACTGATTAAAGCTTCTCTTGATTACAAGCATCAGTTTTCGGTCGTTAGCACATTATAAAATGGAGGTTGTTACAATGAGTGTAAACGTAGAACAAGTTAGATTGGCAAATGATGATGAAACTTATAGAAAGTTAAATATTCATCCTACAGAACCGCAGCCAAAAGAGGATGGCATGCGCACAGACGGAAGGGAAGGTTCTTTTGAGTGGTGGTATACTGATGCCGAATTTGAGGACGGAACAACTGTAGTGACTACCTTTTACACCAAAAATCACTTTGATGTTCTTGGACCAGCATGGCCTACAGTCCAAATTGATATTACATATCCTGATGGCACCAAAACCCTTATGTCTTCTCAAGAGGCTAAAGGCAGCAGGATTAACGCTAAAAAAGATATTTGTGATGTCAATATCAACAAATCCTACCTCAAATACCAAGATGGACAATATGTCCTTCATTTTGAAGAAGGATATATTAAATATCATGCTGTAATGACGTCAAAATTACCGATGTGGCGTCCAAACACCGGTCATTGGTTCTACGGAGACCAAGATGAGCACTTCTTTGCATGGTTTATTGCTCAACCATCCGCGACAATCGAAGCTACTTTGACTATTGGTGATAAAATGATTCAATTAAATGGGACTGGTTACCATGATCATAACTGGGGCAATATCGGCATGGAGAAATTGATGAATCATTGGTATTGGGGAAGAGCTAAAGTTGATGGTTTTGACATCATTGCTTGCGATATTATTGCTGAGAAGAATTATAACTACAAAAGGTTGCCTGTGTTTATGTTAGCCAAAGATGGAAAAATAATATCGGACGATCAATCTCTTACTAAAATTCAGAGAGAAGATATTATAGAACATCCCGAAACGAAAAAGTTTATGGATAATCATTTAATATACCTTCAACCTATTTCAAGTTTTGAGTCTTATACAGTAGAATTTATTAGAAATAGGGATATTGTTTCAATAAGTTTATTAGACAATTTGGATTCTACTCAGGCTTTGGTAGCCAAAAAGTCAGGGGCTAACCCTACCTATACTCGTATCTTAGGGGATGTTCACCTGACTCATGAATTGAATGGTGTGAAAAAAAATTATAAAGCTGAGGGTTTATGGGATCAAATGTTCTTCGGGAATAATAAATATGCTATCATCAACAATTAGCTAAGAGAGAATGAATAGCTTCACTTTTCACTCATAATTTGTGAAAGATCAGACTGTTTACAAAACCTTGTTTTTCGAGTTTATCTGGATAGAGCGCTCTTTTTATTTTCTGTTTGTGAAGTTTCGGAATACGAGTTGAAAGCATATTGGTGTCTACTATTATGTCAGTCATACTATGGGGGAGTTCCCGAAGATGAAGTATCAAATGATTGGGGCATTATCGAAGAATGAGATGAACCCATTAAAATTGATGTGAATTCAACCTTGTGGTTTAAAAATAAGCCACCTAAGTACAATTTAAATTTCTGGAATGTTGTCGATGAATGGATAGTAATTGGTTTTTAAGTATAATTTGATAATAAATTCTCTATTTAGTTATGATGCTTTAAACGCCCCGATAAAAGTGTCATATCACTCGTGAAATATTATAGAAAAAGCGAATCTAAGGAATTAAACTTTCTTTAGATTCGCTTTTTTATTTTATCCCGCATTAAAGGACAGTAACACTCCCACCTCAAAATTCAGCGAAAGCGAAGAAGTTAGGTGGGAGATGAACTGTCCGTAAAAGCCCGATTGGTTCAACTAATAATCAGTGGGGGATGGAGACCCCCCACTGATTAAAGTTTTACTTTATATGCTCAAGTTGATAAATTTGTTTTCTTTTAACAAATTAGTATAAAAGGAGGTTGATTATGGGAACAACAGAGCATGCTAGTATCTTCACTTAATAAGCACGAAGCACATGTAGTAAATAATCTTTTCGATTCAGTGGATTATAATCTACTCGTTTTCGCGACGGGAAATTTGATTCGATTTTACTATATCCGCAAGGTCTAGCGATAAAAACACCTTCGCCTTCAGTGAAAGAATGTAGGCCGCGCTTAAAATTTTCCGTTTTGGCCATAGGCAGAGTTCCTGTTAAATAAAAGGAATTGTTATGCAGTACAGGGTCTTTAAAAGTAGCGTGTATTGCCGATAATTTATACATTGCTGTGCTAATTGAATTTGTTGGTACTGTTAATTCAAATTCATTTATTGGTTCGTATACATTTGTTCCAGCTTGCTTTAAAGCATCCATCAAGACAAGAGGTGTTAGTTTTCTAAAATCACCAGCTGTCGTTACGGGACTTGCATAACCGGTATGGGTTAATGTTACGGCAATGTCAGTGACTTCCCATCCATATAAGCCTTGTTTTAACGTTTGGAATACAGTGTCTTCAATGGCTTTATGAAATGCTAAAGGCAATGAGCCAAGCTCGACTTCTAAGTTATAAGTGATACCAGAACCTGGTGCACTAGGCTTCATGTGAAAACCAATTGTTGCATAGAAAGGGTTATTCTTTTCACCCATTATTTCTAGTGCATTTCCGATTCCAATTGGTTTTTCTATACATACAATTCTTGTGTCTGAGAAAGAAACATTTAAATTATATTTTTCCTGTAAAGTTGTTTCAATCACTTCTTTTTGAACTTCACCAAAAAGCCGAATATAGATTTCATTGTGAATATCATCTTTCACTACTTTTATAAGTGGATCTTCTTCTGAGAGTTCTACGAGTGCTTGATATAGGTTGTGATTTTCCCCTTTTGGCCGTACTTCAATTGCAGCTTCCATTTGAGGTTCTGCAAAGTGAATATCTTTCATTTTATCTGACCATTCACCGATCACGTCACCGATTCTAATGTCGCTAAGCCCCCATACTTTACAAAACTCTCCCGTTCCAGCAGTAGGGGATTGAATAGCACTTCCATTATGAAATATATGAAGCTTTTTGATTTTTTCTTTGTGTGAAAGGGTCTTTAAGTCACTTTGTTTTCGATTAATATCAACATATTTTCTTACGTGTAAACAGCCTGAGAATATTCGTACGTAAGCAATTTTTTCCCCGGTAAGTTCTCTTTCGATTTTAAAAATAATCCCAGATAAAGGTGTATTTATATCATTGTCACAATTATTTTTGGGAATCATTACTGAGATACCTTCGAGTAATTCAGTGATTCCTATTCCAGTCATTGCCGAACCGAAAAAGATTGGATATACAGTTGCATGCTGAATTTGATCCCATAATTCATTTCTTAAAGTGGCTGTAGTTAATACTTCGCCATTTACATAGGATTCAAGTAACGATTCATTATGTGTTGCTAGAAGTTCAATATATTCATCATATACATCAGCATGTACTTCATTTTGAATCATACATGCATCTTTTGTCCCTTCATTTTTCACTTTATATAATGGAAGTACTTGATTGGTAAGCATTTCCCGTATTTGTTGTATCACTTTAGTAGTTTGGGCACCACTCCGATCAATTTTATTGACGAATAGTATGGTCGGAATGCGCAGTTTCTGCAGAGTTCTCATTAAAATTTTGGTTTGTGCCTGAATGCCCTCAACTGCAGATATAACTAAAACGGCTCCATCTAGAACACGAAAAGATCGCTCCACTTCGGCAATAAAATCCGCATGGCCGGGTGTGTCAATTACATTTACCTTCAGATCATTTATAAAAAATGAAACGACAGATGCTTTAATTGTAATACCACGTTGCTTTTCTAACTCCATCGAATCTGTTTGTGTGCTTCCTTTATCTACTTGACCGATTTCCTGAATCACATTAGTTTCATAAAGAATACGCTCAGTCAAACTCGTCTTTCCAGCGTCTACATGCGCTACAATCCCTATATTTATTGTTTTCATGTATTAAAATCCTCATTTCGTTTTTCATGTTCATTTTCTCATTTCTTTTCGTAATAAATTGCCGCATTACAATCACTCTCCAGTCTTTCATGATATTTCTATTATAGGGAAATTTTCCTTATTTGTAATCTGGTGAAATACTTAATTTTGGAAAAATGGCAAGGTAAGATTACTAATGAGGTTGATATTAAAGTTTCACTTCTTATATACATGCGATTTATCATAATTACACATTTTTAAATGATTTGTGCACGAATACACGAATGAATGAAATGAACCATCACGTGTAATTGCAGAACAGGTGGGAATATTGTTAGAGAGAAATTTATAATTTAAGCGGAATGAATAAAACCTCTTTGTAAAAGGAAAGAGGTTTTATTTTTTTATGTAGGCAAAAAATAAATAAGTGAAAAACAAAATGGTTGCATTTAAAATTTTAATCGGGTATATTATTTGATGTATCAATTATTGATATGTCAAATAATTATGTGTTGCCTTCGCAAAGGAGGGGTAAATTGACAAATTCATGTTCAAAGGAAGCGATTATTTTATATAAATTACACTTTCTTAATAAAGAAGTGAGTTCAAAGTTTGAAGGTTGTACAGGTATGAGTCAATCTAGGCTTGAGCTTATACTTCAGTTATATGAAGTAGATGAAATTAGTCAAAAAGCACTTCAAAAAGAAGTGAATATTGATAATGCTGCGATTACAAGGCATTTAAAACAGCTTGAAGCAAATGGGATGATTACACGACGTAAAAATCCAGATGATAACAGGATTACTTTAGTCTCTCTTACGAAAGATGGACGAAATAAAATTCATGCCTTTCAAGAAGAGAAAGAGCGTTTTGCAGCTTCAGCGCTAAAAGGTTTAAGTGAAGAAGAGCGAGATAACCTTTTAAATATGTTAAATCGCATTGAAGCAAATATTCAGGAAATCTAAATATAAAATTGAAAAAGGGAGATTACATCTATGAATAACGTAACGAAAATCAATGATTTTACAGAAATTTTAACAGGACGTCGTTCAATTCGTAAATACGACCCAGCTGTGAAAATTAGTAAAGAAGAAATGACAGAAATTCTGACTGAAGCAACACTTGCACCATCTTCAGTAAATATGCAGCCTTGGCGTTTTCTTGTAATCGATAGTGAAGAAGGAAAAGCAACGCTTGCACCTCTTGCGAAATTCAATCAACTTCAAGTAGAAACATCTTCAGCAATGATCGCTGTATTTGGTGATTTACAAAACTTTGATAATGCAGAAGAGATTTATGGCACAGCGGTTGAACGTGGGCTTATGCCAGCTGAAGTGAAAGAAGCTCAAATGCAAAAGCTTTCTGCGTATTTCTCTTCAGTTTCACCAGAAGTAATGAAGGATACAGTATTAATTGATGGTGGCCTTGCATCAATGCAATTTATGCTGGCAGCTCGCGCTCATGGATATGACACATGTCCAATTGGTGGTTTTGAGAAGGACAAAATTGCAGAAGCTTTCGGATTAGATAAAGACCGTTATGTACCAGTTATGTTGATTTCAATTGGAAAAGCAGCTGATAGTGGATACAAATCAGTTCGTCTGCCGATTGATAAAATTGCTCAGTGGAAGTAATTTTATAAAGATACGTAGAATATGAGAGGGGAAGCACTATGATTATCATTCACGCAGTATTTCAAGTGGATCCAGCAAAACAACAAGCATTTTTAGAAGAAATTCAACCGTTGATTCATGGTTCAAGAGAAGAAAGTGGAAACGTATCATATGATTTATATAAAGATACTGAAAAAGAAAATGTATATACAATGGTAGAAGTTTGGCAAGATGCAGAAGCGGTTGCTAGCCACAATACGAGTGAACATTTTACTTCTTTTGTTAGTAAAGCAAATCAATTTTTGACAGCACCATTAGATGTTAAAGTTTACGATGGACAACAAGTGAATAATAAATAAGGATTTTAGCACGATAGGTAAAACCTCGATTACTCTAAAAGGGAGTTATCGAGGTTTTATTTTATTTTTTCTTCTTTTTTAACATCTTTTGATAGGTGTAAAGTTTATTTATCTCTTCTTTAAATTGCTGAAAGAGTGCAGTATTCTCTTGATCAGCATATCGTACGGCATTGTACGTTTCTATAATTGTATCGAATTGAATAGAGACATCTTCTTCTCTTTGAATCCGTTCCATCCATGCGTCAACTGTTTCACCACGAGTTCTGTTTAAAGGTGGTTTTAATTTCTTTTCTAGTTTGAAAATCTCTTTGCGAATGGCATTAGTAGGTGGACGTGTAATTCGTCTTTGTTTTTGTAAAATCCCCGCCTCTGTAATAGTTATGTTAGGGTTATAGAAGGAGATGTTTCCTAAATGAAATGATTTTCTTTTTTTGTAAAGCTTCCAAATTACAAATACGGCAAATAGACCGATCAAGGTAGCTGTAATGGATTGAGCAACAAAAGGGTTATAATTTTCACTTGGTGGTATGTCTGTACTGGAACCGCCTAGCTTTTCTATCGCGTCTGTAGCATCATTCGGATTTGTGATAGATAATAAAGCTTCAATGCCATATCCGAAACCAAGTGATACCCAGTATAAAAGATATGAGAGAACAATACGTATATAAGGGATCAACGGCAAGAATAAAAGGCTAGCTGTGCCTATTACTGCGATTGATATAAAACGAACTAATTTTTGATTTTTGTTATAGCTTGTAATCCAAAGCGACAGCAAAATAAACAGAGCGAATAGTCCGAGTTCCCATATAGAAGGTAGTTTCATCGCATGAAGAATAAAGGAGACAATGAACCATAAAAAGGCACCTAGCATTTTATGATATGGTGTAATATCTTCTCTTGCATGTACGATAAAAAAGAAAAACGGAAGTAAGATGGAACTGACAATAGAGAAAATAGAAAATGCGTAACAAAGTATAATTTGTACGAAAAAGAGTACAAGCAAGGCGGTTCGTTTATTAACCCTTATTTTATTGATGAAAATAATGCAAATAAAACTAATAGTCAGGAAGAGTACAATGTGAACAATTGCTCCTCGTTCTGTTAGCATACAAAGAAGGAGTAACAGGATAAAATCATTAATATAATGGAGCCAAGTTTTCAAGTTCTTCCACCGTCCCTTCATCAGTGATGAGATACGTTTGCTGCATCATATTTGGTAAATTAGCTTTTCTTATTCCGACAAAAAATAGTATTGAGGAACGCTCTTTTTTCCTATTCAAATAGTGCAGGAAACTTTCACGAGGGAGTAAAGTACTATCCTCTGAAATTCGGGCAAGTTCTTCTAATGCTTTCGCATATTGTACATGACCTTCATTTAATGCGAGATGTAAAGGGCCTTCTTCAGTGAATATGCTAACAAATAATTCAAAAGGAATATTTTTCTCTGTTGCAAATTGACATAAATACGTCGTGTAAGAAATAAGATCCTCGATATTTTCTTTCCAACCAAACCCACGATCTGCTCCTAAGCAAAGAGAAATTGTCCAGCTGTAATTTTTTATCGCTTCATATTGTTTCGCTTGTAAACTTTGCATTTTAGCAGATGCTTTCCAATGAATGGAGCGGAATGATTCTCTTTCATATTGTTTTATGCCAACAATAGAGGATTCATCATGAAAATAGGAAAAGTTTGTTTTATAAGTACCGATTGCCAATTGATGTATCTCCTGTAAACCTGCAACACGTTTTAACGTAGGGTAAACAATAATTTCAGTCTTCAATTTGTCTACAGTAGGTAGATGAACTTGAATGATATGAAATGGGTCACCTATAATGCATTCAAACTGCTCAATTTTAAAAACACCACGTTTTGTAGCGGTAAACGATAATTCCCATTTTTGTTCTGACTTTGCAGGTTGTGAAAATCGAAAGGAAAATAAAGTTTTAGATATTTGCTCAACGCCAGTAGTCGTATGTGGAACTAAGGTTGGGTTAATATGTAAAAAACAACTTCCATTTACTAAAGGAAGTTTTGCTTTATTTTGCAAATGAATCGATAAATTACCTGTTTCATCGGGAAATAAACGTGATGTTTGTTTTTTATCGATAATTTGAAAGTGTCGATCTATATAAGCGGTATATCGATAAATAAAATAAGCAAACAAATAGTAAAACAAAAATGGAAAAACTAAAAATGAACTAGGTACATAGAAGGCTAGAAATAGAGCTACTGGAATTGTTAATTTAATAATATGATGCTGGAAAAATAATGGAACAGTTACGATGCGTGTATAATTCATGATTGCTCAATCTCCACTGGAACGTCTACGTCAGTTAAAATACTTTCAATTAACTTCTGTTTTGTTGTTCGCAGCGCACCCTCCATTGATAAAATGAGACGATGTTTCCATACGTAAGGAAGTAAGAATTGTATATCTTCAGGCGTACAGTATTCACGACCATGTAAAAAGGCCAATGCTTGTATCGCCCTGACTAAGGCAAGTGTTGCACGCGGGCTGACACCGTTGGCGATATAATCATGATTTCGTGTAGCGTTGGCTAGTTGAATGATATAGTGCTCTAACGATTCAGATACGTATATTTCTTTTGCTTTTTGTTGTACTTGTAAAATTTCTTCTAAATTTATAACGGGGCGAATGGCATCTAAAGGCTTGTTATTTCGAAAACGGCGCATCATTTTTAGTTCATCTTCTGGAGAAGGATAGCCAATTGAAATGGTCATTAAAAAACGATCTAGCTGTGCATCCGGAAGAGGAAAAGTCCCTTGTGATTCAATTGGATTTTGCGTTGCAATAACAAAGAAAGGTTTAGGAAGAGGCGTGGACTGTTTTTCGAGAGTTACTTGGCGCTCTTCCATTGCTTCTAATAAACTAGATTGTGTTCTAGGCATAGCCCGATTTATTTCATCTGCTAACAATATATTTGTCATGACTGGTCCAAATCTTAATTCAAATTCACTCGTTTTAGGATTGAAATATTCAATGCCTGTCACGTCACTCGGAAGTACATCGGGAGTGAATTGAACACGAGAAAATCCGCCGCCAATACTTTTTGCAATTGTTTTAGCGAGTAATGTCTTTCCAGTACCAGGTACATCCTCAAGCAATACATGACCATCCGCAAGTAATGAAACAAGGAGTAAATCAACCACGTTTTCTTTTCCGACAAAAACAGAACTTATATTTTCTTTTAATTTATTTATCATATGTATCATCCTTTCAAAAAGTAGACAAGTGTATTTGTTATATTTTAACAAATTTTTCTGAAAATTAATATAATAATATTTTTATATAGAATAAATATAAAATTTCAAAAAACAGCTTCGTTTTTAGTTGTATTTATTTGGAATACGATATACAATATCGATATACGATGTATCGTGAGTCGATATATCATATATCGATGTATCGGAGGTAGTTATAATGAGTGTGAAAGCGCAGAAATATATTCCATTAACAGAGGCGACGTATTACATTTTGTTGTCATTAGTAAAGCCTCTGCATGGTTATGGGATTATGCAAATGGTGGAAGAAATGACGAATGGAGAAGTAAAACTCGGACCTGGTACGTTATATGGGAACACGACAAAGTTATTGAAAGAAAAACTAATTGTTGAAGTAGCATCTACAGATAGAAAGAAATGTTATGTGTTAACCCCATTTGGTAGAGAAGTGTTAGAACTTGAATTTAAAAGGTTACAACGTTCTGTTCAAAATGGGGAAAATATTCTAGGGGAGTGAAGACAGTATGGAGATTAAGAAGACATTCAAATTTTTTGCGGCGTGGAACCTAGAAAAAGAAGAGGCGTATTTAAGAAAAATGCACCAAAAGGGCTGGGCATTCCAAAACTACAATTTTATGTATACATTTAAGAAAACAGAGCCGAAGGATGTTGTTTATAAAGCCGATTTCAAACTAGATAATCGAAACTCACAAATGAATCAAAAAGAATACATTGAAATATATGAGATGTCTGGCTGGAAGCATGTAACAAGTTTTAAGAAATGGCACTATTTTTCTAAAGAAGTGACAGATGATGATGAATTACCGGATATTTATTCTGAGAAAGAAACAAAGATTGAAAAACTTATGGATTTAACGAGATTTTTTGCACTTATCTTTGTCATTATGATACCGGGGATGTATTTGAATCTCTTAGGATCTTCAGAATCTAATAGTCCTATTTGGATGAAAATTATGATGGGGTTTTTCGGATGCATGTATGTGTATATATTTGTAAGGCTATTTTGGAAGATAAGAAAATTAAAAAAAGAGGTTTTGTGAAGGACTCGGTTCTAAAACAATAGTACAGTTGCATCTCACTGAGCGTTACTTTGAACAGTTCCTGACGATTGTATATGACCATAGGATCCATTTATCCATCCATGCTACTACATATAATAATTGATTTGCTTGTACTCGTTCGATTAGTTGTATTAAAAGGGGAAGTAATTTTACAGTGAGTTGAAAGAATAGATGAAGAATAAAATTAAAAACGTTACTTGGAAAACAAGTGGCGTTTTTTATTGGTTTCAGAAAGAGTTGTAAGGAAATTTTATAGGAGTATATGTAATTTTTTTTGTTTATTTTTCAGAAAGATAAGATTATTCCGTTATAATAATTCTTAAATGGGATTAATTGTATATGGATATAGTTAGGGGGAAGAAATGTGCAAAGGGTATATAAACTGACATTGATATGTATCATTTTTATCTTTTGTAATGCTTTTGGTACACAAACAGAAACAACGAAAACAGAGAACAAGAATGTAAGCCAGAATGTAAGCCAGAAAGAAAGTAAGAAAATAGATAATGAAAAACAGGTTGTTCATTCTATTCCTGTTACATTTGAAGAAATGACGAAATATCCGAATGGAAAATATAACGGGAAGTATAAAGTGGGGTTATTGGACATATCGAAAGAATTGGAACCGATTATGAAAGAGGTAGCTCATGATACGGAAGAGAATGTAAAATCTGCCGATTTGAAGAATAAATCTAATAGTGAGCAAGCGGACTTATATGTACATACGATGTATAGCTTGTTAAAATAGGAGATTATACCATTTGATAAAATGCCATTACAAATTTTAGAAATAGGCAGAGTTGAGGATGAAGAAAAGAAAAGTAATGGAACAAAGGGAGAGCAAAAAAATAAAGAGGACAGGGGAAACTATAATATTGAAATACTATTAGATGCTAGTGGGAGTATGGCTGGTAAAATCGATGGAAAAATGAAGATGGATATTGCAAAAGAGGCAATTTAGCAATTTGTTTCTGATTTACCAGAGGCTGTTAATGTTTCGTTACGAGTATATGGACATAAAGGATCAAATGATGAGAAGGATAAAACGGCTTCATGCGGAGCAATTGAAAATGTATATACTTTACAAAAGTATAATCAAACAACGTTCCGTCAATCATTAGATGGGTTTCAGCCGGTAGGGTGGACACCGCTCGCTGAAGCAATTAAAAGATCTACAGAAACGTTCCAATCTGCAAAAGCAAATGATAAAAATATAATGTGTGTTGTAAGTGATGGAGTGGAAACATGTGGAGGAAATCCAGTTGAAGAGGCTCAGAAAGTTTCGAATTCAAACATAAAACCTATTATGAATATTATTGGATTTCAAGTAGATCATGAAGCAGAAAAACAATTAAAAGAGATCGCGGAAGTAAGTAAGGGGAAATACGTACTAGCAAATAATGCAAAAGAGTTACAAGATCAGTTTAAAGAAACAGGAAAAGATATTACGAGTCGTAGATTAAAGGCTGGTGGAGCTCAAGTAGATTTAAATATGGCTAGCGTCAGTGATAAAATGAAACTTGATGAATATGAACGGAAAACGAAAGAAAATATAAGAAGCGTTCAGATTGCTATGAAGCATACGGTTACAATTCTACATAAAGACGAAAAAATGAGTCAACAACTAGCTGATGAAATAGAGAAAAAGATAAACGATTTAACCGAGAAGCAAGAGAAACAAGTGGAAATGGCATATAGTCAATTCCAAGAAAAAATAAAAAAGCATTATGAAGAGATGAGTAGGTCGATTAAAAGCGAGTAATTGATAGATAATCCAAAAGGTAATGAGGGATTTTATGTTACCTTTTGGATTAGGAAATATGAATCAAGTTTCCAAGTGTTAGAATGATTGGTTTTGCGCAGGTTTAATAAATTGTTCTGGGTTCTCAACAAGCCCGCATACTGCACATTGGACACGATAGGAAGGTCCTTGATATGCCATATGAAAAGCATTCATTGTTTCGTTCGTATATTCTTCTTCAATTTGACCAGTTTGTGGATTTAATTTTACTGGTTTTATTTGCTGCTCAAGAATATTAAAGCGAGTGCGATTTGTTTTACAACTTGGGCAAAGCATTGGTTCCATATGTATACACCTCCATTTTTAGCATCTCTTTATATGAAGAAATTTATTCAAAAGCAAAAGTTATTGATGTACAAGCAATTATATTTAACCATCCCTGTAAAAAAAAGTTTCTCAACATAAATCGTTGATTATTATATTTAAAATTCAGAAAAGATAAAATATAATAAAAGTATGAACTGGTTATGTCCAAACCAATCTCCTGTTTTATGCCAATATGTTTGAGACCGAGAAATCGGTCTTCTTTTTTTTGTTTATAATTATGAATACTGTCATATAAACAAGGTTTTCTACGTCCTTTGTCGAATTTTTAGAAGAGAATTTGAAAGGGGGATTACAATGAACTTAAAAATGAAATATGTCATTTTATATGTGGAGCGATATGAAGAATGTCTTCGGTTTTATAAAGATCTTTTATGCTTACCGATAAAAGGCGAACATGGTACATACATTGAGTTTGATACCGGAGCAACAATTTTAGCGATGAATAGTAGAGAGGATGTACGAGAGTTAACGGGATTATCAATTCCAAAGGGTGAATCAGAATCCTCTAATTTTGAAATTGGATTTGTTGTGGAGGATGTTAACGAAACGATTTCGGGATTAAGAGAAAAAGGTGTAAAGGTATTAGTGGAGCCAATAACGAAACCATGGGGGCAAACCATTGCTTATGTGTCTGATCCAGATGGTAATTACATAGAAATTTGTAACTCATTAGAGTAGAGGGAGAAAAGAGAATGGGATTTCCAATCTTAGAAACTGAGCGTTTAAAATTACGGGAATTAACATTATTAGACGCTGAAACAATGTTTTATTATTTTGAGAAGGCATCTGTTATCCGTTACTTTGGTATGGACTCTTTTCAAAATATGGAACAAGTGAAAAATACGATTCAAACTTTTAGAAAAAGGTATGAAGAGGGAAATGTTTTACGCTGGGGGATAGAGCTAAAAGGAACAAATCAATTAATTGGTACATTTGGATTTCATTTAATCAATCAAAATCATAAGAGAGCCGAAATTGGCTATGAATTAGATGATACGTATTGGGGAAAAGGGTATGCATCTGAGGCTTTACAGGCAATTCTTACATATGGATTTGAAACACTACAGCTAATAAGGATTGCAGCAGTTGTTTATACCGAAAATGAGGCTTCACATCGATTACTGAAAAGAGCTGGTTTTCAGGAAGAAGGATTACTTCGAAAATATATGATTCAAAATGGTGTAGCTCATGATACTGTAATCTATTCATTATTAGAAGAAGAGTGGAAAAGATAATGAATTCAAACGAATTAGTAAAAGTGATTGCTGAAAATACAAGTAATCGTTTTATTCTAGGTATAGATGGTCTGAGTCGTTCGGGAAAAACAACATTAGTCAAGCAGCTAGAAGACGAATTGAAACAAAAAGATATTCCATTTCATATTTTTCATATTGATGATCATATTGTGGAGCGTAGCAAGCGCTATAATACGAAATATGAAGAATGGTATGAGTATTATCAACTACAATGGGATGTTGAATGGTTGCAACAGCATTTGTTTCATAAATTAAGAATGGCAAATCAGCTAACCATTCCGTTCTATGATCATCAAACGGATTTCTGTGAAATGAGAGAGCTAATCATACCTAATCCTTGTGTGATCGTAATTGAAGGAATATTTCTTCAGCGTAAAGAGTGGCGAGAATACTTTGATTACATGGTGTATTTGGATTGCCCAAGGGAACAAAGATTTCTTCGTGAAAATGAAGAAACACAAAAGAATCTCCTAAAGTTTGAACATAGATATTGGAAAGCGGAAGATTTTTATTTAAAAACGGAATTTCCGAAGCAAAATGCTAATTTAGTTATAAAATGAATGTTCCTACCCATTCATAGATAATTATAATTGTTAAAAAGCTAGCAAAATGCTAGCTTTTTGTATTTCTAATATTTGTATCATTTTTAATACGACGTGACATAATACCAATTTTTCTCGATTTTTGTGATTTCTTTATATTCGCTATTAAAATCATTTTTGTTTGGTTTTATATCATTTGGTGTGTAAATAAACCCGGAAAAGTTATCTAATATACCACGATAAGTAAAAAAGAAAACTAAGGTACCATTTTTATTATGCTGTATAAGTACATCTCCACCGCCTTTTGAAGTAGCTGCAAATCGTTCAGGTAAATGAATTTGGCTACTATCATGATTAATATTAGGAGTTAACTCTTTGCGATTTATAAGTTCTACAACTTCTTTACGGTTTTCTTTGTAGAATATAAAATCTAGTTTTAGATAGATTAGTGTAAATGGTGTACATAGCCAAATAACTATTATCGTTATTTGAATAATAAAAGGTTTCCAACTTTTATATTTGATAACATGTATAATCGTAAGGATTAACATTACGAAAAACCATCCGTGAATTGCTATTGATAAAAACGGCATAGCAAATGGTGTAAGAAATTCTACTAAATACCATTGAAAAAAATGATAGAAAATAAGAATGAGACCACTTGTTATTGTAATTTTTGTTAAGTTTTTATTCATATTCTGTATGTCCTTTCCATCCTGAAAAACATATCATTTTAGTGGGAATGTTCCGGATTATTGTATTTCTATTATATTATAAATTAAATATGTAGTGCGACAAAGGATAGATAAGGCATAAATGTTTTTGCCTTATCTATCCTTTTCTTGGTTTTATATAATGAGCAATATGTTAATTTACGAGTCTTTTTTGAAAAGTTTAAAATTCTAAAAATATAAAAGGATAAATTCGATATTTATAGAATTTAAAATAATAACAAAATAAGGAGGGATACAATGGAAGTATTGAATTTGACAAGTAGAAAAAAGGAGACATATGACGTTCAAATCAAGTATTCATTACTGTTTGAGTGTGCGCTCGGGATTGCGGCGATCACTCATAAAAGGCTGATTGATACGTTAGAAAAATCTCAAAGTGAGTGGGAGGAGATAAGACAATCATTATCAGCGGAAATGATAGAGCATTTACGTTTCGTAGAGAAACATAACACGTGGAAAGCGTTGTTACAGCTATTATATCGAGAGGATTTTATGAATTTATCTGAGTTTATTCAGTATATTAACTCGCTATCAGAGGAGGAACTAAAGTATATATGCATTCCATTTGTCGGCTATACATATCAAGAAAAAAGAAGGAAGGCAGCAAATGGAGAGATGAAAGCAGTTCAGGACTTAAAAGAGTTAACAAGTAGCAATCCATTTTTTCCTGCTTATATTGATTTCATCTGTAAAGCGGATATAAAAATGCTTAAAGAGCATTTCATTACAGTGATGACAGGCTGGTATGAAGCTATTATTGAACCGGAAGCAGAAAAGCTATCGCTTATACTAAAACAAGACTATGAAACGAAATGTAAAATGAACGAAAAGATGAAGGCCGAAGAATTTGTTGAATGGGCAACAGGCGGTGTTACCTATTCTCCAGAGCTAAGTGTACATCATGTTCTTCTTATTCCACAATACACGTATCGACCTTGGAATATCGAAGCAGATATAGAAGATACAAAAATATTTCATTATCCAATCGCAAATGAAAGTATACATCCAGAAGATCCATATCAGCCAAGTTATTTTTTAGTTCATAAACATAAGGCTTTAGGTGATGAAGCAAGATTGAGAATTGTAAAATTGTTATTTGAAAAAGATCGTACATTGCAGGAGATAACGGAACAATTAAATCTTGGGAAGTCAACAATTCATCATCATTTGAAAATTTTAAGATCTGCGAAGTTAGTTGATATTCAAGATGCAAAGTATCTTTTGAAAAAGAAAGCACTAGAGGCTATATCGAAAGAGTTGGAATTCTATTTAAATCATTAATTATAAATTTGTACATCCAAAGGTAAAAGATAAAATAATTTTACTTTTATAGAATATACACAATAGGAGGAGAACTAAAAATAAAAGTTGGTGCAAAATGGGGAGAAATATTTTAAAAAATCGATCGTTTTTCTTTATGTGGATTGGTAGCGCGATTTCTGAATTAGGCGGTGCATTTGGTACCCTATGTAATTCCATTCTTATTTATCAATTAACGGGCTCGAAAATGGCCTTAGGAAGTATGTGGCTACTTTACTTTATCCCATCGCTTCTTTTACAGCTTGTCATTGGTCCTTTCATTGATAAGTGGAGCCGGAAATGGATTATGATTGTATCTCAGTGGACACGTGGGCTAGCTTTTTTACTCCCTCTATGTATGATAATCATTGGAAATATAGAAACATGGCATATTTTTGTTGTACAAATAATCGTGGGGCTTATCACCCCATTCTATGTACCAGCCAATCAAGCGATTACACCAATAATTGTATCAAGGGAAGAGCTACAAACAGCGAACGCTTATATTGATGGTATGGTTCGTCTTATGATGTTTTTAGCCCCTGTATTAGGGGGAATTGTTATTGAGTTTATAGGCGTAAAGCTAACTTTATTTTTCGTTTGTTTATTTCTATTTATAAGTGGTACTTTACTGTTATTTATACAGGAACATAGAGTAGCTCAAACTGTTCGTAAAAGTTGGTTAAAGCAATCTATTGAAGGATTTACCTATTATTTCAAACAACCCATTATCGTTTGGTTAGGTATTTTTCTCACATTTGTTCAATTTGGAGTCGGTGTAACGATGGTTATCAACCTTCCATATATAATAGATGAGCTTTCGGCAAGTTATGCTGATTATGGATATTTTATGGCAGGTTTTCCCCTTGGATATGTAATTGGCTCTATACTTGTTGGGAAAGTTCAGTATCATAGTCGACGTCTTCTCATGCTTGGGGCGCTATTGGTAGGAGGAATCACATATATTTCACTAGGCCTAAATCATAGCATCATTTTAGCAGTTATGATTGAAGTTGTAGCGGGCGTATGCATGGCGTTTTTTAATGTCCATAACACGACAATATGCCAGCAAACTGTGCCAAATGATATGATGGGGAAGGTATTTTCGGTACGCTTATTTTTAATAAGGGGTGCGATGCCACTAGGTGTTTTAGTTGGAGGAGTATTGAGTGAGATATGGGGAGTAAGAACGTTATATATATTAATTGGCTCTATCATATGTGTAACTTCTTTAGCTGGAATAGTCCTTCCGTATTTTAAATTTCTCAATGAATCGATTCGAGAAAAATCAGCTTGAAACATTTTAATTGAAAATGATTATCGAAATCAATTATAATGAAACAATAATATATTTATTTGCATACAAAGGGAGTGGGATATATGTTTATCGAAACGAAAACAATTACAGTTAAAGAAGGAACTTCAGACCTTGTTGTTCAGCGTTTTTCTGGAGAAGGTATTATTGAAAAATTTGAAGGGTTTATCGACTTAAGTGTTCTTGTTAAAAAGGTGAGAAGAGGAGACGAAGAAGTCGTAGTTATGATTCGCTGGGAATCTGAAGAAGCATGGAAAAACTGGGAGACAAGTGAAGAGCATTTAGAAGGGCATAGAGCAAGTCGCGGAAAACCAAAACCGGATCATATTTTGAAATCGGAGCATGCGGTATATTATGTGAAATCATCGAAATCTGCTTATCAGCAGTCTTAATCAAAAAAGGAAATAAATTTTGTAAAATATAAGACATGGAGTGTCATAAAGTTTTTTAATATCAATGTTTTGTTTATAATATATGAAAAAAGTACATCACACATAGTGGTGTACTTTTTTATTCACTTGGTATGTGTAAATGTGTAAACAAACACGAATAATATTAAACATGTAAACAACATGAGAGAAAATCCTTTGGAGACTCAATCTTAACTTGCCGTTGATAGGGTATTACCAGTATTTTTGAAAAGATAAGTTAAGCTAAATAGACATGAAATGATAATTTTATCCACATATCGTGTGAATGTACATATCTCCACATGATACAACCTGTTGGACGGCAATGGTAGATTCTATACAAGGAATTGGATATATGAGCACTTGAAAAAGAGAAGCAATTCGTATGTCAAATGTTAAAAGATTGCATACAAGTATCTTGGAATTTTGATGACAGAACTCTTTCGTATGATTTTCAATAGAAAATGGAACAAAAGAAACTTTTATCTTGTCTATATAAGGGAGTCAATTATAAAACATGAGGAAAGGTGTTTATGCTTATGCAAATAAGCTTGAGGTGTTGAGATGGAACATAAGGTTATTGAAAATTGCAATCATGATGAAATTGATAATGTTATAAGAGAACATTGGCAAGACGTATGGAATTATTCATTCATTATTACAAAAGATACACATTTATCAGATGATATAACGCAAGAGGTGTTTATAAAAGTATTTAAAAAGTGGGATTCATTTCGGAATGAGTCCTCTGTTAAGACATGGTTATTAAAAATTACAAGGAATACAGCTTTAAATTATTTAAAGTCCTCCTATTTTAAGAGGATTTCTTTAGTAAGTTTTTTTCGACATGATAAGGAATATCCGTCAGCAGAAAAACAATTTTTACAAAAAGAAACTATGAATGAAGTTTGGGACACCGTATTAAATTTGCCCCAAAAACATCGTGAAGTATTAATACTAGATGCAAAATATGAATTATCTTATGATGAAATTGCTGAAACATTAGGCGTGTCTATTGGAACTGTGAAATCTAGGCTACATCGCGCTCGTGCACGAGTTTCAAAAATATTATCGGAGGATGAATTATGAACAATGATAGAAAGCCGGATTGGTATAAAGAATTAAAAGGTGGGCCTATGAAACAGCCTCAAGACGAAGAGGAATTTATTTATAAAATAAAACAATCTATATACCAAAATAGGGAGGAAGGTTTCCCTAAAATTAGAAGGCCATTTCGTATAAAGACATTCACTGTTGCAGCTGTTCTAGTTTTTACGGCTGTACTGTTTAACTTTCAACAATTCTGGTTTGGAAAAAATGAACCGCCTGTGCAAAGTAGCACTCAAATTGAAGTTAAGATGAAAGATGAATCTAATCAAGATCAATCACTAAAACAATTTATGGATGAATTAAATCAAAACACAAGCTTAAAAAATAAGAACGATTTATATAGAGTATTGGATGAAGAATTTGTTTTTAAGGGAGAAAAGTATAGTGAAAATGAATGGAAGTTTGATGATGATATTTTTCATGATTTACAAGTAGCTCTTGCAATGGGGGGAGAATTTGTGAATGATACGAAAACATTATATAAGATACCAAGTGGATTGGCAGAAAGTAACCAAACGAAGCAAGAACGTTATTTATATGCTACTGTTGTTGGTGAAGAAACAAAAATTTTAACTCAACCAAAACATGATTCACGCGTTTTATATCGGGTATCTAACGAAACTGTAAAAGCATGGATTCCGGAGAAAGTGAAGAATGATGGATATATAAAAATAACTACAATGAATGGTTATACTGGCTACGTAAAAGAAGACCATGTATCAATAGATATCCAGTATTCTTTCATTTTTGAAAAACAAAATGATGGTATGTGGAAAATAAAGAGTATAGATTCTATATGGTAAAAGAGAAAGGTTCACTTTATTGAACCTTTCTCTTTATTTTTTATTCTCTTTTTGGAGAGTATCCCACTCCTTTAAAATTTCCGCTGCAACAAGTGCTGCACTATTTCTTTCAGAATTACCACCAGGAATAATGACAGAAATAGCAATATGCGGATTTTTAGTAGGGGCATATGAAATAAATAGAGAATGATTTATAACTTTCTCTTGTTCATTCGGCGAACTTGTTATTCCCGTTTTACCAGCAACGTCAAAGGGTAAGTTTTTAATTTCTTGTATGTTTTGACTCATTCCACTTTGTAAAACATTCCAGAATCTTGAAGGATAACGATTTGAACTTTCTAAAATTGGTTTAAATTCTTTTGTTTTTTTATCACCGTTTTCCATAATTGCATTCACGATTTGAGGTTTGTATTTGTCCCCTTTATTTGCAAGAGCAGCCGCATATTGAGCGAGTTGGAGAGTAGTGTGTACTTCATTTGCGCCCCAAGAAGCATTCAATAAAGCAGAAATCCCACTTTCAAAATTACTAGATGCATGTAACTTATATTGTCCTTCTTCTTCAAAGGGCAAATCAATCCCAGTTTTGGAGCGAAGACCGAATTGTTTTAAATAACTCGTCCACACGGTTGCCACTTTTTCTAAATTTCCATTATTTTGATTGAATAGTGGAATTGCTACTTTTGCTGTCATAAATGTATTTGATGAGTTAATGATAGCTTGACTCGGTGTAATTTCACCAGTTGGAGTTCCAGCAGCATTGGTGATGTTATTTTGATTATTATACTGAAAGCGACCTTTATCTAAATATGTATCTTCAGGCTGAAAAAGCTTTTCGTTTAACCCAATTAATATAGTAAGCGGTTTTATAGTTGATGCCATATTTACATAGGAATCACCATACTTTAATTTTTGGATTGTTTTATTTTGAGCAAGTAATTGGATGTTTTCTTTTTCAGACGATGATAAAGGAGTATTGAATATATTTGGATCAAAAACTGGCGAGTTAGCCATAGTTAATATTTCTCCTGTTTTAACATCTATCACCACAGCATAACCAGCAGTAGCATCAGGGGTTTTCTGAATTTGGGATCTTAGTGCTTTTTCAGTTTTTTGCTGAAGTTTATAGTCTAGTGCTAGCTGAATATCTTTTCCTCTTTGAGGACTTTGTATGTTCCATAAGAACTTTTTATTTTTTATTTTAAAAGTGAGAGTTTTTCCTGGTTTCCCTTTTAAATCGTTTTCATATTGAAGTTCAATTCCGTTTTTACCAACAGGAACATAATTAGAATCCGAGTTATTTTTTTCATAGTCAACATACCCAATTACTTGTGAAGCAATTTCATGATGTGGATAAACACGTATCCACTCATTTTTTACTTTTATATTTTTGAAGTTGTTTTCGTTTATAAATGCGAATTCTTTATCATTTAAGTTTGCATGTAATCGTATTTCATTTTTATCATGATGTTTACAAGATTTTTGTAATTGTGAATTTATATCATCTACTGAAATCTTATGGTTAAACTTGGATGAAAACTGATTTAGAAAATTTGATATCTTCGCTACTTCTTGATCGGCTGGACAATCAATATTATAGACATAATACAAAGATTTTACTTTTTTATTTGTGGCTAGTATGACTCCATTTTGGTCAATAATTTTTCCTCTTTCAGCTGCAGAAGTTTTGATAGTAAACGAAATAAAACTCGTTTTGAATAAAAACATCAAAATAACTCCTAAAATGAATGAAACTGCTAAAATTATCCACCTCTTTGATTTTTTATGTAACATAAAATCCTCCCTTACCCAGATTCTATTCTATATTAAAATTTATTATTTTTTTTGTAAATGTGGGAACAACTTTATCATTTGGATTGTCTATTAAGTGTAGTAGCGCTTTTAGAGAAGTAAGCTGCTAGGAAAGGAGCAATGAAAATGAAAAAGAAACTGATATTAAAAGTAGGTCTATGCGCAAGTATATTAGGGATTAGCCAATTTGCCAGTTCAATATTTCCAGTACAAGCTGCCGAAAAAGTAGAGCAAATAAAAAATAAAGATCAAGAGAAAGATGTATCCATTTCACAATTGTATCCAAAGGTCTGGATGCATACAAGCATTGGAGTGGTAAATGGAACACGTATTCCTGCAAATGGTTTAATTCTTGAAACGTCTAAAGGACTAGTACTAATTGATACACCTTGGAATGATGATCTTACAGATCAACTGCTTCAAATACTAAAAAAGCAATTTCCTACAAAAGAGGTCACAGAAGCAATTGTGACTCATGCTCATGACGATCGTATAGGAGGAATTAAAACGCTGACTAAAAAAGGCGTCAAGGTACACAGTACGGCTTTAACTGCTGATTTAGCAGAGAAACAAGGTTTTGATAAGCCTCTTGGAGACTTGAAGAAACGCGATAATATGCGATTTGGTGATATAAACGTGGAAACATTTTATCCAGGAAAAGGACATACACAAGATAACATAACAGTATGGTTACCAAAGTATAAAATCCTATTTGGAGGATGTTTAATAAAATCACTAGATACGCAAGAGATTGTACAAACTCCAGGTTCATATGTATCTAATTGGTCAAAGGCAATTAAAAAAGTAGAAAAGAAATACAGCGATATAAATATTATTGTACCAGGACATGGAGATCCCGGAGATAGTCGTTTATTTACTCATACGTTGAACTTGTTAAAAAATAATGAAAATTAATAGGGTGTGACGGCCACGTAATATAGAGGAATAGCCTAATTTTTGTTTTAGATATATTAATAAAAAATAAGGGGAACTGCTTATGATTGAATGCAGTTTCTCTTATTATTTATCCCGCATTAACGGGTAGTAAGCCCCTCGGCTTAAGAGGCAGAGAGAAACGAGGAAGAGAGGTGAGGGCTAACCATCAGTGAGGGATGAAGAAAACGCCCACTGATGGAAGTTTCACTTTATGTAAATAGAGGAACGATTCCATTTTCATCTATTCAATTCATTAATTGAATGAACCGCTACCTTTTAGTTTTCTTTGTATAAAGATCGAATAACACATATGCGTGAATTTGTATATGAAACTGTAATCTGAATGAAACTCATTAAAAAATGGAGGATATATGAAAAAGCAAATAGGAAAGAAGCAGAAGACATCGATATCTATCCGATTAAACATCCTATTTTTCTGCGTATTTATACTATTTTCGGCTATTATTTTTCAGCTAGGAAAAGTACAAATTGTTGATGGAGAGACCTATAAAAATCAAGTAGAAAAAAATGAAAATGCAACAACGAGTATACCAGTTCCCCGTGGGAAAATTTATGATCGAGAAGGGAAACAGGTTGTTGATAATAGAGCACTTCGTACGATTACGTATACAAGATTGAAGGGTGTAAGCTCTGAAGACATTTTAAAAACTGCAAAAGATATTGCAAATATACTTGAAATATCAGAAGAAGAAATAAATAAATTAACGGAAGTAGATAAAAAAGATTTTTGGATGCAATTAAATAAAAAGCGTGCTAAAGCAAAGATCACGAAGCAAGAAGAGGAAAAATTTAGAGAAAAGGGTATAGAAGGGAAAGAGTTAGACAAAAGAATCGAAGAGTTAAGACGAAAACGCATTACAGAAGAAGAATTAGGAGAGCTCACGCCACAAGACTTACAAGTGTTAGTTATTAAAAGTAAAATGAGTTCTGGTTATCAAATGACACCACAAGTTATAAAAAAAGACGTGACAGAGCAAGAGTATACGAGGATAAGTGAAAATTTAGCGAAATTTCCAGGGATAGATGCGACAGTTGATTGGGAACGAAACTATGTAAATGGTGATTTATTCCGTTCGGTATTAGGTAATATAACAAGTGCTGAAGAAGGGTTGCCAAAAGAACACTTAGATTCTTATTTGGTCCGCGGATATAATCGGAACGATCGCGTGGGGAAAAGTTATATTGAACAGCGATATGAAGATGTATTACATGGAACAAAAGAAGAAGTTAAAAATAATATTGATAAAGCAGGAAATGTTGTTCAAACAGAAACAGTCTCTAAAGGAAAAAGTGGTAACAATTTAACTTTAACAATTGATATGGAGTTACAAAAGAAAGTAGAAGAAAGTATAGAAAAAAATTTAAAAGCTTTTAAGAGTTCTGAACCATTAATGGATCGTGCTTTTGTTGTCATGATGGATCCAAAAACTGGACAACTTTTATCTATGGCTGGTAAGAGATTTGTAGAAAAAGATGGGAAAGTAGAAGTAGAAGATTTTGCATTAGGTAACATGGTAACTTCTTATGAGTTAGGATCAGCTGTAAAAGGTGCTACTTTATTAACTGGATACCAAACAGGAGCTATACAACCAGGGACTCAATTTTATGATGCACCTATGAAGTTTAAAGGTACGAGAGTTAAAAAATCATGGAATGTATCTGGATTTGGGAATATTAATGATTTAAGAGCTTTACAAGTATCATCTAATGTATACATGTTTCATACAGCGTTACAAATAGCTGGAGTGAATTATGTACCAAATAGTTCATTGGATATTAAACAAGCAGCATTTGATACAATGCGTTATTATTTTAAACAATTTGGTTTAGGGGTTCCAACAGGAATTAATTTACCGAATGAAATAACTGGACAAACAAGACAAAAAGATAGCCAACCTGGATTTTTATTAGATTTTTCTATTGGACAGTATGATACGTATACACCACTACAATTGGCACAATATATTTCAACTATTGCGAATGATGGATACCGAATGCAACCTCAAATTGTCCAAGAGATTCGAGAACAAACAACAAAAAAAGAAGAAATTGGAAAAGTTGTACAATCTATAGAACCTGTTGTGTTAAATCGAGTGGATGTGAAATCGGAATATATTGATCGAGTAAAAGAAGGGTTTAGATGGGTATTTCAAGAAGGCGATGGAACTGGTGTGAAATATTTCCAAAAGGCTCCGTATAAACCAGCTGGGAAAACAGGAACAGCTCAAACAGTATATGGAGGAGATAGTAAAATTGGAAGGAATGAGAAGGGAGAACGTATTGAGTGTTACAATTTAACATTAGTTGGATATGCTCCATATGATAATCCAGAAATAGCATTTTCTGTAGTAGTCCCTTGGGTTCACAATGATAAAGGCGGTATTAATTCATTAATTGGAAAGGATATATTAGATATATACTTTGACTTGAAAAAGCAACGTATGAATGGTGAAGCTACTAATATAGTGAATCCTAATCAGTAATAGTGAAATTTCGTTCTCTGTAGGGAAGGTAATGATTACTAGGATCCAAGTTATATTGTTTATCCAGTTATTCGCGGGCAGTAAGACTCTCACCTCAAATTTCGGCGAAAGCAAACAAGTTTAGGTGGGACTCAATTGTCCGTAAAAGCCTGGTTAGAGCGGGCTTATTAAGGTTGTACTTTATATTAAGAAGCTTTTTGAATAAAAGAATTAAGGTGAATTTGTGGAATAGCAGCTAGTATAGTTGCTATTTCACAGGTTTTTAATCATAACTTTGTTACCAAGATATAGAACATTATTAAATCTCAGGTTCATATTAATCAGTAGAAAACGAGCGGATGTACACTATTTATAGCAAGTTACTCATGTAAAAAGGATTATAAGAATTATTTAAGCTATTTTGATTTATTTAAAGGAGAAGTTTGAATTGAAAAAAATATGGATACTACTTTTCTTTTGTTTCACATTTATATTGGTAGGATGCAATAAAGGCGAAACTTCAGAACAAGCATTTGAAGCATATATAAAATTATGGAATGACAAAAAATTTGCAGATATGTATGATCAACTGTCAAAACACGCAAAAGAATCCATTTCAAAAAAAGAATTTACAGAGAAAAATGAAAAAATTTACGAAGGTATTGGAGTTGAGAATTTAAAAATTAAAAGAGAGAAAGTAAGTAAAGATGAAACGGAAAGTAAGGTCATTCTTTTTACCGTAAGTATGGATACTGCAGGAGGAGAAATTTCTTTTTCACATGAAGCAACACTTGTGAAAGAAAAAGATGGAGATAAGAAATCTTGGAAAATAAATTGGACCCCAGACTTTATCTTTCCAGGGATGAAAAAAAATTATAAAGTCCGTCTGCAGACAGAGCAAGGAAAACGCGGTGAAATATATGATCGAAATGGAAAAGGGCTTGTAGTGAATGGAAAGGCAACTGAGGTTGGAATTATTCCAGAAAAATTAGGAGATACTGCAACACAAACGAAAGAAATAATAGCGCAATTACTTAATATGTCTATCGAAGAAGTCGATCAGAAGCTTACAGCGAAATGGATTAAACCAGATTCCTATGTACCAATTGGTATTTTACCAGAAGGACGAACACAAAGTGATTATATTTCGTTGGAAGGTGTTTCGTCTCGTCCAGTAAAAGTCCGTACATATCCATTAGGAGAAGCGGCAGCACACTTAACGGGATATATAGGAGAAGTAAATGCAGAAGAGTTAAAATTGCTTCAGAAAAAAGGATATCAAGCGGATGATTTAGTAGGTAAGACAGGATTAGAAAAAGTCTTAGAAAATAAATTGCGCGGTGAAAAGGGTGGACGCGTATTTATGGAAGATGAGAACGGAAAAGAGATTAAAAACTTAGCAAAAACAGAAGCAAGAGATGGAGAGAATGTTACATTAACAATCGATGCCTCAATTCAAGAAAAAATCTATAATGAAATGAAAAATGAAGCAGGATCTAGTGCAGCGATTAATCCAAAAACGGGTGAAACAATTGCCCTTGTAAGTAGTCCAGCTTATAATCCAAATATAATAGTTAGAGGGGCATCAAAAGCGCAACGTGAAGTATGGAATAATGATTTGAAAAATCCAATGATAAACCGTTTCACACAGACAGTTGTACCAGGATCTGTATTTAAAACAATTACAGGGGCAATTGGTTTGGAAGCAAACGTTATAAATCCAACGGAAGAGTTTAAAATTGAAGGATTAAAGTGGACAAAAGATTCATCATGGGGGAATTATTATGTAACACGTGTGAAAGATGCTAGTCCGATTGATTTCGATAAGGCAATGAAGTACTCTGACAATATTTATTTTGCACAACAAGCTTTAAAAATAGGAAAAGATCAGTATGAAAGCATGCTTAAGAAGTTCGGATTTCATGAAAAATTGCCGATTGAATACGAATTTCCTATGTCAATCATTGCAAAAGATGGGATAAAAAACGATATTCAACTGGCAGATACAGGATACGGTCAAGGACAAGTATTAATGACACCTCTTCATTTAGCTTTAACATATGCACCGATTGTAAATGAAGGGAATATTCCATCTCCACATCTGATACAAAAAGAAGTGAAGAATTGGAAAGAGAATGTGATTTCTAAAGAAAGTCAAAGAATATTAAAAAGTGCGTTAATAAAAGTAATTAATGATTCCGATGGTGCCGGGAAAATTGCTAGGATTGATGATATGACTCTTGCTGGTAAAACAGGTACGGCAGAACTAAAAGAATCAAAAGAAGCAGATGGAAAAGAACTCGGATGGTTTGCAGCTTTCGATGCAAATGCGCCGGATATGATTGTTACAATGATGATTGAAGATGTGAAAGGAAGAGGGGGGAGTAATGTTCCAGGTGAAAAAATAAAACATATTTTTCAGAAGTGATACTTAGATTTAATCATAAAAAAAGAATCCTCTTATAAAGAGGATTCTTTTTTTTAGAAAGTAAAAATATATTATTTAATCATCCGATTTAATTTTTTACTTCATCATACAACTCTAGCCCTTCTTTCACATTCAAGCCATTTTTAACAATACCGTGTATCGCTTGAATCATTGCAGCTGGATGTTCTGACTGCCAAATATTTCGTCCCATATCAACTCCAATCGCACCCTCTTGCAATGCTTGGTATGTAATTGTTAAAGCGTCTTCGATCGAATCTAATTTTGGGCCACCTGCAATGACGACTGGGGCAGGGCATGTGCTCGTAATTTTTTCAAATCCTTCGCAGTAATACGTTTTAATAATATCAGCACCCATCTCCACACATACACGCGATGCAAGTGCTAAAAAGCGTGCTTCTCGTTTTTGTAGTTCTTTTGCAACGGCCGTAATACCGAGAACAGGTAAACCGTAATCATGAGCCTCGGAAACTACGTTTGCTAGATTTGAAACAGTTTGTGTTTCATATTCTGAACCGACAAAAACAGATACACCAACTCCGACTACATTTTGCCGCAGTGCTTCTTTAATTGGTGTAACAATGGTCTCGTTTGCTAAATCTTTACCAACGACAGTTGGACCGCCTGAAACACGTAAAACCATTGGTGTTTTGCAGTCTTTAGGAATGCAGGAATTGAGTACACCCCTTGTTAAAAAGAGAGAATCTGTATAGGGAAGTAAGTTTTTTACTGTTTCTAATGGTTGTTCTAATCCATGAATTGGACCTAAAAAGTAACCGTGATCAATTGCTAACATAACTGCTTTTCCATCAGGCAGAATCGTATTTAATCGATTTTGAAATCCCCAAGTCATTGTGAATCACTCCTTCGTTAAATTTGGATTTTCTGTTTGTACAGTATCTTTTTCTTGTAAATGTGGTGACTTAATAAAAACAGCTTTAAAGATTTGATCTGAGTGGTTAATAAGATAGTGAGATTCATGAGGGCGAACTTGCAAGACGTCACCTTGTTTTACAGGAACTCTTTCATTATCAATATAGAAATCAATTTCACCTTCTAGGGCATAAAAAATTTCTTCGCATGTAGTATGATAATGATTTTGAAACTCTTGCCCAGGCTGAATGACTACAATGCCAAGGTCAATGTTAGGGCCCTTTATTAAATATTTTGGGCCGTTGTTACCAAAGCGATAGGAGAAATCCTCTTCATTTACTTTGAGCATATTGTTCACTCCTTTATGAATGTGTTACAGTGCACCTGGTGCAATCCACATATGTGATGTGAAGCCTTCATCCGCTAGCGGGAGTTGTTTTTCATAAACAGATTTCCATGTTTGATAGAAATTTTGATATAATTTATAATTTTCAGCATTCGGTTCGTAGGTGCTTTCCCACTTTACAAATTCCTGAGAGATTGTTTCCATAGAGTCATATATTCCAGCACCAACTCCTGCCGCAATTGCTGTTCCTAAGGCGGCCGCTTCTTTTACAACTGGTACTTTAACAGAAATTCCGAGAACATCCGCAACAATTTGGGGCCAGAGCTTGCCTTTGGCAGCACCCCCAGCAAATATCACTTCAGAAGGGAACTTTCCTGTTAATGATTCTATTAATTTTAAATTTCCAAGTGTTATAAATGCAGCATTTTCTTCGAGTGCACGGAACAGTTCTTTCTTTCCGCATTTATTAGCATCTAAGCTTAAATTAATGAAAGAAGGTGCGGCATGGCGCCATGAAATGTAGTTCATTACATTTGAAAATATAGGAATAATGCCATATGATCCGACTGGCACATGTTTTGCTTGTTCCTCTAATAATTCATAAGCATCTACACCTAGTTTAGTAGCAAGTTCTTGTTCTTCTTGGCAAAAACCATCTCGAAACCATCTCATCACAAGCCCGGGGAAAAAAGCGATTGTTTCATATTGCCAAAGTGTAGGGATAGCGTGGCAATTGACGCGAATACGAGCATTTGAATCTGTTTTTGGACTTGTTATATTTACTTCTTGTTGCCAAAAGCTCCCTCCGCAAATAAATGTTTGTTCAGGATGTACGACTCCCGAACCGAGTGAAGCCATCTGGGCATCTCCGCCCCCAGCAACTACCGGTGTTCCTACATGTAAACCTGTTAGTTCTGCACTTTGTTTTGTGATATTACCAATAACTGTCCCCGCTTCATTTACATTTGGAGAAAATGATAAGTTTAGACGGCATTGCTCAGCAATCGAATTATCCCAAGTTCTATTTTCTAAATCAAAAATACCAGATGTACATCCATTGGAAGGGTCTATTTGTAATACCCCGCACAATTTATATAAAATCCAATCGTTTAACATTGTAAAGGAATAGATTTTATCATATATATCTGGTTGATGTTTTTGAATCCAAAGTAGCCTAGGCAGAGCGCCAAGTGCAAAAGTTTGCCCTGATTTCATATATAAATCTTCTTCAAGATGGGAGCGGATCTGTTTTAATTGACTTACTTCAGAAGAAGCACGGCCATCAACGTTCGCACATGCCCATATTTCTTGCCCACTTTTATCATATAAAACAAATCCTTCGCGCATACTTGTTGCACTAATCCCTTTAATAGAAGAAGGGGTTATGTTGCTTTTTTGAAGTACATCTTTTGTGCATTCTTGAACGAGTTTCCAATTCTCTATCACATCAAAGTTGACAGAACCAGGATAACGAGAGTCGGGTTTATGAACCCACTCTTTTTGACTCACAGCAAGCTGATTTCCTTGTAAATCGAAAAGGACGGCCCTGATACTACCAGTACCCGCGTCATAAGCTAATAGAGAAGACATTATGATTCACCTTCCTTTCTTAATAGGGAGAGTGCTGTGTCCTCATCGGTAATTAATGTATGAATGAATCTACCTTTTAAGGCTCCGTAAATTGCATCTATTTTTTCTTCACCGCCAGCTACACCGACTACGTGTTTCATCTTTTGAAGAGCTGAAAGAGGTGTACCAATTAGGCGGTCGTGATGGGGAAGTTCTAGTAATTCTCCATGTGTATTATAAAATTGTCCTAGAATATCTCCGGCACCATTTTGACTTCGTATATAGGTCATTTCACGAAGCGTTAATTTTTCTTCTTTTACAATGGTTGCATCATGAGATAAACCACCAATACCAACTATTGCTGTATTAGCAAGTGAAGCGACATGTAGCATATCTTTAACGGCTGGTTCGGAAAGGATACTTTGTGCCATTTCGGTTGTGGATGCTAAAAATGGCGTAGGAATGATATGAAGTTCGCCTTGCATGTGATTGAGATAGTTTTGTTTTCTAGGAAGGTAATGATTTACACCACCTGTAAGAGTAACGATTGAAAGTTGTATAGATGCTTCAAAATGGATGTTTTCTAACATTTTTGATATCGTTTCCCCCCAACCAATGCCGAGTAAATCTCCTTGTTGTAAATGTGTTTCTACATATTGCGCTGCAGCTTTCCCTAAAGAAGAAGGGGAATTTTCCATTAGCGTAGGGATAATAAAAGAGTCTTTTAAATGAAATCTTTTAATTAGTTCACGTTCAATGCTTAAGCAATGTAAACCCGTACCTTTTACATGAAATGTAACGACACCTTCAGATCGAGCTTTATCTAATAACCGTACGACCTTATTTCGTGAAATGTGAAGCAAAGAAGCGATTTCCTGCTGCGTTAAATGATCTTTATAGTAATACCAGGCTACTTTTGTTAACAAATTTTCTTCAAAGTTCAACTGTGACATTCTCTTCATCCCTTTCAACAATTGACCGATGCTTAAACATATGTGCTTATTTTTTTGTTTATACCGATAGAAGTAGTAATTGTGTTCAAGAAAAATTTGTTCTAGATATGAAAAAAGGGATATACAATGCTACAAAACAAGTAGAACAAAAAATCATTTTCTCAAAAATTGTTCTGTATAAAGGCAGGTGACAAGATGTGGAGAATGCCCCCTTATTAAAAGTGAGGCAAATGAGTAAATCATTCTCAGAACAAAGGGTACTAAAAGAAGTGAATTTAGAATTAGACTATGGCGATGTATATGCTTTAGTTGGCGGAAACGGTGCTGGGAAATCAACATTGATGAAAATATTAACAGGTTTATACTCTTATGATGCTGGGGAGATGTATGTAAAGGGAGTAGTGCAAAGTTTTTCTAATCCAGCGGAAGCACATTTAAATGGTATTTATTTAATTCCACAAGAACCGTTAATTTTTTCTCATATGACAATTGAAGAAAATATATGTATCGGAATAAAAGCAAAGAAGAAGGAACTTCGTACAAAGATAAAAGATTTGATAAAAAGTTTAGGGTGGAACATAGAACTGAGTGCAATTGGAAGTTCATTATCAATTGCACAGCAACAATTAGTAGAAATATTAAGAGGGTTAATAAGAGAAGCAGAGATTCTTATTTTAGATGAGCCAACATCGACATTAACAACTCATGAAATAAAGAGTCTTTTTGTGCTGATAAAAGACTTAAAAGAAAAGGGAATCGGAATGATTTATATTACACATCGTTTTCCGGAAATCTTTGAGATTGCGAATAAAGTAGCTATTTTGCGTGATGGAATGATAGTGAGTCAAGGGGATGTATCAGATTATACATACGACATGCTAATGGAGGGATTATTGCCAAAAGATTATAAACAAGAGAAGAAGAAAGTGGCACCTCAAGAAACGATGAAACTTTCTCAACAAGTATTAGAGGTAACAAATCTGTCGAGTTATGCATTTCAGAATATATCACTAAATGTACATGCTGGAGAGATCGTAGGGATTGCTGGTGTTGTTGGATCGGGTAGAACGGAATTAGCAGAAGTGTTATATGGGATAAGGCCCATACGGTCAGGGGATATTTTATTAGAAGGGGAGTCAATTGCAAAGTGTTCTACGAGCAAACGATTAGATAAAGGGATGGTATATGTTCCAGAGGATAGGGCAGGGAATGGTATTTTTTCAATTCGGTCTGTTAAAGAAAATATAACGGCAGCTTCTTTACACCGAATGAGCCCATTCTTTTTAAAGTATAAAAAAGAAAGCGCTTTAACAGAGTTGTATATGAAAAAGTTTCGGATAGTTGTTTCCAATGTAGATGAAAAAATGACATCTTTATCAGGTGGAAACCAACAAAAAGTTGTATTAGCAAAATATCTTGCTTGTGAACCTAAATTAATTATTCTTGATGAACCAACGCGCGGGATTGATGCAAAAGCAAGATTAGAAGTATATGAGGCAATTCAAAGTTTAAAACAATCAGGGCTTGCGATTTTATTAATTTCCTCAGATGTAGAAGAAATTGTTCAATTAGCAAACCGGGTATATGTGATGAGGAATGGAAAACTTGTTTCACATTTAGAGAAAGGAGAAGTTTGTATAGATGAAGTTACACGCCTTGCATATGTGGGAAGGGAAGGTGTAACGGAATGAAACGTTTTTTAAATATAGTTAAAATGCATGAAACATCCATTATTATTTTATTACTTATTTACATAGCCCTCGTAGGAATTATTAATCCTAGTTTTGTTCAGTTTAGTTCGCTTTCTTTAATTATGAAATCAAGTCTTATTTTAGTCATACTAGCTATTGGTCAATCATTCGTATTATTTACTAAAAATATTGATGTTTCAGTCGGTTCTATTATGGGATTAAGTGCAGCAATTTGTGGGATGTTTTTGACAAATGGTAATAGTATCTTAATTTCAATCATTGTTGCAATCTTGCTTGGAGCTGTGATTGGAATGATAAATGGCGTTGGGGTTACGAAGTTTCGTGTACCGGCAATTATTATGACATTAGGAATGTTAGGGATTATTAGAGGAGCGATGTTGATCTATACAGGTGGCAAATGGATTGAAGATATTCCTAAGTCTTATAAACAGATGTCTTCGGTCATGATACTAGGGCTTCCAGTTACAGTATGGATCATTTTGGCTATTTTACTATTATTATATATCTTTTTAACGAAAGCACCTTTTGGAAGATATTTTTATGCTGCCGGAGATAACGAAGACGGAGCACGCCTCATTGGAATACCGGTAGACAAGGTGAAAATATATGCATTTATTATTTCTGGGATGAGCGCAGGGGTTGCAGGGTGCATATTTGTTATGAATATCGGCTTTGTGCCAAATCAAACTGGTACAGGAATTGAGTTACAAGTAATTGCTGCCGCTGTTCTCGGCGGAATTCATCTAAAAGGTGGAACAGGTTCTATATTTGGAGCAGCACTGGGAGCGATTTTTTTAGAAGTTATAAGTAGTTCACTAGTCTTTTTAAAAATACCTGCTTTTTGGAATAGTGCTATATCAGGATTCTTACTGTTACTTATTATTATATTAGACAGCATCTTAAAAAAATGGAAGGGAATAAGACAGTTGGAAGAAAGAAGGATGAATCTATGAAGTATGCACGTGGATTTTTAAGATGGGAAGGAGTTCTTATTGTATTACTTATTATAGAGTTCATTCTCTTTGGTTTGTTAAACAGTGATTTTTTAAATATTAGTAATTTACTTTTCAGTATGAATGACTTCGTTTTTATTACGATTGCCGCAATTCCAATGACTTTTGTAATTATAACAGGTGGAATCGATGTATCTGTAGGATCGATTATGGGGCTTACTTCAATTCTTATTGGTGTACTCTGGATGAATGGAATTCCGGTTATTTTAGCTGTAATTATTTCCTTGTTTATCAGTTGTCTAGCGGGTTGTATCAACGGGGTGATTATTAAAACGACAGAGATAGAACCTCTTGTTGTTACACTTGGAACGATGTTTTTATATTCAGGAATTGCACTTGTTATCTCGGGTGGCTCAAATGCCAGTGGATATGAAGGGATAAGTGGTTTACCGGGTTCTTACGTGCAACTTGCAAATGGAAGTTTTATGGGAATTCCTAATTTAGTATGGTTACTTTTCGTTTTGACTGTTTTGTTTACACTCTTACTTCATCGAACAAGGTACGGACGTTATGTCTTGTTGACAGGTGCGAATGAAAAGGCAGCACAATATTCTGGTATTCGAACAAAAAAAATAGTAACTATTTCCTATATTCTTTCTGGGTTAGGAGGTGGATTAGGAGGGGCTTTTTTAACAGCATATTTTGGCTCAGCTCGAGCTGATATTGGAAGCGAGACAATTCTGCCGGTTATTACGGCAGTTGTATTAGGTGGGACACTCATCACTGGGGGAAAAGGAAGTATTCTTGGAACAGTACTAGCAAGTATATTTATTGGAATGATGCAGTACGGTTTACAAATGACAGGTTTAACGAACGAACAGTCAAATGTAGTTATTGGTATTATACTTATCCTCTCTGTTATTATTAGGCATTTCAAGTTACAGCAACTCACTATGTGGAAAAGAAGGAAATTGCATAAGGGGGAAATGTCATGAAAAGAAAACTAGGGATCTTTATCATTATATGTGTTTGTATTATCGGTTTAATTGCATGTTCTAGCAAAACAGCAGACAAGAAAAAAGCAGATGATGTGAAATTTGCATTCATTCCGAAATTGACAGGGGTTGGCTTCTTTACATCAGGTGGTGAAGGGGCAAAAGAAATGGGAGATAAATTAGGGGTGCAAGTGAAATATGATGGGCCATCAGAGGCGAGTGTATCAGGACAAGTGAAATATATAAATAATTTTATTAATCAAAACTATGATGCGTTAATGGTTTCATCTACATCGGTTGATGGTCTGACGCAATCCTTACAGAGAGCAAAGAAAAAGGGAATGACAGTTTTAACATGGGATTCTGATGTGAATCCGAAAGATCGTTCATTTTATATAAGCCAAGGAACACCGGAGCAATTGGCAAATTTATTAATTCAAATGACCTCATCACAAATTGGAGATAAAGGAAAAGTAGCATTCTTTTATTCAAGTCCGACTGTAACAGATCAAAATCAGTGGGTAACAAAAGCAAATGAGATAATAAAAGAAAAATATCCAAATTGGGAAATTGTAACGACGCAGTACGGAGAGAATAATGCACAAAAATCATTATCGGTTGGAGAAAGCATTTTAAAAACGTATCCAGATATTAATGCGGTCATTTGTCCGGATGCAACGGCACTTCCAGCAATGGCACAAGCTGCTGAAAACTTAAAAATGGATAAAAAGGTAGTTGTGACGGGATTTTCAACTCCAAACGTAATGCGTGATTATGTAAAACGTGGAACTGTTCAGCAATTTGGATTATGGGATGTAAAACAACAAGGCGCACTTGCAACTTATGTTGCAAATGAAATTGTGGTAAAAGGAAAGAAATTAAAAGTTGGCGATAGCTTTGAAGTTCCGAATATAGGTAAAGTAAAGGTGGAACCGAATTCTATTCAAGGTTATGACTACGAAGCAGATGGAAATGGAATCATTGTATTACCAGAAAGAGTTGTATTTACGAAGGATAATATTGATAAGTATAATTTTTAATGTTGAAATGAAAAACGTCCGGTATTTTTATCGGACGTTTTTATTATGCCAATCTTTTAGAATCTCTTCATCAATTTGTCCAACTGCTTCTTGTGTACCATCACCTTTTTCAATTCTAACCTCAGCCCATTCTGTATTACTAACGACATACCAAAACCTTTTCGTTCCTTCAACAGTAATGATTTTTGCATTTTTGTTCCCGACATAAACTTTAGTAATAGCGTTATCACGAATTGTTCCAGCATAAATGTAAGGGATTTGATGCATGGAAGTCCATCTTACGGGGCTATTCCATTCAGTTCCTGTAGTTCTTATCCAATTCCATTTGCCATTTTCTTTTTCAAAATAAGCAATAAATATTTGTTCACCTTGCTGGTTATGCTCTGTAAATATTGCTACGGCATCATTTTCTTGTGAAACATTCATTTTTGTATGAATGAGAGTGTAGGAATTATTCTTTTGTCCAAAATACATTTTTTGCATCTTTTCATGGAAGTACATATAAAAGGATTGCTCTTTTGAACAGCTAATAAGAAATGTGATTAATATGAGGAAAGTATAGGTTATATTTCTATTCAACTTGCTACCTCCTTTTATCTTGAAGGATAAGTCTTTTTAGCAGAATAAGTAGAAATGTCCTAATAATTGTATTTATGTTAAAATTATTCTGAATATTAAATTATGTGATTGGAGGAATCGATTTGCTTACACAAGAACAAATCTCCAACTTATTTAGAAATTTTTCTATAAAAGAAGGTAAAGGATCGAGCGATTTATACGAACATTTATCATTGGAAATTTCAGAAGATGAGGAAATCCTTACATTAGCGTCACACGCACAACTTGGTCAGCCAACTCCTAACTTATTACTTGGTGCCGTTCACTATTTATTACTGAAAGGGAATAATCATGTATTAAAACAATACTATGGTAGCCTTGTTTCTGTTCCAGCAAAAAATCTAGAACATGCTTTTCAACATTTTAAAGATTTTTGTCAGATTCATAGGGAAGAGATAATCAATATTTTAAAAACAAAGCTAGTGCAGACAAACGAAGTAAGACGATGTACATATTTATATCCGAGTTTTTGTTATATGTTTAATAAAGTGAATAAGCCTTTAGCGCTAATTGAAATTGGGACAAGTGCGGGCCTGCAGCTGTTCTGGGATCAATATAGATATTCTTATGGAACAGGCGAGGTGTTTGGAAATAAAGACTCTAAAGTTCATTTGAAATCAGAAATAAAAGGGGAGAATCAGCCATTTTTCTTACAACAAAGTCCACCTGTCGTAGAAAGAATCGGACTTGATTTACATATAAATGATTTAAATAATGAGGAAGATTATTTATGGTTACGCTCACTTATTTGGCCTGAGCATAAAGAACGACTTGAAATGTTTGATCACGCAGCAGCTTGTTTAAAAGAACAATCTGTGAAACTGATAGAAGGGGATGGAGTAGCTCTTCTTTCAGAAATTGCGGAACAAATCTCAGAGGATGCAGTAATTTGTATTTTCCACACACATGTGGCGAATCAAATACCAGAGAGTGTAAAACATAAATTAATAGATAAAGTGAAAGAAATTGGTGCGAAACGGGATGTTTTCCATCTTTATAACAATATGTGGGATAGAGATCTTCATCTTGATTATTTTATGAATGGGAAAGAATACAATGAAACTGTTGGAGAAACGGATGGCCATGCGCGTTGGTTTAGTTGGAGGTTGGGCGATAAATCGCTTTGTTAGATTGATATTTTAACGGTGTATAAAGAAGGGACAACTTACATGAGTTGTTCCTTCTTTATTGTAATACATAAATTTTCATGTAAAATGAACCTTTTGTGAGAAACGAGCGAATATAGTGTGAAAGATTGTTTAAAACGTGAGAGGGGAACGAGAATTGGATGAAATAGAACTAAAGGAATGGTTACAGAGAATGGCCTTTGGAGATCAACAAGCCTTTCAGGTTATTTATGAATTTACATGTAAAAATATTTGTAGAACAGTAGCTTTTTTAGTAGTAGATAAGCAGGATGTAGAGGATATTGTGAATGAAGTATATATTCAAATATGGAAATCTGTAGTTAACTATGATGTGAAAGGTGAATTAAGTTCAAAAAGTGGTAGTTTTTATTAATGTTCCAGTCGGTATTCTATCCTTACTTTTCGTCTTGCTTTTTATTAAAGAATCATATGATCATACAGCTAGTTCTAAAATAGATTGGGCAGGTATGGTTACTTCATCATGTGCATTGTTTTTACTTGTATACGCTCTGATACAAGTAAATAACTCGAGTTTAAGTCCGCTAAGTGTAAGTCTTCTCTTTGTTATTTCTTTTATAAGCTTTATATTGTTTATCTTTATTGAAAAGAAAAGTAAAAATCCGATGTTACCCCTATATTTATTCTCATATAAAGAGTTTTCGTTTTCAAATCTTTCATTATTTTTTGTAGGCATGGGTTTAATGAACTTTTTATTTATTTTTGCATTTTATTTAGTTCAAGTAGATGGAATGAGCGAGCTTCAATCAGGGATGATTATTAGTACACTTGCGATAGTATCAATGGTAGTTACCGCGATTATGACACCCATTGCTGCAAAACATGGAAGTAGTGTTATCGGTATTATAGGAATTATCGCATTTATAATCGCTTCGTATTTATTTGGTCATATGGAATCAGGCTTTTCAAATTGGGATTATATTTGGCGACTCGTGGTTGTAGGTTTTGGTGCAGGGTGTACGCTTGCTCCATTGACAACAACTGCCGTTTTAAGTGTTCCAACCGAAAAATCAGGTATTGCGTCAAGTATATCTAATATTTCTAGAACAGTAGGAAGTATAGTAGGTGTAGCGATATTAGTGGTGATTTTAAATCATCAATTATCTATCGAAAAAGAAGAAATAAAGCAACAAGTGAAAGCGATGATTCAAAAAGGCGATCAAACAGACTTTGAAAAACAAAAAATACTACACGTAATACAAACAAGTGATGAGAAGAAATATGTAAGCATGGAATCAGAGGAAGGAAATAAACTCTACGAACAAATTAAATGAAAATATAAATACGGGGTTATTCGTAGTTTTAATAAAACTTTTTTAATAGGAGCATTTATTTTCTTTTTGGCACTTATTTGTAGTGTGCTAGAAATATATATGAAGAGAAAGAGAGGGAATAAATTAAGAGCCACATGTTAAAAGGAAGATACAATACAATAACACTATTTACATAATATAATTATGGTTAAGATGTTTAAGGATGCTATTATTTATTTGGTAACCCTCATCTCAAGATAGTAAGAAAGAGATAAAAACAGTGTGTGAAAATGTTTGAAGTGAAAGTTTACCATAAAAAAACTTTAAAAAGAACGCTAGTTCGTATATACTTAATACAATTGAAGTTGAAGTAGAAGAAGGGAAGAGAAGATGATGATTCATAAAGTTGGTCAAATTATGCTATATGTAAATAATCAAGATGAGGCTGTGCAATTTTGGACAGAAAAAGTAGGTTTCCACTTAGTTGCTGATGAAGATAACGGTCAAGGATTTAGATGGATTGAAATCGCGCCAACAGAGAAAGCAGAAACGAGTATGGTTCTACATAATAAAGAATTAATTGCGAAGATGCAGCCTGAATTAAATCTTAGTACACCATCCATGTTGTTTTTCACTGAAGATATCGATAAATTATATAAAGAGTTTGTAGAGAAAGAAATTACAGTTGGAGAACTTGTAAATATGCCGTCTGGTAGAGCGTTTAATTTTGCTGATCATGAGAAAAATTACTTTGCAATTATGGAAAAGAAGTAAGTATAAAATTGACTAACTTGATCTTTAAACGAAACAACACCATTTTATAGATGGTGTTGTTTTATAGTTTTTGAGCAATTATTTATTACAAAATGCAAATGATTATTTACATTTTGTTGGTAATCATTTACAATGAGAGTGTTTGAAAAGGAGGGAAGTGAAGTTAGGATGCTTGAAAACAGAGTTAGAGAATTACGGGCAAGATTTAGGTGGACTCAGCAAGACTTGGCTGATGCAATTGGAGTGACGAGGCAGACAATTGGGTTAATTGAAAAAGGTGATTATTCTCCCTCTGTCACCATGGCGTTAAAAATAGCTGCCGCGTTTCAACTTACAGTAGAAGATGTTTTTTATTTAAAGGGAAAGGAATGATTATAATGAAACAGGTTTTAAAATCTCCGCTTATAGGGGCCGGTATATTTGTTTTGATTATTGCATTTTTACTATTTTCTCTTATGAGTACACAGGTCGTTTTAGCTAGATTATGTTTTTGGATTCTAGTGACGGTTACTGTTTTCTGGTTCATTCTCACAAAGCTTTATAATCGAAAGAATTCGGATGATAAGATTAGATTATTTAGCTTTATACCATCCGAATTTCGTGAAATAGATGAAGGGCAGCAGTGGGTAACTTATAAGGCTTGCCGAAATGTATATATTTACTATAGCGTTGCACTTCCAGTAACGGCAGGGATCTTCTTCTTCTTTTCTCAACATAATTTTGTTCCATTACTGTGCATTGGTGTATTAGGTGCAGGCCAATACATGGTCTATTGGTTAACTACTATTCTTATTTTAAATCGTATTTAATCTAAAGAAAAAAGGGGATGAAACAATATGCTAGAGTGGGCTCAAAATGCAGGTGAAATGTGGCAATATGTCGTTTTATTTCTATTAGCTTTTGCTCCATGGATGGATGTATCAATCGTTGTACCACTTGGTATCGCATGGGGATTGCAACCATTTGCAGTAGGGGTGACTGCATTTGCAGGGAATCTTATCTTGGTTCTATTATTGGGATTCTTCTTTAAGCAGTATGCAAAATGGCAAGCGGCAAGAAAGTTAAAAAAAGGTATAACAACACCTTCTAAAAAAGAAACTAGATCAAGGCGAATATGGGAACGATATGGTATTCCTGGTTTGGCATTGCTTGCTCCCATTCTCGTAGGAACTGATATTGCAGCCGTATTAGCTTTAACATTTGGATCTAACAAGACACACGTCATAAGTTGGATGACAGTCAGTCTAGCGGTATGGACAATCATTTTTGTAGTTGCTTCGATGTATGGATTTAGCCTTTTACATATTATTTAGGATGATATAAAACTGTCTATGAATATAGTAATGAAGTAAAAGGGATGAAGAAAAAACGTCGTAGATTGAATATGGAAGTCAAAATAAGAAGAAGTGTCCAATTTAAGGTTATTAAAGTCTGAATTTTCCGATCGATTATTAGGATCTAATAGGAATGGATCTTGGTTCTTCTCCGATTACACTGATAGAAGTGATTAAGGGAGAATAATGAAATATGAAAAAAACTGTATATATTGCATTAGAAAAGATCTCGTTAAAATATAAAAATTCACTATATTGTAAGGAGAGAAAATAATTGAACCTAGGTAATCCGATAGCTATTGGGAATACAGCAAAGATATATCTTTATGATAATAAAATTGTGAAAGTGTTTAAAAAACACTTTCCAAATACAGAATCGTTATATGAAGCAAAGAAACAAGAATACGCTTATTCATGTGGGATTCAAGTCCCAAAGGTATTAGAAGTCACAAAAATAAAGGGTAGGCAAGCAATTATAATGGAATATGTAAAAGGGAAAACAGTAGGTGATCTCTTAATTCATAATATGGAACGAGCGGAGCATTACATAGGTATTTGTGTTAATGCACAACAAAAGGTGCATGCTGTTGTTGTTGATTCAGATTTACTTGAACCGATGTCAGAAAAGCTACGTCGTCAAATTGAATCAGTACAGAATCTAGATGAGAAACAAAAGGGTAAATTGTTAAGAAAATTGGATTCAATGGTATTTGAACCTAGGCTATGTCATGGGGATTTTCATCCATTTAATTTGATTTTGAGTAATGATAATGTGAAAATTATTGATTGGGTGGATGCTAACGCGGGAGATATTCGTGCCGATGTCTACCGAACATATTTGTTGTATGCCCAGGCTTCAGTAGAGTTGGCTGAAATGTATTTACGTATATATTGCAAAAATGCTGGTTTATCAAGGGATGAAGTTATAAAGTGGGCTCCTATTATTGCTGGGGCAAGATTGTCAGAAAAAGTATCTTCAGAAAACATAGAACATCTAAAGAGATTAGTAGACCAGTATTGTCATTAAGGAACACGATAGAACTAGCATTTCTGTAATGATCAAACTTTTTTAATGCGACAGTATTAGATAATAAAACCGTTCAAAATTTTCGAACGGTTTTTGGTTGTTATATTATTTTTTAACTTATATATTGAAAAGTTATGCTAGATAGTTATTTCGATTTGATTTCCTTCTGGATCACTAATTACGCTCTCATAATAGCCATCTCCAGTGAAACGTGGTCCATTTAATACAGGATATCCAGCTTCTTTTAATGCTTTGGTTAGTTGATTCACATTTTCTTCACTACCAACAGAGAAAGCGATATGGGCATATCCAGTTAGGTTAGAACTAGGTTTATCTTCTATTCCTTTCTTTCGCATAATTTCAAGGCGTGCTCCAGATTCAAAAGTAATAAAATAAGATTCGAAGTGTTTAGCTTTATTGTGATATAAAGAATTTGCCTCTCCATTAAAGTATTGTGTATAGAAAGTGCGCATTGCCTCTAAATCATTTACCCAAATAGCTATATGTTCGATTTTCATTTATTTCACCTGTCCTATTCCTATATAAATTTATATAAGTTAATTAAGTATTGTGGGCTAATAATCAGTGAAGATGAAAAACAACGATTAGAGTTTCACTTTATGAAGTTTGAAATGATATGTCAAGAAATACGGATGACTGCTCAGACCCATCAAGCTAAAATTAAGTGATTTTCAAACGGCAGCACAAATTGCTACGCAAATGGGGATGGCTGCTAATACAGTTCACAGTGGAAAAGGTTTTAGTCACGCAAGTTTACAGCACCACTATTTTTATTTTTTCGAAATAAAATCTTGTCATTTTCCCTATGTCAATTTTATTTGTTGGTTTTTTTGAACATTAAATCAAAAAGAATCATATAAGTGTTTTTGCAAAATCAAAAGGAGCTATCTCATGTGAGAATAACTCCTTTTGAAAGTCATCAAATTATTTTTTGGATTTTGTTAGTTCTTTAGTCCCGCGTGTTCAATAATGCGCTTCATCGCTTGAATTTGCCCCAAATGATTTGCTTCATGCATTAATGTAAGGCCGGCTAATTCTCCAAAGGTTTCCAATCCCATAAATGATTTTTCCAGCGTTTCATTTAACTGTTCAGCAGGAATTTGTTGGAGACGAACTAATTGATCTTTCAACTCTATAATGAGTTTATCTACGGTAGGTACATCTCCCTTCCAATCAGCCGGCTTTGTACCGTTTCCAAATAATTCGATATAATTTGCAGGAAGATGCGTCGTTTTATGTGGAAAGCCGAGCATAAACTGTTCAGTAACCGTTAATACATGGCCGATATGCCATTGGATCGTATTGTTAAAACCGTCTGGCTGTACATTTGTTATTTCCTTCGAAAATGATTCTACGTTTTTAATAAAATAACTTCTTGTCATCGCAAATTGTTTAAATATTAGTTTATTCATACCTTACACCCCTTTCAAATCCCTCTCATTCATTAGCGTATTAAAAATCTGGATAAATTAGAAGTGACATGAGATAAAGATCGATTATATTCTATACGAATCATTCATATCGTGTAAAGCGGAATGACTTTATAAAAGTTATTATTTGTTCATTTGTATATAAGCGCGAATCATAAAATAACTAATATAATCAGGAAGCTGTTCTTTAATAGCTTTCAATCCACCTTCAGCTTGCGTACTTCAGCGATATGAGAAATTATTGTTTATAGATGCTTTCTTGCATTCTTTTGGAATTTTAATGATTTTTAACTTGGTTGATTTACTCATTATAGATTGGCTTATATTTTGTTGGATTACCCCGAGATTTGTTGTTATTCCTAGTACAGAAGGGATGAAGGGATATAAAGATTATAAGATACATCTAAGAGGAGCAATGATTGGTACGTCTTTTCTAATAATAGTTAGTTTATTCATTGCAGCAATTGCTATAAATATTTAGTATGAGGAATATATTATATTTTACTTTACTTTGAGGAGATAAGGATGGACATTTTTATTAGAAAACTAGAAATACATGATTTGAATGGAATTCCTGAAATTGATGATAGTTTTACGGTTGATTCTAAGCTATTCCTTTCATTAGCAGCGATGGATCAACGAATAGAATACACCGTGCAAGAAATACAAAGCTATGAGAAAAATTATTCAGAAGATATATATAAAGAGGATCAAGAGAATGATTTAGATTATAGTGAATATGTTAATAATCCAGATAAGATAATTTATTTGGCGTTTATGAATCACCAAATAATTGGAATGATTATAGTAAAGAGAAACTGGAATGGTTTTGCTTACGTGGAAGATATAAAAGTAGATAAGCAGTTTAGACAACTTGGAGTTGGTAGGAAATTAATTGAGCAGGCAAAGCATTGGGCGCAAGCTTGTGAAATGCCAGGAATCATGCTGGAGACACAGAACAATAATGTTAAAGCATGCAAATTTTATGAAAGTTGTGGCTTTGTTATAGGAGGCTTTGATTTTCTTGTATATAAAGGCATTCATGAGCAAAATGATGAAGTTGCAATATATTGGTATTTGAGATTTAAAGACAGTCCGATATAACCTATAGTGCTTCACGCGAACAAAGAGTGTCTTTAGAGATTTTTAGGGCACTCTTTGTTCGTTATTATGCTAAAAAAATTCTAAAGATACAAGGAATAGGTTAGTTCACCGTATGTGAGAATTTCATCATCGGTAAACCCCTGATTAGAATAGAATTTTTGACCCGAATCATTTTCAGGATGCACAGTTAAGCGAATACGATGGCAAGATGGATGAACGATTTTTAAATGGTTAATTAACGCTTTTATTGCCGCGGCTCCAAATCCTTTTCTTTGATGTCCTTTGTCGATAAAAAAATGAAACAGCCAAAAGTCCTTTTGACAATCTAGTTCGTAATGTAGATTAAAGAAACCAACCATTTTCTCGTTATGATAAATTCCAAAAGGTTCAATCATTCTATCATCCGGCCTAATATACGCTTTAGCAAGTGCAATAGCAACAGGTGGTGTAACTTCAGAAACAAACTTTTGTTGTTCAATATTTACAGAAAGCGTGAGAGCCTCTCGCCAGTTGTCAGAAGTTATTTTTTTCAGAGTTACTTGAGACATAAGTTGAAACCTCCAGTTTAAATAGGGAATATGGGAAGAGCTATTGAACAAGCGTATTTTGCCCAGCAGCAATTTTCCATGTTTCTTTTTCTTTAACCATCACATAAACAGCTAAACTGCCTTGTTCATTTTCTATTATTTTTCCTTCAGAGGTTGTTGGGTATTGTCTAATATGTGCGATAGCTACATCAGAGCGAATAAAGTTAATACTTTCAACTGTATAACAAGCGTATGAGTCCCGAAGAGGTCCTGGTAAAAGAACTTTGTGTGTCTCATTGATTTGCTTCCAACCTGAAAGCCGCTTGCCAAATACATTGACCCATGTGGCATTTAAAGTGAAGTAGCGATCTAATTCATCTGCATCATGTGCATTAAATGCACTTTCTATTTCGGTGATCGTTTGCTGGATTGCATGTATTTCTCTTTGCTGATGTTCTTTGGAATCATAACCTTTAGACATATTCATTCCTCCAATGTTGGTTTGATATCTATAGATTACTAAAGTAAAGGTGCTATAACATCCAGCAATAGTAGCATTTTTTGAGGGGAGACTTATACGAAGGTATGATGGAAAGATGGTTTTATATACTTATATTTATATTTTTCTCTAAATTGTATTCGTTATCTAATAAGAGGAGTTAACTTAATGAGTCTAGGATATTATAACGTTATGAATAAGGAGGTGAAATATGTTATTTCAAAAAGGGAGTTTATCGATTAGATATGTTATAGAAGATGATGTGAATACCATTTCAAAATGGTTAACAAATCCAGAAGTTTTACAGTATTACGAAGGCAGAGATAATCTGCAATCTCCAGAGCAAGTTCGTACTCATTTTATTCATGATCCAAAGAGTGCTGAGAAAAGATGTTTAGTAGAACATGCTGGAGAACCGATTGGTTATATACAAATTTACCCGATAGATTCAGAATGGAAAGAGCTGTATGGATATAAAGAAGCCCAAAATATATGGGGCATGGATCAGTTTATTGGAGAACCAATATATTGGAATAGAGGAATAGGAACAGAGCTTGTGCAAGTTGCGATTACATATATTATCGATGAGTTAGGGGCAGAAGCAATTGCGATGGATCCAAGAGTGAGCAATGAACGTGCGATTTGTTGTTATGAAAAGTGTGGATTTCAAAAGATAAAAAGGTTAATAAAACATGAACTTCATGAAGGGAAGCTAGAAGATTGCTGGATGATGGAGTATAGACGATAAAGGTATGTAGTGATTTTAATTTTATTAAAGTCATATAATATTAATATATATAAATCTATATAAATCTATATTAAAAAGGGGAGCGATATGTGATGAAGAAAGCTTTGGTAGTAACAGATGTTCAAGAAAGTATATATACAGCTTTACCCTTTGGATTTAGTATTTAAAGGGGTGTTATTTATTTTTGATGGGTTTTATAAGGATTATAGCTATTTTTCAAGACTAAAAATTGCTTTCCATTTTGTAGATTAATTACAATTATACTACGCCCTCCGCTATGCTTCGGTTGTGACATAATAAGAGGGCGTTAATTATGAATAACAAAATTTAATTAGGTAGGTGTGAATGGTGGTATATAAAGTGGAAAGTTTTAACTTTTCTGAAAAATACGACTGTTGGGATGGGTCTATAAACGTAAATTGTTCCGTTTCGTTTTTTGAACAAAAAAAAATTGAGATAAAGGGGTATTTAGAGAGTAATCAACCTTTAACAAAAGAATCTTATAATACGCTATGTTATTTAAAGGAACACTTTGATATTGTTTATGAAAATATACTAAAGGGTCTATTTGAATTGCAATGTAAAGATTTAATGAGTTACGAGATATATAATGAAAATGATCATTCCTTTAGTCCCATTACTTTTAATAGTATGGAAGAAATCCATCCTTATATAGGAACTCCTACATTTGAGATTTTACCTGACTATATGAAGGATAACTATGCTTACTTTGCAATTTCATTTGATGAAGGTTGCTTGCTATCTATTGAACATGGTCTCATAGCTTTATTTTTTAAAAATGATATGATTCATATTCAGCCTTCTGATTCATATTGTGTGCTTGAGATGCTTATGGATTACGAGGAAGATTGTGTAAAGTGGCAAAAAGATTTTTGGTTAGTGTGTTTTGAACTAGCTAAGAACAATTTATTAAACGATAGAGAATTGGTTAGAGCCAAGTGGTTGAAAAGTAAATAACCCTCTTAGTTTTTAAACAGAAATCTTAAAAACAAAACTGATGATAGTTTTTAGCGTTATAAAACCTAGCAGCATAGCGTTATGTTGCTAGGTTTTATTTTCTGTTATTGTTGCTTTGAATAAAGTCACGAAACTTCATCTCTTTCAATTAAAGAATTCTACGAAAGCTTCAAACAAACTTTTTATAAAATGGAATGTTTTTTGGTTAAAGTTGTTGAAGTTCATGCAATTACTCCTGATATCCGAAATATTGAAGGATTACAAAAAAGATCAATCTTTTTTATAAAAGAATAATCCGATTAAATACTATAAGAGCATGTTTTGATTAATCTTTTTTTCAAAACACGCTCTTTTCTTTTGTTCTTCTATTACGGTTAATAGCATTAATTTGATCAAACTTTATTCGAAACCTACAGTTTTAGATTTGGGAGGAAAGAGAAGTGTCATCAGATTTGATTAAAGGGAAATTAGTACATATGTGAGGTCATTTATGAAATGCTGCATTTCGAGAGTTTTTTCTCAATATTCAATTGCAGTTGGCTCTACAGGTAGCTTAGGCTTTCAAGTAATTGTACATATGTCAGTGGATGTAAAAGGGTGGAAGGAAGAATAGTTAGTGTAAAAGAAGGGTGTCATTACCAGTGTAATGACATCCTTCTTTTTTATTTTTTCTTATCTTTATCTAAGATGTTTTGTTCTTCAGCAAACTCAGTTCCATACGCGAAGCGGCCATTCATATTAATTCGTTCATTGTTGAGCCGTTCATGCGTATGAGAAAAACGATGCACAAACACTTCAGATAATGTAAAGACAATAGCGGATAGAATACTACCCCATGCAATCTGCATATAATTGCCCAATAAAATATTACCGAAAATCCACACACTTAAATATGTTAACAAAAAGTCAGCCATAATAGCGGCGGAATTGCCAATACGATTCAAAAGGATTTTATCAACAAACATATAAGAAACGATTGTTACAAACAGGCTAAAGGAAATAACATCAACAATTGTTGCATCAAAAAATAAATCAAGTCCGATAGCAAAAGCAATGATACACGATATAAATTTGATAAGCACAATCGTAAAATTGCTCAAATTGCACACCTCCCGTTTTTTATATAGTTTTGGTATAAAACAAGAAGTTCATACATTTCTTATGTATGTACATAGCTGCAAATAAAATTTTTTCATGTTGAACATCTTGTCAAAATATTAAAAAAATAAACGAAAAATGTTATAGTAAAATGAGAGTGTATGACATTTTTAGGTAAGGGGGGATCCAAATGTGGATTACTTCAGAAGTAGAAATTCCAGATGAACTATTTGATAATCTTGAACAAGGAAGGCTTGTATTATTTGTCGGAGCAGGAGTTTCTATGAAAGGGAAATCAAACTTACCAAATTTCGATGATTTAGTTGATGAAATTGCGGAAGCTTTATATGTTGAAAAGCGTGAAAATACAGAACCGCATGATTATTATCTTGGAAAAGTTGCGAAGACGAAAGATGTACATCAAGTTGCACAAGATCTTGTTGATGTGAAAAATTCAAAACCGAATCCATTACACTATGCCATTCCACGGCTTTTTTCAGATGATATTGATGTTCGCATCGTTACTACAAATTTTGATCAGCATTTTACAAGTGTAATTCGGGAAATGAATCCAGATATTAATATATATTACGCACCTGCACTTCCAACAGGTAGAGCGTTTAAAGGTTTAGCATATATACACGGCAATGTAGAACAGGAAAAAGAAAATTTAATATTAACGGATGGCGATTTTGGAAGGGCTTACTTAACAGAGGGTTGGGCAAGAAGATTTTTAGTTGATTTATTTTCAAATTATACGGTGTTATTCATCGGATATAGTCATAATGATCCTGTCATGAAATATTTAGCAACAGGTTTACCACCGAGTACAAAACGTTATGCATTTGTTGCACAAGGAGATAATACATATCACTGGGAGCATTTAGGAGTAAGGCCCATTGTTTATCCAAATAAGGCGAACAATCATCAGGCACTTGTTCAAGCGGTGAAGCGCTGGGCTGAATTAATGGGAGATAATTATATTACAAAAAGAATGCGGATTCGTGATATTGTGACAGTTCCACCATCAGTTGAACAAGAGCAATTATCATATATAAAACAATCAGTAAAAAAAATTGAAACACTCCGGTATTTTATAGAATTTGCTCGCGATTATGGATGGGTAGAATGGTTAGAGGCAGAAGGCAAAATCCAAAATTTATTTTTGCTTTCCACTATTCATAGTGAAGAGGATGAATTGTTGGCCGAGTGGCTCGTCAAACAATTTCTTTTTAGCCACCAAAAAGAATTATTTCAGCTTATTTATAAAAATCACTCAAAAATTTCTCCTTTGTTATGGCGAACGATTTGTACGTATTTAAACGAAGCAAAAGAGCCAATTGAACCGCTATTATTCGCAAAATGGACATTGCTCTTACTGGAAACAGCAGAAAAAAATAGTAGCTCTATAGAATTGGTTTCATATTTGTTACATAAATGTTCCTTTCCTGATCATAAAGAAATTTTCGTCTTATTGTTGGCGTTTATTTTGGATGGGAAAATTAAATTAAAGCGTGTCAGAAGATGGGAACACGATATGCAAGATTCAATTGAATTAGAGGAGACAAGCCGTTTACCAGTTCCCGTATTTGCATTTGTACAAAGAATCTGGGATGAAAGAATGAAACCGCATATCGCATATTTTGCTGACCCAATTATGGTTATGGGGTTAGAAAAAATCCAAATGTTATTTTTAAGGCAGACTGCACTGCAGAAAAAGGACGGTGTGACATATAATACAGTCGAATTTTCAGAGCATGATTTACAGCCGAAAGATTTTACATTTTTAATTCGTATTGTAAAAGAATGTCTCGCCTATTTATGTGAAAATAATAAGAGAAAGGCAAACTACTATATCGCCCAAATGATAGAAACAGATAGTATAGTACAAAAACGGATTGCAATAGCTGCGATGAGTAAAAATTCATTTGTAACTGACGATGAAAAAATCAAATGGCTACTAGAACAAAAATTACTTTTACATGTTACATATAGGCATGAAGTATTTAAATTTTTAAAGAAGCATTATCCATTTACCTCGGAACAAAGAAAGCAAGAAGTGTTACAAAAGGTTATGAAACACCTTGTTAATGAGAGGGCTTTTGATGCTTGCCTTATTATGGATTTACTTTATACATGTGATCCAAATAGTAATTGTACAGTACAAGCATATAAAAAAATGAAACAAAAACATCCTCATTTTTCCCCAGAACATTACGGTGAAAAACGAGTAGAGGATGCTGTACAAAGTATTACATGCAACGTAACGGCCGATGGATTATTGCAGTTGAAAGACCATGAAATGATGAAACAAGTTAGGCTTTTTTCTCATGATGGTATTTTTGAACAGCGTCATTTTTTAGAAATGTTATCAAAAGCATGTAAATTGGATACAGAGTGGAGTATTTCGCTTGCGTATCAATTAGTAGGGGAAAGTAATGTAAGTAATGAAGTATGGTTTGTCTGTATTCGGGCATGGAGAAATAATCGTAAGCTTACAAATCAACAAATACAAAAAATCATTCCACTCCTGCAACAATTTGTAAGAAATACATCTTTTCATTGGTTAATTAGCAGTTTTCTTTATGAAATCAGCAATCGATTAGAAGAATTCCAAGAGAATAGTATACGTGTGGTGAAACGTTTTGCCTTTTCTTTATTTCCTCAAGTAATGAAAGGTGATCCGAATTTTAAGATAGAAGAGCATGATTTTTATAATGAATCTATTCAACATCCTATTGGAAAGATGACGTCAGTATTATTAAAGTTACTAGCATATGACCACTTATACGATCGGAATATTCACGAATACTTGTTTTTATTTGAAGAACAAATGCGAACATTTTCACAGAGTACAAACTTCATGTTTGCACGATTAACAGCAGATATAACATTTTTATATCATATTGAGAAACAATGGTGTAGAAAAAATTTGCTACCTTATCTCGATTTAAAAAAACAAGAAAAATCAATAAAATATGCATGGGCAGGACTTTGCTATACACAAATAAATTTACCGTTATTTACAGAGATAAAGCGACATATTAAATATGCAGTCGAGCATTTATATTTGTTACATCCACATACAAAAGAAGTATTCTTAAAGTGGCTCAGCTTTGTTTTTATTAAATGTGTATTATATTGGGAACAGCGAGCAGATTGGTTATATCCGCTTTTTATACAGGAAACGGAAAATGACAAAATTAAGTTTATGGAACATTTATGTTATTATGTGAAAACATTAAGCGTGAGAGAACAACAAAAATTTTGGGAAGCTTGGTTAGCTGGATTTTTAATTGAACGTCCAAAAATGAGTTCCGTAACTGGTAGGGAATATGTCATGTTTTTACGTTTTGTATTATGTATGGATGAAGTTGCCGAAAAAGGATTACAAACAATTCTTACTCGTTTCTCTCCACCATCAGAACGTTACGATCAAGCGGAAATGAAACAACTATTTTTGTCTATTTTGGAAAAGAAAAATAATATGAAATATCATGTAGAAGCCTATGGTGAGTTGTTTTTTTCGTTATTACAAAACCTTCATGAGGCAAATTCTTTTGAAAATGAAATCATTGAGATTAAACAATTGTTAACAGAGTACCAAGTGGAGAAACATTTGCTAATATCTATTCAAAACGAAATGATTCGTATTGGACTTGTGATGACAAATTTACAAGATTAATAGTGGGTAAAGAGTGGAATTTTAAAAAAATAACTAAAAAGGTGTTGACAGTATTTGAAAAAGCATTCTATAATACGAATCATAACTTATTCAATTTCAAAAACATTTGAATAAACAAAGTGCAATGAAGAGATCACAGTAGTGAGGATCTTACTGTAACAGAGAGCTGATGGTTGGTGTGAATCAGTACAGGGATAATCATGAATTACAGTCTTGGAGCATCTTTTTCGTAGTAAAGATTTGTTTTCTTTATGAAGGAAAGGCGGTCAAATGATCGTTAACAGTGAAGAGAGGTAGACGAAATAAGTCTACAACTAGGGTGGTACCGCGATAAATATCGTCCCTACTGATTGGATCAGTAGGGACTTTTTGTATTTTTGTGGCCCAACTTGAAAATGGAATATAACATGCGGTGAAAGGAAAAGAAGTAGTAGTTGTTTCCCTGTAACAGAGAGCTGGTGGTTGGTGTGAACCAGTACAAAGACAAGTGCGAATTACAGTCCTGGAGCATCTTTTTCGTAGTAAAGATAATTGTCTTTATGAAGGGAAAGACGGTCAAATGATCGTTAACAGTGAAGAGAGGTAGACGAAATAAGTCTGCAACTAGGGTGGTACCGCGATAAATATCGTCCCTACTGAGTAGATCAGTAGGGATTTTTTGTACACATAAAAGGCGGAATCGATCTCATAATAAGTTTTTGTGGAGTTTCAATTCAGAAAATAGGGAATTTTTATTCTCTTCACATAGTTTTAAACATTAAAAGGAGGATTTTAAAATGGCAAATCATGAGTTAGAACAATTACGTAAACAGGTGGATAAAATCAATTTACAGTTACTAGAGCTTTTAAATGAACGAGGTAAAATTGTTCAGAAGATTGGGGAACAAAAACAAGTGCAAGGTACGAAACGTTTTGACCCAGTTCGTGAGCGTGAAGTACTGGATATGATCGCAGAACATAATGAAGGGCCATTCGAAACTTCAACAGTTCAACACATTTTCAAAACGATTTTCAAAGCGAGCTTAGAATTGCAAGAAGATGACAACCGTAAAGCATTACTTGTTTCACGTAAAAAGAAAAAAGAAAATACAATTGTTGATGTAAAAGGTGAATTATTAGGAAATGGAACACAAACATTCATCATGGGTCCTTGTGCGGTAGAAAGTTTAGAGCAAGTTCGCCAAGTGGGGCAAGCGATGAAAGCACAAGGATTAAAATTAATGCGCGGCGGTGCTTTCAAACCGAGAACGTCACCATACGACTTCCAAGGATTAGGGGTTGAAGGCTTACAAATTTTACGCCAAGTAGCTGATGAATTCGATTTAGCGATTATCAGTGAGATTTTAAATCCAAATGATGTAGAAATGGCTCTTGATTACGTTGATGTCATTCAAGTTGGGGCACGAAACATGCAAAACTTTGATTTATTAAGAGCTGTGGGTAAAGTAAATAAACCTGTATTATTAAAACGTGGTTTAGCAGCGACAATTGATGAATTCATTAATGCAGCTGAATACATCATCGCACAAGGAAATGATCAAATTATACTATGTGAGCGCGGTATCCGCACATACGAAAGAGCAACGCGTAATACGTTAGATATTTCAGCAGTACCAATTTTAAAGAAAGAAACACATTTACCTGTTGTTGTGGACGTAACGCATTCTACAGGACGCAGAGATTTATTATTACCTACTGCGAAAGCAGCACTAGCAATTGGAGCAGATGCAGTCATGGCAGAAGTACATCCAGACCCAGCAGTTGCATTATCTGATTCTGCACAGCAAATGGATATTCCAGAGTTCCATAAATTCATGGAAGAGTTAAAAGGATTTAAAAATAAATTATCTTAATTTCATATTGAATATGCGTAGAAAGGGAAACAGTAGTGCTTATCTCCCTGTTTATAGAGAGCTGATGGCCGGTGAGAATCAGTACAAAGATAAGCATGAATTACAGCCCTAGAGCATCTTTTTCGTAGTAAAGATCATATCTTTATGAAGGGAAAGACGGTCTCATAGATCGTTAACAAGGATAAGAGGTAGACAAAAAAATAGTCTACAATTAGGGTGGTACCGCGATATGAATCGTCCCTACTGAGCGCTCAGTAGGGACTTTTTTGTACAAAAAAATAATAAAGGGGTAAGAGAAATGAGATATATTACAGCCGGAGAATCACATGGTCCGCAGTTAACTGTTATTTTAGAAGGTGTACCTGCAGGATTATCGTTACAAGCAGAACATATTAATAAGGAATTATTAAGAAGACAAAAAGGGCATGGTCGCGGGAGACGCATGCAAATTGAAACGGATACAGTAGAGATTGTAAGTGGTGTGCGCCACGGAATAACACTTGGTTCACCAATTACATTAATCGTAAAAAATGATGATTTCAAACATTGGACGAAAGTAATGGGGGCTGAACCTATTTCGGAGCAAGAAAGTAAAGAAATGAAACGTACAATTACAAAACCACGTCCAGGACATGCTGATTTAAATGGTGCAATTAAATATGGTCACCGTGATATACGAAATGTTTTGGAACGTTCTTCTGCAAGAGAGACAACTGTAAGAGTAGCTGCTGGTGCAGTTGCAAAACAAATTTTAAAAGAATTAGGTGTGCAAATTGCAGGACATGTTCTTGAGATTGGCGGGATACAAGCAAATCGTGTAGGCCGACTACTAATAGAAGAAATTCAAACAATTACAGAAAATTCACCTGTGCGTTGCCTAGATAAAGAGGTAGAGCAAAAGATGATGGATGCTATCGATACTGCAAAAAGCAGTGGGGATTCAATAGGTGGAATTGTAGAAGTAATTGCGGAAGGGATGCCAATTGGTGTTGGTAGCTACGTACATTATGATCGTAAATTAGATGCAAAACTCGCGGGAGCAATTATGAGTATTAATGCTTTTAAAGGCGCTGAAATTGGGATTGGATTTGAGGCGGCAAGGCAGCCAGGAAGCTTAGTACACGATGAAATCCTATGGGATGAAGAAAAAGGCTATACAAGAAAAACAAATCATGCAGGTGGATTAGAAGGTGGTATGACTACAGGAATGCCAATTGTAGTAAGAGGTGTAATGAAGCCGATTCCTACATTATATAAGCCACTTGCGAGTGTAGATATTGATACGAAAGAAACATTCCAAGCAAGTATTGAACGATCTGATAGTTGTGCAGTACCAGCTGCAAGTGTTGTTGCAGAAGCTGTGGTTGCATGGGAGCTTGCGGACGCATTAGTTGAACAATTCGGAAAAGACCGCATGGAATTAATCAAGCAAAATATTACGCAGCATAACAAATATGCAAAAGAATTTTAAAAAGGATGGATGCCAGATGAAGGTAAAAGAGCAATTATCATCATTACAGCCATATAAACCAGGTAAATCAGCGCAGCAAATGAAAGAGATATATGGGGATCATTCATTTGTAAAATTAGCATCAAATGAAAATCCATTCGGTTGTTCACCACGTGTTATAGAAGAGTTGCAAAACGCATGGCATGAACATGCCTTATATCCAGATGGAGGAGCTGTAGAACTTCGCCAAACAATTGCAGAAAAACTACAAGTTCAAAAGGAACAAATTATATGTGGAAGCGGACTTGATGAAGTCATTCAAATTATAAGCCGTGCGGTACTTTGTAAGGGAGATAATGTAGTAACAGCAGGAGAAACTTTCCCACAATATCGTCATCATGCAGTTATTGAAGGGTGCGAAGTGAAAGAAGTAGCTTTAAATAACGGTGTATATGACTTAGACGAAATTTCTTCAGCGGTTGATAACAATACAAAAATCGTTTGGATTTGTAATCCGAACAATCCGACAGGCACATATGTAAATGAGCGAAAATTGACTCAATTCATTGAGGGAATTAGTAAAAATACGTTAATTGTCATTGATGAAGCGTACTATGAATACGTAACAGCAAAAGATTTCCCAGAGACATTACCGCTTCTAGAAAAACATAAAAACATTCTTATACTAAGAACGTTTTCTAAAGCATATGGATTAGCATCATTCCGTGTTGGGTATTCGATTGGACATGAAGAGTTAATCGAGAAATTAAATGTTGTACGTTTGCCGTTTAACGTATCTTCATTGGCACAAAATGCAGCAACGATTGCCTTAAGCGATGAGTCATTTATTGAAAAGATAGTACGTGTTAATACAGAGGGGCTGCAACAATACGAAAGTTTTTGTAAGAGAAATGAAATTCCATTCTATCCGTCGCAAACAAACTTCATCTTCTTGCCGGTAGATGGTGCTGAAGAAATTTATGAAGCTTGCGCGCACGCAGGGTTTATTATTCGTCCGTTTCCAAATGGTGTCCGTATTACAATCGGAACAAGGGAACAAAATGAAGGAGTGATTTCAGTGTTAAAACAACACTTTGAAAATAAAAAACATAAGTCTCGAGATGAGGCCAATGTGTAAAAAGGTAGTATTAATTGGAACAGGATTAATAGGAGGCTCTCTCGCATTAGCAATTAAGAAGGAGCACGATGTAACGATAACAGGTTATGATTTATTTAAAGAGCAGGTAGAGCGTGCGAAAGAATTACATGTAGTAGATGAAGTAGCAATAGATTTACAGCGTGCATGTGAAGAGGCAAATTTAATTATTTTTGCCTCTCCAGTTGAAGAAACGAAGAAGTTATTACACAAACTAGCGTCATTTCGTTTACGGGATGATGTAATAGTGACCGATGTTGGAAGTACAAAAGGAACAATTATGAATGAAGCGGAAGCTTTATTTTCAAAGAAAGTTTCTTTTATTGGCGGACATCCGATGGCAGGGTCTCATAAAACTGGTGTTGAAAGTGCAAAGGCGCATTTATTTGAAAATGCATTTTACATTTTAACACCGATGAATCATGTGCCAAATGATCAAGTGGAAGAGCTAAAAGTATGGTTGAAAGGAACAGGATCACATTTTCTCGTCTTAAATACAGAAGAACACGATTATGTAACAGGAATCGTTAGTCATTTTCCGCATCTTATTGCGGCAGGTTTAGTAAAACAAGTCGAGAAACATGCAGGAGATAATCCACTCATTCATCAACTAGCTGCAGGTGGATTTAAAGATATTACACGTATCGCATCTAGCAGTCCGAAAATGTGGAGTGACATTGTAAAGCAAAATCGTGAGCATTTAATGGTATTATTAAAAGAGTGGATCTCTGAAATGGAAGAGTTATATAAGACGGTTTCTATAGGACATGCAGGCGAAATACAAAACTACTTTGCAGATGCGAAAGAATATCGTGATTCTTTACCAGTGAGAAAAAGAGGAGCTATTCCTGCCTATCACGACTTATACGTCGATGTTTTAGATAAAGTAGGGGCATTAGCTCATATTACGAGTATTCTTGCGCGCGAAGAAATTAGTATTACGAACTTGCAAATATTGGAAGCGCGTGAAGGGTTGCTTGGGGTATTACGTATTAGCTTCCAAAGAGAAGAAGATCGTATGAAAGCAAAACTAGCGCTTGGAAAAGAAGAATACCAAACATATGAAACAATTTAAATGAGAAGGTGAAAACGTGAAAGAAAGAACAATACAACCTGTTAATAACGGATTGAATGGAACCATTACAATTCCTGGTGATAAATCCATTTCACACCGCGCTGTTATGTTCGGCGCAATTGCAGAGGGAAGAACAACAATTAAAGGCTTTCTACCTGGTGCAGACTGTTTAAGTACTATTTCTTGTTTTAAAGAAATGGGAGTAGACATTATGCAAAACGGTGATGAAGTTATTGTAATCGGAAAAGGAATTGAAGGTTTACAAGAACCAAAAGCTGTATTAGATGTTGGTAATTCTGGAACTACGATACGATTAATATCAGGAATATTGGCAAACACGCCATTCTTTTCTTGCGTACAAGGTGATGCTTCTATCGCAAAAAGACCGATGAAACGCGTAACCAATCCATTAAAGCAAATGGGCGCAAACATTGATGGCCGAGAAGACGGGACGTACACACCGCTAACAATAAGAGGTGGAGCATTAAAAGCAATCCAATACACTTCCCCAGTTGCAAGCGCACAAGTAAAGTCAGCTATTTTACTTGCAGGTCTTCGTGCAGAAGGTGTAACAGCTGTTACAGAACCGCACATTTCACGCGATCATACGGAAAGAATGCTTAAGGCGTTTGGTGTTACAGTAACTCGTGAAGGGAAAACTGTAAAACTAGCAGGTGGCCAGAAATTAACTGGAATAGACGTTCAAGTTCCAGGTGACGTATCATCAGCGGCATTTTTCTTAGTAGCAGGAGCCATTATTCCAAATAGTAAAATACAACTACAAAATGTAGGAATGAATCCGACTCGTACAGGTATTATAGATGTTTTAGAGAGAATGGGTGCTACGTTCACTATAGAACCAATTAACGAAGGAGCATCAGAACCAGCTGCAAACATTACTATTGAAACATCTTCACTAAAAGGAATCGAAATTGGCGGGGATATTATTCCAAGATTAATCGATGAAATTCCGATTATCGCATTAGCGGCAACGCAAGCTGAAGGAATTACGGTTATTAAAGATGCGCGTGAGCTAAAAGTGAAAGAAACGAATCGTATTGACACAGTTGTTGCTGAACTAACGAAATTAGGAGCTCGTATTGAAGCAACAGATGACGGAATGATTATTTACGGTAAATCAACTTTAAAAGGCAATACAGTACATAGTTACGGTGATCACCGTATTGGAATGATGCTTGCAATCGCCGGCTGTATAGCTGAAGGAAAAACAACGATTCAAGATGCAGAAGCAGTAGGTGTATCGTATCCTACATTCTTTCAGGAATTGAGCAAACTACAAACCGAATTGGAAAAAGCATAAAGTGAAACTTTATATGGTATACAGGGGACATGATAAAAGTAATTAGTAAGTACAGCTTTTTGTTTTATGGTAAATCTTTATTTGGAAGATAGTGTGTGTTATATCGAGATATAATAATTATAGAAAGGTCGATGTATATTTCATCGACCTTTCTGATTTTTTAGATAGGATTTTATCCGCATGAGTACGAATGTAATAAAGGGAATAGGAGGAGAAAGTCATGAAAGTAATTGAATTAGCAGGGCGACAATATAGAGAAGCGATTGCTTTATCTGAATATGCCTTTCAATATAAGGTACCGGAAGATCAAATTGAAAAGCGTCTTACATTAATGAAAAAACACCATCAACTATTTGGAATTTTGGAAGGAGATCAACTCGCAGCAAAACTGCACCTTCTTCCGTTCGAAATAAATATTGGTGATGAAATGTTTAAAATGGGTGGAATTGCAGGAGTAGCGACATACCCAGAGTATAGACGGAGTGGGCATGTAAAAGAATTACTGAAGTATGTGCTACAAAAAATGAAACAAGATGGATTTAGTGTATCAATGTTACATCCATTTGCAGTTTCATTCTATAGAAAGTATGGATGGGAACTATTTGCCAATCGTTTCATATGTTCCATGACGAAGAGTGATTTAGTGATGCAGAAGCATGTGAAAGGGAATGTGAGACGTTTTAATAAAGATTCACATCCAAAAGAAATAGAAGCAGTATATGAGCAATTTGCAAAGCGATTCGTTGGTATGCTAGTTCGAAGTACGGATTGGTGGACGCAAGCAGTTTACCATGATTTGACGGCAGCGGTCTATTACAATGAAAAAGATGAAGCTACTGGTTATATGCTGTACAAAATAAATGATTCAAAAATGACAGTGGAAGAATTTGTACCGCTAAATAATGAAGCTCGAAATGGACTTTGGAATTTTATTTGCCAACATGATTCTATGATAAAAGAGCTTAAGATGATACTAAGTGAAACAGAGCCATTACTTTATACTTTACAAGAGCCTCGAGTGAAGGCTGAAATTACTCCTTATTTTATGGCTCGGATTGTAGACGTGGAGCAGTTTTTAAATCAATATCCATTTGTTTGGAGTAATCAACAAAATAATGTCATTTTACATATTTCAGACTCATTTGCCTCATGGAATAATGTGACGGTTAAATTACAAAGTAAAGAAGTAGTAATTATTAATAAAGAAGAAACCGAAAAATGGAACAGTAGAGGAATCCATTTAAATATAAATGATTTATCAGCAATGTTATTCGGATATAAGCGTCCATTAGAGTTATACGAAATGGACCATATTTTAGGGAGTGAGGAAGAAGTAAAAACACTTGAACATTTGATTCCATTACATAAGCCGTTTATTTATGATTTCTTTTAAAATTTCAAATAAAAAGCACGATTTGAAAAGTGCTTTTTATTTTGTTGAAATAGAAAGATGATTAGATATACCTTTAGATGCCTAAGTATGTTATAGTAATTGAAGTATGTATATAAAAGTATCGAAATTGGAGGAAACACATGATTACAGTTAGTAACGTAGGATTGCGCTTTGCGGACAGAAAATTATTTGATGATGTTAACATAAAATTCACACCAGGTAACTGCTACGGTTTAATCGGAGCAAACGGTGCTGGTAAATCAACATTTCTAAAGATTTTATCTGGAGAAATTGATCCATCAACAGGTGATGTAAACATCACGCCAGGTGAGCGTTTAGCAGTATTAAAACAGAACCACTTCGAATACGAAGAGTTTCCTGTATTAGAAACAGTAATTATGGGTCACACACGTCTTTACAAAGTAATGCAAGAAAAAAATGCAATTTACATGAAAGAAGATTTCAGTGATGAAGACGGTATGCGTGCTGCAGAACTGGAAGGTGAATTTGCTGAGCTAAACGGTTGGGAAGCTGAATCTGAAGCTGCAATTCTTTTAAAAGGCCTAGGCATTGGAGAAGACGTTCATGACAAAAAATTGTCAGAGTTAACAGGGGCAGAGAAAGTAAAAGTATTACTTGCTCAAGCATTATTCGGTCAACCTGACATTCTATTATTAGATGAGCCTACCAACCACTTAGACTTAAAAGCGATTCAATGGTTAGAGAACTTCTTAATGAACTTTGAAAATACAGTTATCGTTGTATCCCATGACCGTCACTTCTTAAATAAAGTATGTACGCACATGGCGGATCTTGATTTCGGTAAAATTCAATTGTATGTTGGTAACTATGACTTCTGGTATGAATCAAGCCAATTAGCATTAAAACTAACACAAGATGCAAATAAGAAAAAAGAAGAGAAAGTAAAAGAGTTACAAAACTTCATTGCACGCTTTAGTTCAAACGCATCTAAAGCGAAGCAAGCGACTTCTCGTAAAAAATTATTAGATAAAATTACATTAGATGATATTAAACCATCATCACGCCGTTATCCATTCGTTGGCTTCACACCAGAGCGTGAAGTAGGAAATGACTTATTAACTGTAGAAGGTCTTTCAAAAACGATTGATGGAGAAAAAGTGTTAGATAATGTGTACTTCACATTATCTAAAGGTGATAAAGTTGCATTTATCGGACGCAATGATATTGCGATGACAACATTATTTAAAATTCTTATGGGTGAAATGGAGCCAGATAGCGGTTCATTTAAGTGGGGCGTTACAACATCTCAAGCTTACTTCCCAAGAGATAACTCTAAGTACTTCGAGAACAGTGAATATAACTTAGTTGAATGGTTACGTCAGTTCTCTCCGCAAGATGAAACAGAAAGTTTCTTGCGTGGCTTCTTAGGTCGTATGCTATTCTCTGGTGAAGAAGTAAAGAAAAATGTTTCTGTATTGTCAGGTGGAGAAAAAGTTCGTTGTATGCTTTCTAAAATGATGTTAAGCGGAGCAAACGTATTAACACTTGATGATCCAACGAACCATTTAGACCTTGAGTCTATCACAGCATTAAACAACGGTTTAATCGCATTTAAAGGAACATTACTATTTACATCTCATGACCATCAGTTCGTACAAACAATTGCAAATCGTATTATCGAAGTGACGCCAAACGGTGTAATCGATAAAGAAGCAACATACGATGAGTTCTTAGAAAATGTAGAACTTCAAAAGCAAGTAGATGCAATGTATCAAGGGAAATAATCTGTAAAACAAAACCCTCGCACTTAGAATAGAGCGAGGGTTTTGTTTTTTTACTATAGGTACATCAATTAAAAAACCGACATAAAACCCCTTTTTTTAGGTGGGGGAGAGCTTCTGGCCATGCATAGAAGTGGTCAGGGCCTTTTTCTGCCACATGCGAAGTAAAAACAGAAAGAACAAACGAGTGTAAGTTACTTTTTATTCTGCATAGCAGGATTTGTATATATAAATGTGTTCAATTTTTTCAATATTCATGAAATTATGTTGAAAAGAAGTTACATATAATAAAAAATTACATGTCTTTCCAAACGGAACCGGTCTGTTCAGATTAAATATATTCTTTTCGTATCACAAAGCTAATGTTAAATGAACAGGAGAAATAATGGAATTAAATGTTGTTTATAGAAGTTAATAATAAAAAATATGTATGTGAATTATAATTTTTTACATATAAAGGACGCAGTAAGAAGAAATTTTCTCAGAATGAATAAATTAGCAGCAATAAATCCAATTGGTAATTTTGGAAATAAGAATGTTTGCGGAGTGAAGAATAAAAGTTTATAGTGGGGAGTGTCCTAATAACCGGACGGATTTTTAGAAAGTTAGATAGAAATAAAAAATGTTACAAATGCATTTTATTAAATATATATCTAGGTCAACATATTTAATAAGAAATAGTTGAATAAATACAACCTTAAACTTATAATTACTAATATTCTTCATAAGGTTAAAGAAAAGTGAGGGTTGTTTTGGGAAAGTAAATTCAAAACAGAGGTAGACTTATAAAAAATAAACCTTGGATGATTAAAAGAGGTGGAGAGATGAAACAATTATTATTAAAGAGCAAACGTGTGTTAAGTAATCATTTTGGGTTCTTTATTTTTGCAGTTGTTTTATTCTGGTTAAAAACATATGCAGCATATGTTACAGAATTCGACTTAGGAATATCGAACACAATCCAAAAATTCTTGCTATTTTTTAACCCGCTAAGCTCAGCTGTCCTATTTTTAGGACTTGCATTATTTGCAAAAGGGAAACGATCTTATATTTGGTTAATTATTATTAATTTGTTACTGTCAATTATCTTATACTCAAACGTAGTATATTATCGCTTTTTCAGCGATTTTATTACGTTCCCGACATTAACACAAACGAATAACTTTGGAGATTTAGGTGGTAGTATTTTAGCGTTATTACATCTATATGATCCATTATATTTCTTAGACACAATTATCTTGCTTGTGTTGGTAATAACAAAATTCGCTAATCCAAAACCAATTCGTGTTGCAAAATATAAATTGTCACTTGTATTTATTATGGGGGTTTTGATTTTTAGCATCAACTTAGGTTTAGCAGAATCTGATCGTCCTGAATTACTAACAAGAACGTTTGACCGCAACTACATTGTGAAATACTTAGGTGCGTACAACTATACAATTTATGATGGCATCCAAAGTATGAAAGCATCGACAGAACGTGCTTTAGCGGATGGAGATAGCATGACAGGTGTAAGAAACTATATTACATCGAACTATGCAAGCCCTAACCCAGAGTATTTTGGTAAGGGGAAAGGTATGAACGTTATCTATATTCATTTAGAGTCGTTCCAAAACTTTTTAATTAATTACAAGTTGAACGGACAAGAAGTTACACCATTCTTAAATTCATTTACACAAGATGCAAATACACTGTATTTTGATAACTTCTTCCATCAAACAGGACAAGGTAAAACATCTGATGCGGAGTTTATGTTAGAGAACTCACTATTCGGTTTACCACAAGGGTCTGTATTTACAAACAAAGCTCATAATACGTATCAAGCAGCACCAGCTATTTTAGGACAGCAGGGCTATACATCTGCGGTGTTCCATGGTAACTACAAAACATTCTGGAATCGTGATGATATTTATAAATCATTTGGATTTAATAAATTCTTTGATGCATCATATTATGATATGAATGAAAAAGATGTTGTAAACTATGGTCTGAAAGATAAACCATTCTTTAATGAGTCTATTCCAATGTTACAAACATTAAAACAACCGTTCTATGCGAAGTTTATTACGTTATCAAATCACTTCCCTTATCCAATTAATAAGGATGAAGCGACAATTGAACCAGCAAAAACTGGTGATTCATCTGTAGATACGTATTTCCAAACAGCACGTTATTTAGATGAATCTGTAAAAAGCTTTATGGATTACTTGAAGCAATCTGGTTTATATGACAATTCGATCATTGTGATGTATGGAGACCATTATGGTATTTCAGATAATCATAATGCAGCGATGTCACAAATCATGGGTAAAGAAATTAATTCATTTGAAAATGCACAATTACAACGTGTACCTTTAATCATTCATGTTCCAGGAATGAAGGGCGGAGTTCAACACCAATATGGCGGAGAAATCGATGTTCTTCCAACGCTGTTACATTTACTAGGTACCGATACAAAGAATTATATCCAATTTGGTACAGATTTATTATCACCAGAGCATCAGCAAGTTGTTCCTTTCCGTAATGGTAACTATGTAAGTCCGACCGTTACTGCGCTTAATGGAAAGTATTATGACACAACCACTGGAAAACCAGTAGAAGCAACGGATGAAATCAAACAAAATGAAAAAATGGTTCAACAGAAACTTAAATTTTCTGATGAAGTTGTAAACGGAGATTTATTACGATTCTACACACCAGAAGGATTTACACCAGTAGATCGTTCGAAATATAACTATAATCATCGTGATATAAATAAGACGAAAGTAAAAACTACGCAAGAAGGTTAAACGTAATAAAATAAATCAACGTTAGTCTCCTTATAAGGATAAATATCCTTGTAAGGAGGATTTTTTATTTTGGAGACATTTGATAATTTCACATACCGAATTGATAAAGTATAATAAATGTATGAAAAGAGTACAATTATTGCACACTACAGAAACGATAATTTGGAGTTAATTTTATGGGGGATACAAGATACTATATTAGTAGAAAGTGATTGGAACAATCTAATTTTGCAAAGTTAGTATCTATACTTGTAAAATTAATAACTTCTATTTTCTAAACAAATAAAAATAAAAAAAGACTTGATTTTCCTATAAAGAAAATCAAGTCTTTTTTTTATTACATACGTTTATCATGCCAGAAGTTTAATGGGAAATGTTCATCTTCTTGATAACTTTCCAGTTCATAACCTTTTTCTTTTAGACCTTTAATGATCCCAGGCACAGCTTTTACTGATTGTGGGTGAATATCATGCATTAACACGACCTCGATTGGATTTGTAGCACCAGCAAGAACATTTTGTACAATTTGCGCCGAGGCAGCATCTACTGGCATTTTATTATATCTCCAGTCTAAAGAGTCAATTGTCCAATCCCAAACCTTAAAACCACCTTCAGCAACTTTATTGCGGAGCGCTTCATTCAATCCTGGCATTGAGCCATATGGTGGACGTGTTAAGATAGGGGATTTTCCGATAATCGCAGCAATTAAACTTTGATCTTCTTTCATTTCATCCACATAATGTCCTTCAGTATATAGCTTTTTGTAGTTATGTGTCATACTGTGCATACCAACATAATGTCCTTCGGCTAATTCTTGTTTCACAAGATCTGGAAATGCTTTAACGTTTGCTCCAATTAGGAAAAATGTAGCTTTCGCATCTTCTTTTTTCAACATTTCTAATAGCTCAGCAGTGTACTTTCCAGGACCATCGTCAAATGTTAAGTAAGCAACTTTTCTAACTTGCCCGTTATATTGTTTTGGAGCTTCTTTCGGAGCTAGAGCAGTTTGAATTTCACTTACAAGTTGAACAGATTTTGTTTCATCTTCCGTACTTGCCCGAGCAATATGAGTTGGACCGTACATTGCTTCGTATAAAAATAATACCCCGACGCAAATTAACAATGCCCTTTTTACTAAGGTTGTCATTCGAATTCCATTGTGCATAGTTTTCCTTCTCTCTATAATAGTTCTACTCTACTATATTAGCAATTTTAGGTAGGTAAATGCAAAAAAAGATTTTTACAAGTACAAAAAAGTTTATAAAAAAGTATGCAAGATTTTGTTGTTTTTACTGTGATAATTATTCTTGCTTAGCAGGTTTTTGAGAATGAAAAGAGAAATGGACAAAAAACAGTAATGCGTTGGTTAAAAAATCTAAATTCTATAATTGTACATATGCGTTTTTAAAATGAAAAAGGTGTGATAAAAGTGAAAAAAATAGCTTGTTTACATGCCTATCATTCAAATATTGAATATATAGAAAGAGCATTTGAAGTATTGGAGGTAGAATTAATTCATTTTGTGGATCCCATCTTGTCGAGGAGGATAGAAAATGATAAGGGATTTGGAAGGGCTCAAGCTCAAAACAAGTTGAAAAATCAGCTGAAATGGATAGCAGAAAGTAATATAGATGCAGTTTTAAGAGAAGTGAATGTCAGTTCCATAGTTAATCAGTTTTAATTTTTTTGCTACTGCTTGTGAAGCAAAATTATCCCAAGAAGTGCTATAAAGAGGAATACGACCTTCCTCTTGTACGGCTTTCGCCCAAGCTGATACAACATTATAGCCATATCCTTTCCCTTGGAAGGACACTAATGTTTCTACACTTGCTTCAGCGGCTATAGTTGTATTTCTTGCACTACAGCATATAGAAGCAATCATTTCGTTTTCAAGAATTACAAAACAAGGTTGTCGCCATTTTAACTGATGTAATAAATTTGGAAAGCTGTATTGAAGAAGTTCTTTATTTGTCTCCGTAATCTTTATTGCTCGGATAGGATTATCTAGCTTATTTGGAAATACAAAAGCAGGCCCTATCCAGATTTTATGTATCGGCTGTTCTCCGCTTAGTATGTGCATAATTTTTGCTAAATCTATGTGATTAGGATGATTGGTAAATAATTCTTCAATCTCATTTGTTAGAACGTTGGGTAGATCAAAGCGATATCGTCTAATCGTACCATCTTTTGTATGACCAAGAAAAAAACGAGGTGCAACTGTGCTTTCAGGTTCGTTAATACTTGTTATTTTTCCAAATTGATTATGAGAAAATAAAACTTCAGTCTGAATAGACATTAATTCAAAATTCGAAAGCAATGTATCATTCACCCCTTATTCATTGCATATGTGTAATATTATATAACATAAAAATCAAAATTCCTTCTTTAGTTAGGTAAGATCTTTCATTGCATCTTTTTTTTTTTTTTGGTTTATTTAATTTCACATACCGTATTTAAAAATAAAAACTAGGAAAATAATAAATAATGTCGAATATATCGTAAGTGCGTATTTAAGGCAAGGAGAAATAACATAAAAACGAGGTGCCCAAATGATATTAGAAGAAGTCATGCATCAGCTTGAGGAATGTGGAACAGAACAAAATCGTAAAACATATAAGAACCATGGGGCAAAAGAGCCACTATTCGGTGTTAGTTTTGCAAACTTAAAACAATTAAAGAAGAAAATCAAAAAAGATCATGAATTAGCCATGTCATTATGGGAAACAAAAAATATGGATGCAATGACATTAGCTACAATGATTGTTGATCCAAAAAAATTTACGTCAGAGCAGTTGGATGAATGGGTACAAGAGGTTGATTATTATTGTTTGATGGATGTACTTATGTCAGCTGTAAGTTCGTCTCCAATTGCAATAGAGAAATTGAAAAAGTGGACACCATCTCAAGATGAATGGATTGGTAGAGCGGGTTGGTCTTTACTCGCTCATGTTGCTATAAAGGATAAATCGTTAGAAGATGAATTTTTCCTACCATTTTTAAAAGAAATTAAGGCTCATATACATACTGAAAAAAATCGAAAAAAAGAAGCAATGAATAGTGCACTTATTGCGATTGGAATTCGAAATGATGAGCTTGAGCAAAAAGCAATCACAATTGCACGTGAAATTGGAAAGGTTGATGTTGATCATGGTGCCACTTCATGTAAAACACCTGAAGCAGAGGCATATATTAAAAAAGCACGGGATAGAGAAAGAAATAAAAAAAGAAAATGAAAGAAGGAGAACAGCATGAAAGCAATTGACGCTGCACAAAAAATTATTGAATCACAATTTCCACATTGTGACGTCGCTTTATTAGGAGGAAGTATTGCAAGGGGAGAAGCGACAAAAACATCTGACCTTGATATTGTAATATTTGATGAAAGTCTATCTCATTGTTATCGTGAATCTTTTTTTAGCAATGGTTGGCCAGTTGAAGTGTTTGTACATACTTTTGAAACATATAAAGAATATTTTAGGAGTGACTGCAAGCGTGGGAGACCTAGTTTACCACAATTAGTTTCGGAAGGGATTATTTTAAAAGGGGAGGAAGGAATTGTAACTAGCTTAAAACTGGAAGCACGGCAATTATTAGATAAAGGTCCTGAAAAGTGGACAGAAGAACTTATCAGACAGAAGCGTTACTTTATTACCGATGTGCTAGATGATTTTATTGGTGCGACAAAGAGGGAAGAAGAATTGTTTATTGCTAATCTTCTGGCAGACTTAGTTCATGAATATGTCCTTAGAGTAAATGAACAATGGGTTGGAAATTCTAAATGGTTTATTAGGGTGTTAAGAAAATATGATGAATTATTTGCAGAGCAATTTGTTGAAGCTTTTGATCATTTTTATAAAACTGGAGAGAAGAAGAAACTTATTGCTTTTGTAGAGAACACTTTAGAAAACTATGGAGGCAGGTTGTTTGAAGGTTTTTCTATAGGGAAATAAAAGGGAGATGGAAAAATGAATGTACCAATTGTTCAATTAAGAGAACTTTCACTAGAAGATATAGAAGATCGATATCAATGGTCATTAGATAAAGAAGTAACAAAACATTTAGTTGTACCTGATCAATATCCACCGTTTACACGTGATGAGACAAAAAGATGGATTGAGATGTGTATGAATCGAGAAAATGGGTATGAACAACGAGCTATTGTTACTAGAGATGGTGTGCATATCGGCTGGGTCGATTTAAAAAACTTTGATACAACGAATAAAAATGCTGAATTAGGAATTGCAATTGGTAACAAAGAATATTGGGGGCGAAGATATGGTATTGCGGCCCTATACAGCATGTTACAAATTGGATTTTATGAATTTGGTCTAGAGAAAGTGTGGCTACGTGTTGATGCGGATAACATAAATGCGATAAAAAGTTATGAAAAGGCTGGGTTTGTTTGTGAAGGAATCATGAGAAATGATAGATTACGAGAAGGTGCATTTATTAATCGGTATCGTTTTAGTATGTTGAAAGAAGAATATGAAATTATTAATAAAAAAGTTTCGAACATATAATATTATTATGTAAACAAAAGTGGATTAAGTTTAGAAATTTAATGATATGAGAGGATGCATACAAATGATTCGAGTTTTATCAGACTTAGATGCAGTACAATATTGGAACTTACGCTTACAAGCACTACAAATGAATCCAGAATCATTCGTGACGACTTACGAAGAAGCGATGCAAAAAGAAAACCCTGTTGAGGAAGTTGTTCGAAATTTAAATTCAAAAACTAGTTACACATTCGGTGCTTTTAATAAAGAGAATCAACTAATGGGTGTAGTAACGTTACTAACGGAACAAAAAGCAGCATATAAGCATAAGGGGCATCTTGTTGCCATGTATGTAGATCATCAAAGTAGAGGGAAAGGCTTAGCAAAATGCTTAATTCGAGCGTTAATTGAAAAGGCAAGAGAACTAAAAATAGAGCAAATTAGTTTAGGGGTTGTTTCAGATAATGAAGCAGCAAAAAAATTGTATCAATCAATGAGTTTTACAACGTATGGGATAGAAAAAAAGGCACTAAAAATGAATGGCATATACCGCGATGATGAACATATGGTTTTATTTCTCTAAGCGTATATGATGTTTAAAAGTAAGAAGCGTATTGCTTTGTTTATCGTGTCAATTGTTTTGGTTGCTAGTGTACTGTATCAAGCTATTTGTGTAAATAATTATACGGAAGTACCTGGTAAGATAATTGAAGTTAACAATCATGATATGCACATTTTTGCAACAGGAAAACGTGAGGATAAACCAGTGATAGTTATTACAGCAGGAAGTGGAACGACTACACTGTATGCAGATTTTTATCCACTGTATAATAAGTTAGAAAAAGAAAATAGAGTAGTTGTGTATGAGCGACCTGGCTACGGATACAGTGAAAAAACAGAGAGAAGTAGGGATATTGATACAGTTGTAAGCGAATTGCATGCATTATTAATAGAGTCTGATGAGAAACCTCCCTTTATATTAGTAGGACATTCAATGGGAGCATTAGAAAGTATTCGTTATGCACAATTATATCCAAATGAAATTGAGGGATTAGTTTTTATCGATGGAATTAGTCCGGAATACGCACAGAATTTTGAAATGGATATAGGTATGAAAGTTAGTTGGCACACAATGAATACAGCTAAAAATATCGGCATATTGCGTACGTTATCATTGTTTGGAATCATGGATAACGTATTTATAGATATCCCTAATTTACCAAAAGAATTACAAGAACTTAAAATTTCAATGGCTCTTAAAAATACAAATAATCGAAATATGAAAGAAGAATTAGAGTGGATGAGTAGAAATGGTAAAAAGGTAATAGAACAAGGGGATCTAGGAACTCTGCCAGTATTGCAATTTTCCGCAACAAATAATGGATATGAAAATTGGGAGAAAACGCAGAATGAACTGTTAAAAATATCTTCAAGAACGGAACAGGTTATATTTCCAAATACAAAGCATTATATTCATCATGAAAAGGCACATGAGATCAATGAAAGGATTAAGAGTTGGATAGGAGAATTGCAGTGAAAGATTTATATGTAGAAAGGGATATGAACCCTCACGTTGCAGTGTTATATGCTACTGTAAGTGATACATTCAAAAGATTAAGAGAATTAGTAAAGGATGTAGGGAAAGAAGAACTACATTACAAAGGTTCTTCTAATGATGAAAATAACATTGGGCAGATTCTTCAACATCTAGCAGTTGTAGATTTACATTGGGTATATCGCTTGAAAGGTGCGCAAGTTCCACTATCATTACATGAAAAATATGGTCCTATACTTGATGAAAAAGGAGAATTACCTAATACAACAAAAGGTTCTTTGCGAGAAATCATGCGAGATTATGAAGATGTTCAAAATATGTTTTATGACGAATGTATGAAGCTAACAGAAGCAGACTTAACACGAGAAGTATATTATGAAGATGGTGAAACTGCTACGATTAGGTGGGGAATCTGGCATATAGCTGATCATAATCGGTATCATCAAGCTCATATAAGTCGATTGCGGAAATTGTACCGATATGATTCTAGATAAATGTACAAAGATATCACTTGTAGTATGAAATTTATTTTAAATTAATTGTGTTCTGTTATATAGTAGAAGAAAAAATGTATAAGGGGTTTTAGGATGAAAGCAATTGCAGCGGGGGTATTGGCATCGTTTTTCTTTGCCTTTACATTTATTTTAAACCGTGCGATGGATTTACAAGGCGGAAGCTGGATTTGGAGTGCATCGTTACGATATTACTTTATGGTTCCACTACTTTTAATTATTGTCATGTATAGAGGGAATTTAAAGCAACTCTTTCAATATATGAAAAGTAATCCGAAAGAGTGGTTGTTATGGAGTATTGTTGGCTTCGGTCTTTTTTACGCACCACTTAGTTTCGCAGGTGCATTTGGACCAGGATGGCTCGTTGCCTCAACATGGCAAATTACAATTATAGCAGGGATTTTATTAACACCATTATTTGCAACAAATTCGCTACATAAAAAAATTCCAATGAAAGAATTGATGATGTCTGCTGTCATATTATTAGGTGTGCTTCTTATGCAAGTGGAACATGCTTCTTCTTTAGGGATTCGTGAAACAGTTTTATGTGTGGTGCCCGTAATTGTAGCAGCATTTGCTTACCCGCTTGGAAATCGAAAAATGATGCAAGTATGTAAAGGAGAGTTAGATGTTTTTCAACGAGTTCTTGGAATGACACTCGCAAGTTTACCATTTTGGTTTTTGTTATCAGGCTATGAGGTTTCTACAAATGGATTACCATCAAGTGACCAAGTTTTTCAATGCTTCATCGTAGCAATTAGTTCTGGTTTAATTGCGACTGTATTATTTTTCTTTGCAACAGATCTTGTAAAGGATGATCCGCAGAAATTGGCAACAGTAGAAGCAACGCAGTCAGGTGAAGTTTTATTTGCATTACTCGGAGAATTAATCTGGCTATCTGCTCCATTTCCATCATCATTATCATGGATTGGAATGAGTTTAGTTGTTGTAGGAATGATTCTGCATAGTTATGTTGCAGTTGTTATGAAAAAGGAAGAAAAGATAACAGCATAAAAAATGAAAGATAGAAAAGGAATGGATTCGTAATTATAAGGGTCTGTTTTTTTTTGTTTCGTTTGAAAAATATGAATTGATGGAAACTAAAATTATATATTTTATCCACGTATGAAACTATTTTGATAAAATTATAATATAGTTGTTAGTAAAGGAAGTAGATTTTTAAGTTTTGGTCGATAAGAAGCAGTGACTTTACAAGCAATGGATTACTCTAAAGGGAGAGACATGAATGATGAATATGGAAAAAGATATGAACTTAACAAATAATAACAAGGATAATACCGTTACCTTATATATTACTAGACATGGAAAAACAATGTTAAACACTAGTGAACGTGTACAAGGCTGGGCAGATTCTCCATTAGTAGAGAAGGGCATTGAAATAGCGAAGGGTTTAGGAAATGGACTACAAGATATACCTTTTGTTGATGCGTATAGTAGTGATAGTGGCCGTGCAATTGAAACTGCTAACTTAGTACTAAAGTATAGTGGACAATCAAAGTTAAAATTTGAACAACGGAAAGATTTACGTGAATTGAATTTTGGGATTTTTGAAGGCGATAAGATTGAAAATATGTGGAAGGCTATGCAAGATACTGCTGGTGTTAAAGCAGTATCTGAATTAATGAAGTTCTCTATTAAAGAAATTACGAATTTCATTGCAGAAGCAGACACTACGAAACAAGCTGAAAATTGGGAAGTATTTTCAACTCGTATAAAAAAAGAAATCGATAAAATTAGTGAAGACACCGCTAAAGATGGAGGAGGTAACGTTTTAGTCGTATCTCATGGACTGATGATCACTACATTAGTAGAAATGCTTGATAGTAGTAAAACAAAAATGGGAGTAGAAAATGCAAGTGTCACTAAAATTCTCTATAAAGATGGGGCATATAAAGTCGAATCTGTTGGCGATATGAGTTATGCTGAAAAAGGAAGAGAAATTGTGGAATTATAAAAATGCGCGCATACAGTCTTGATAATGCTGTATGCGTGTTTTCATTATCTTTTGTATATACTAACTAAATGATAAAAATAATATGATATTTTAGTTTGTGTTACAAAGGAGCATATGAAAATGAATGAGAAGTATTATAAAGGTTTGATTATGAGACCTATTAAGGAAAGTGAAGTGGATCAGTTTTCAAACTTAATGAAATATGTGTTTCAAGTTTCTAAAAAGATGATTAATGATGAAGAAAAGATGGTACAAAAGAAAAGCCATCAATTAAAGCCAGGGACTGCATTAGGCTGGTTTGATCATGATAAATTAATTTCTCAAATTGTTGTTTTGCCATTCCAAATAAATATCCATGGTGTGATTTATGAAATGGGAGGAGTTACTGGAGTTGGTACATATCCAGAATATGCAGGGCATGGATTAATGAACTCATTAATGAAAGAAAGCTTAAAAACGATGAGAGAAAATGGACAATATATTTCTTATTTGTTCCCTTACTCGATTCCTTATTATCGCAAAAAAGGCTGGGAAATTATTTCTGATATCATCGAATACCAAATTAAAGATACACAGCTTCCTAAGTATCGTGGAAACATTAGTGGCCGAGTAAGGCGAGTTGAATTGAAAAGTAAAGAAAAAGAAAAAGTTTATGATGAGTTTGCTAGAAAAACAAATGGAGCGATGGTTCGAAATACACTTGCATGGGAAGAACGATTTCGTGAGGAAACAATTGATTTGCAATTAGCAATTTATTATACAGATGAAGATATTCCACATGGCTATTTATTTTATCGTGTCCTTGAAGAGAAGTTTTATATAGAAGAAATGATTTACTTAAATGAAGAGGCGAGAAGAGGGTTATGGAATTTCATTAGTGCACACTTTTCAATGGTGTATTATGTTAAAGGAAAGACATGCGTTCATGAACCGGTTGCTTTCTTACTTGAAGATAGTGAAATAAAACAGACAATCGCCCCTTACTATATGGGAAGAATTGTCGATGTAGTTGGTTTTCTGAAACAATATCCATTTAAACATGTAAAAAATGAAAAGCTAATTTTACATATAGATGATCCAATGTTGGAGTGGAATAAAGGGACTTTTTCTTTAAAGTGGGATTATGACAAACAATTACATATAACATATGAGAAAGAACCAAATAATATGGAGGGAATGTCCTTAACGATTCAAACATTAACAACTATGTTATTAAGTTATAAAAGCCCTGCATTTTTGTATGATATCGGAAGAATAAAAGGAAGTCATGAAATGATAGAGGTGCTTGAGAATTTAATTCCGGATTCACCGCCATGCTTTTTTGATTATTTTTAAACGATTGAAAGCCTTCTTCTAAAGTGAATACAAAAGGGGGCTTTTATCATATGTAGGTAATTCATACATGTTCAATTATTGCACCTTTAATGGGGCAAGAAAAATGTTACATGTTTACAGCAGTCGTTTCATCATTCCCTAGCTTTTTACGATACCACAGTTCACAAGGATACAATAATAGGTGGAAAAGCATATGAACAATGATAGCGGCAATTAAACCATTCGACCAGAATTGCCAGCCACAAAAAATACCTACCCACAAATTTCCTAATACAGCATAAGAATATAGCCATCTTGATTTTTTCATTCCTTTTACACCTAGAAAGTGTGTGACTGCAAATAGAATACTAGATAGGATAATTCCAAGAACTACAATAATCTGAGTGACAGCATGAAAAAAACTCATCAACGTGATGAAAAGTGACATAAGACCCCACCGGAAGATGATTTCTTCAACAACTCCGCCATATAGGACTCTGGCTCCTGATCCTACACTATGGCGCTGATGTTCAATTTGTAGAAACGTTTCTTTATCAATAACTTTTCTAAAGAATCCATAATATATAATAACGTGTCCGAAGGAGCAAATTACTCCAATTAGAACTGCTTCACCAATGTTGCTCGGTAAAATAATATTTCCATCTTGGATCTTTGATAAGAAAAATGCACCCATTCCGGAAAAAAGTAAAACGAGTAGAGTATGGATAAAAAGACTTAGGTAGATAGAGGGTGTTTCTGGAGTGTTTTCTAACTTTTTGTTTATTTTTTGTTCCGCTAAGCTCATTGTAACAATTCCTGGTATAGCAATGCTGAATACAAAGATCCAGTTGAACATATGGTTTCATCTCCCTTGAAAATAGACTAAGAAAGACCTTTTATGTATGTTGACGCTATGCAAAGTTGTGATAGTCTTTCATAATTCTTCTTTTTATAGACCGACCAGTCGGTTTTATTGTATAATATTTACCATAATAATACAAGTGTATATGGAGTAGTGCTATGGTTCAGTTGTCTAGGATACATAAGTCAGTATGAACAGAATTTTTTAGGAGGTCTCTTTGGCGTTTGGATTAAAAATTAAGAAAAATATGATAATATATTGATGAGATTTAAAATTCAATTTGATAGTTTATAAGCGTAGAGAGAACCTTATGGGGGAGTAATCATGAAAATAAACGACATTGTGGCAGAAACGCAATTACCAAATACAATTGAAACTGTATCGAATGATTTACAGGCATTAGGACTTAAAACAGGAATGACAGTGATCGTCCATTCTTCTTTGAGCTCAATTGGCTGGGTATCTGGTGGGGCCGTCGCCGTAGTTGAAGCTTTAATGAATGTAATTACTGAAGAAGGTACGATTATCATGCCAACTCAAACGTCGGATTTGTCTGATCCGAAAAACTGGCTAAGGCCACCCGTTCCAGAAAACTGGTGGCAAATTATTCGAGACAATGTTCCAGCGTTTCATCCGGATATAACTCCAACACGCGCGATGGGGAAAGTTGTAGAATGTTTTCGTACATATCCAAATGTAAAACGTAGTAAGCATCCGTTAAATAGTTTTGCTGCATGGGGGAAACATGCGGAGGCTATTATAGCGGAGCATTCACTTTCAATTAGTTTTGGAGAGTACTCACCACTAAAGAAAATATATGATTTAGATGGATATGTATTGTTGATAGGTGTAGGCTACGATTCTAATACATCGATTCACTTATCTGAAATACGTACAGGTGCACGTGAATTGGTGAAAGTGGGGGCGCCTATTATAGAAAACGGTGTCAGAGTATGGAAAGAGTTCGATGAAATGGACTATGATTCTGACTTGTTTGTTGAGATTGGAAAAGAGTTTGAACATATAAACGCTGTAACAATTGGTAAAGTGGGAAATGCAACGTGTAGATTAATGAAACAACGAGAAATTGTTGACTTTGGTGTACAATGGTTTCGTTCGAAAAATAAGTAAGGGATGGTTATGATGAAGGGGAAAAAGATTTTAATTACGAGTGGTGGCTGTTTAGAAAAATGGGATCAAGTACGTGGTCATACGAATTTAGCAAAAGGTACAATCGGAAAAATTCTTGCTGAAGAAGCGATGTCAAAAGGAGCACATGTCATATACTTACATGGTTATTTTGCTGAAAAACCGAATGCTACAAATAGCGAATTAGAATTACATCCATTTGAAGGTATTATTGATTTACAAGATAAAATGAAAAGTATCATTACACATGAGAAAATCGATGCTGTGATTATGGCGGCAGCTGGATCGGATTGGATTGTTGATAAAATTTGTGATCAAGAAGGAAATGAACTTGATAAGAATGGGAAGATTTCGAGTGATATAGCACCAATCGTTCATTTTCAAAAGGCACCTAAAATATTAAAACAAATTAAACAATGGGATCCGGAAACGATTTTAGTTGGATTTAAACTTGAAAGCGATGTCACAGAAGCTGGATTAATCCAACGAGCAAGTGAAAGAATGGAACAGGCAAAAGCAAATCTGATGATAGCAAATTCTCCGCATTCACTGTATTCACATGCAGCCATTCATCATGTGATTGGAGAAGATGGCAATGTTTGGGTTTGTGAAGGGAAAGATGAAACAGCGAAAGAGATTGTAAACAGGTTAGAAGATTTGTGTAATCGTGTAAACGAAATAAGTATTGGTCATATGTAAATAGAAGGAGGAGCTTATGCTTTTTAAAAATATAAAAGTTATTGTATTAGATTTAGATGGCACATTATTAAATAACGAAAAGAAGGTATCAGAGAGAAATATAAAAGCGGTTATGGATTGCCATAGAAAAGGTATACATATCATTTTTGCGACAGCAAGAGCTCCTCGTTCTGTAAAGCAGTTTCTTCCCAAGGAATTACAGAATATTGGCATGATGGTGTATTACAATGGCGCTCTATTACGGGATCAAATAACAAAAATGAATTACCATTACCCAATTGATGCTATGTATACCGCAGAAATTATCAATTTTGTTACGCAGAAGGAACCTGATTCTTTCATCGCTATTGAGGTGGAAGATACATGTTACATTAATCAAAATATAAAAACAAATTTTATAACAGCAACAAAGCCTATTGTGATTACAAATGAAGAAATGAAGCAACGCTCTGTATCTAAAATACTGTTACACTCGTTTTCTCATCATGAGAAATTAGAAGAACAATTTCGACATAAAGTAAATGTAATTTGTACAGATCAAAATCAGCTTGTCCAAATTATGGGGCATAATGTTTCGAAAGAGAATGCTGTGTTAAATTGGTGCCAAAGGCAAGAGATAAGTGCAGAGCAAGTCATGGTATTTGGTGATGATTGGAATGATATCGGTTTGTTCCAAGAATGTGGTTATCCAATTGCAATGGAAAATGCAATTTCAGAGTTAAAAGAATTAGCATATTATATTACGGATAGTAATGAAGAGCATGGTGTAGCATCTATTCTGGATCAAATAAGGAGCGATGCAGGTGAAACAGTTATTTGAGCAAGCGATTCAATTTCGGAATGAAAAAAAATATGCACAAGCAAGGGACATACTCATTGGGTTAACTAACTTTACTCAAAATCCAGAAGTCCTCTATGAATGCGCTTGTATACATGATGTAATGGGACTTGAAACAGAAGCTGTTCCATTTTACGAAAAAGCAATTGTAAATGGACTTAAAGGAGAATCATTATGTGGGGCATATATTGGACTCGGTAGCACATATCGCTGTATTGGTCAATATAATAAAGCGATTGTTACGTTAGAAGCTGGAATCAAACAGTTTCCAGACAATGATACCATGAAAGTATTTCTTTCCATTGCCAAATATAACATTAAAGAATATGAAGAAGCAATGAAATTATTGCTTGAAACTGTTGTAAAACTAGAAGGTGTAAAAGAGTATGAACGAGCTATTTTGTTCTATAAAGATCATCTTAATGAGATTTTTAAATAAAAAGGTGGGATTATATGAGTAAATCCATTTCACGTAAAAGAAGAAATATTTCGATTGGTTTTATAGCTTTAATTGTAATATCAAATTATCTAGCATATACACTTCCTATTGTACCCGCTGTACCGAAGGAAATGGTGTTAGGGTCCTTGTTAGATTTTCTTATTGTCATTCCAGTCATTACGTATTTCTTTATTATACGTAAACGCTATTCGTTAACTTATATATTTCCAGTTGTAATAGCAGGCTATATTGCCGCAAGATTTGTTATTCCAAGCGATTATTTACAGTCGTTTTCGTTTGTTTCTTATATTTTAGTGGCAGGAGAAATTGCGTTTATAGGTTTAGAGTTATTTATGCTGTATAAGATTGCTAGAGCTTTGCCTACGGTTATACGATGTTATAAACAATATAAGAACGAATATCCATCATTCTCCTTTGCAATTGATAAAGCCTTTGATACTGTGTTGAAAAGAAATACTGTAGTAGATGTTATTGTTTCGGAATGTAAATTATTTTACTACGCTTTATTTTCGTGGCGTACAAAGATGCCGGAAAGTCAGCATGTTTTTTCATATCATAAAAAGACCGGAGCAATCCCGTTTTATATTATGCTGATTCACGCAACATTAATTGAATCAATTGGATTTCATTATTTACTTCATCAGTGGAATGAGGTAGTTGCTTGGGGCTTACTTATTGTAAATATATATGGAATTCTTTATTTTTTAGCTGAGATACAAGCAATTCGTACGAATCCATATATGATGACGGAAATGGAAGTAATTATCCAAGTTGGATTTGGGAAGAAAATCATAATCCCATTTACTCAAATAAAGGAGATTACATTTTATAAAGGCGAGGTATTAACGAAGGAAGAAGGAAAAGAAGTATTCGAAGCAACGGTAATGGAATTTATAAAGGAACCGGCTACTTTTGAAATAAAATTAAAAGAGCCGTTAACAGCGCAGTTATTATATGGGTTTACCAAAAAGGTGAATCGTGTACATGTAAATGTGGATGATGAGCGGGAATTTTATGAAGCGATTGTTGGAAAACTAGTGCAAGATGGAGAATAAAAGAATAGGAATCAGTAAAACCGGCAAGCGAGAGACTTGCCGGTTTTCATCGTAAAAGATTAGAAAATATGATAAAATTAAGAGGTAACTTATGGTATGGTTGGTTGTTCAATTATCACTTCTCCGGATAGAAGGGAGGTGATAATAAATGAGTGAAATTGCGTTGTTACTGCAAGGTGGATTATTTCTCGTTGCATTGTTAACGTTTGTTGTCGTATTAATTGACAAGCTCAAAAAATAACAACCCACCTATGCCAATAGAATGTGGGTTGTCTCGTTTGTAAGAAACAAATAGGATAAATGAACAATCCAATCTGCTAAGTTACATAGACTGGTGTGTAGCCGCACACTAGTCTTTTTTATTTATATACAATTTATAATTGTTTTATGTGATTGTATTGTTCTTTTCATACTCATTATAGCATAGTGTCTTTTCATCAAGAAAGGAGACCGTATGTTCTGGTTTGTAATTAGATATGAGTTTTTGGGCTTTTTTGTTTAAATAACTTATCCATGTATTGTTTTAAATTCTCAATATAGAATTCTTGTTTTTCTATATCATTCACTCCAACAATTGGAGATGGAAGTTGATATTTTTTTCTAGAAAGATGGACAACAACATCAAAAATATCAAATAGACGAATGAAGCAGAATAGACCATCTTTGTCACTTAATAAAATAAAGTAGTGATTATCGCTAGTTGTATTGAGGGTATTCCACAATGAACTTTTACTTAGATCACGAACAATGCTTCGTTCTTTTAATTCGATAAAGTCAACATTCGATATAATAGTAGAAATATCAATCGCATCTGGATCATTAAAATAACCGTCAATTGTATGTACTGCGAATGTATAAGCCATTTTTAAGATACTCATTTTATATTTACGGTTATCTAAAAGTAATTCACGTTGAATTGAGCTTGCTACTTTTGTTACGCGCTCTTCTTTCCAAATTTCATTATGCAATGAAATATCATGTTTTTTACATAGTTTCATAATTAATTCATTAGAATAGTATATTTCATCGTTTGTTTCAACTTCTTCAGTTTCTGCCGCAGCTAATTCTTGACCATATTCATTCGTATAAAGAGGAGAATCAATTTGTTGCTTCATTTGTTCGATTTTATATTGAATCAATTTATGCCGAATTAATGGTCGATCCACGTTTATTGTGAGATGTTCATAACAAGTATCACAAATTGAATTTGTAAAATAATGTCCACATAAAATCTCTGGGATAACATGTTGTTCACTAAGTTCTTTCGTTTCTTTTCTGCAAATAATACATTGCGTCATATTTATCACCTTTTACCCTGCAAATTTGTATGTAATCTCATTGTAGTGTATTTATTCGCATTTTGGAACATTGAAGGTGAAAATAGCATGTAAAATTCATGGATGTTTTGATACAATATAGGGAAGTGCTAGTTTAAAGGAGGACGTTTTTTTGAAATCGAAAGTGCACTTTTGGACATTAGAAGTGCTAATGGTTGTAGGAATTATATTTATTTGCACAAAAATATCATTTTTATTTCAACCGATTGGCATATTCATTTCCACTTTATTTTTCCCGATTTTAATCGCTATGTTTTTATATTTCATCTTTAATCCAGTGTTAGTGTTTTTAGAGGCGAAAAAAGTTCCTAGAAGTTTAGCGATATTGTTGTTATATGTTTTTATCATTACACTGGCAGCAGTTGCAATTGGTGTAGTCGTTCCAACGATTTCACAGCAGCTAATGGACCTAGTGAAAAACATGCCAACATATATTAAAGAGGGGAAAGTATACATACAAGAATTATCTCATCATAGGCTATTTGAATGGCTGGCTACACAAGATTATGTATCAATTGAAACGATTGAAAAAAACGCAATTGAGTATTTAAAAGAGATACCCAATACAATAACGTCGAGTGCAACGGCTTTATTCGGTATTATTACAAACGTTGCATTAGTCGTATTTACAGTACCATTTATCTTGTTTTACATGTTTAAAGATGGTCATGCATTTCCAGGAAAAGCTGTTAGTTTTTTACCAGAATCGTATCGTGAAGAAGGACTTCGTATTATAAAAGAAACAGGTGAAACGTTGTCTGCCTATATTCAGGGGCAAGCGCTCGTTTGTTTATTCGTCGGTGCATTTACATTTATCGGATATGTCATCATGGATTTGCCATATGCTTTTGTTTTAGGTATTATAGCGGCATTTACAAATATTATCCCGAATTTAGGACCTTTTATTGGGGCAGCACCAGCTGTAATTGTTGGATTATTTGTATCTCCAATGCAAGCATTCTGGGTAATTGTTATCGTAACAATTGTACAACAATTTGAGAGTAACATCATTTCACCGCGTATTATGAGTTCGAAATTAAATATCCATCCTTTAACAATTATTGTGTTAATTCTTGGTGTAGGTAATTTCGCGGGTATTGTTGGGATGATTTTAGCAGTACCAGCTTACGCTGTGACAAAAACAGTTGTTTCAAACTTGGTGAGATTATTTAAGATGAAAAGAAATAATCGGAAATAAAAAGAATTCATATGAATCAAGAAGGATACATTGCTTGTTAAGCGATGTATCTTTTTTGATTTTATAGAGGGGAGGTATCACGAGTGGCGTATTACCAAAAGAAGACTATGAGAAAGTGATAGCTTTTGTTCATTCCTGATCAAAATGGGAAGATCAAGAAGAAAAATATTTTCTACATGATGACGCCAGTATTCATAATTTTTTGTTTCATCATGAAGTGTTGAATGGAATTATTGATCCTTCGCCGATGGTGGGGTCATTATTTTATGATTTTACATACGCATTTTGTTCCTCACCAAATAATCTAGACACAGAGACGTTATTTACGGCATTTTCGCAATTGAACGATTTGAAGGTTGAAAACTCAAGATTAATAGAAGAGGGAATTGCACAAGTATATACCCGCATTGGGGTGGGGGCTGTGCGAAAGTTCATCCGCATGATTTAAAAGATTACTTGAAGACGTGGGAATACTAGAGAAAATTACTACCTTGTTATAAATGAGGATGAAAGTTAACTTTAGGTATCACAATAAAAACACCTAGTTTTAAATGGAAATTAGGCGTTTTTATTGTGTGATTTTTTCGTGTTTATTTGAAAAAAATAGCCTTTTAAAATATCATACATTGGACTATGTGGAATCCCTCTCAATAATCCAAATCATTTCTTTACAACGCGCCATTAACATCTTAATCCTCTCCTCTCATAAGATTTAAATCGCATCATTATAGATGTGTATAATATTTGCTTCTACGATCTCGAATGTCATCCATAATCTTTTTATATTGCTGTTCTTGCACAATTTCAGCTTCAGATAACCGCATCTTTTGAATGCTAATCGTTAAAAAGAAAACATGAAATTTCATAAATGAATTCCTCCTTTCGTAAAGGAATTATAGGTGACTACAATAAGGGACTTGACGTTCTTTCACTTCATCCATAGCATTTTGAATGTGTTGATCGTGTAACATTTCGAACTCGGAAAATTTGTTTTTGTGAATTGTAATAGTTAAAAAGAAAACTTGGAATTTCATAAGGTGATTGCTCCTTTTTATATAAATTTTTAGTACATATCGTTGTAATAAGAAACTTGACGTTCTTTCACTTCATCCATCATTTTTTTGATTTGCTGTTCTTGTAAAATTTCAGTTTCAGAGACTTTACTTTTGTGAACAGTAATGGTTAAAAAGAATACTCGAAATTTCATCAGAAGATTGCTCCTTTTATAAATTAATTTTTAATACATTTGATTATAATAAGAACTCTTGCGATCTTTTACTTCGTCCGTAATCGCTTTTAATTGTTGTTTACGTAAAATCTCAGTTTCAGATAAAGATTTTTTCTGAAGAGCAAACGTAAAAAAGAAAATATGAATCGTCATAAATGAATTCCTCCTTTCGTAAAGGAATTACAGGTGACTACTGTAAGGACATTGACGCTCCTTTATGTCATTCATAGTCTTTTGAATGTGTTGATCGTGTAACATTTCAACTTCAGATAATTGCTTTCGTTGGATTGTAATACTGAAAAAAAGTACGTGAAAAGTCATTGAATATTTGCTCCTTCCGAAAAGAAATAGTGTTAGAGATTAAAAAATCGCACAAAAAAGCCACAGGAAGATATAATTCTCCTGTGACAGGCATGAAAAAGCCACAGGAAAGTATACGACCTCCTGTGGCGAATTTGCTAATTAAAGAAAATACCGAACGATTTTCAATTCTCCATTAGGGTGGTCGAATTCATATTTAATTGTAAAATAGATGCAACATGTAATTGTAATTTCATCATTTTATTCGACCTCCTTTTAGAATTTTTTTCTTACGTTAGTAAGTATATACAATTAATGGATAATTGTAAACATAAAAAATGAAAATTTTTAATTTTGATTAAAATGCGTATGTTTTGAAAGGAAGTTTTGATAAGGTATTGAGCATACAAGTTATCATCTAGGACAGGTAGTAGATCGAACAAAATTATTAAAGGGAAAGAAGTTTGATTTTTGTCAAAATGGTTTGAATGAAAAGAACTTGAGGTTCAGTATAGAAAATACAACGGTTTTATAAAGAAGTATCATTCTTTAAGGTATGATACTTCTTTTTTGCGAAAAAATTATGGAAAAATATTGAATGGAAATATATTCTTGTGATATGGTTAATTGCATAAGTAATGAACCTATGAACCTAAGGGGGAAGGTATGAAACAATCTCTTGAACAAAATAAGTTAATATACATACAAATTGCAGAAACCATTGAGTCGGATATTTTAAAGGGAATACTGCTTGAAGAAGAAAAGGTTCCGTCAACAAATCAATTTGCAAAATTGCTGCAAATCAATCCGGCGACAGCGGCGAAAGGAGTAAATTTGTTAGTCGATGAAGGTATTTTATATAAAAAGAGAGGGATTGGGATGTTTGTTGCAAAGGGAGCGAAGGAAGTGGTACTAAAGAAGCGACAAAGTGCTTTTAGGAATGAATTTTTGCCTAAAGTGTGGAAGGAAGCGGAGGTACTTGAAATCTCTAAAGAAGAGCTAATCAAAATGATTCAAATGGTTACAAAGGAGGGAAAAGAATGACAATTGTAGTGAAAACTGAAGAATTGACAAAACAATATAAGAAAAAGATGGCTATAAATGGATTAACCTTTTCATTGGAAGAGCATAAGATATATGGTTTGCTTGGTAGAAATGGAGCGGGGAAAACAACGCTACTTCACCTTCTTACTGGACAAATCGTTTCAAGTAAAGGTAGTGTATCAATATTTAATGAAAATGTGTATGAAAATAGTCATGCATTACAAAATATTTGTTTTGTAAAAGTGAAAGAAGAGATTTATTCGAATTATAAAGTGAAAGAAATTTTTAAGTTATGTAACATGTTTTATAAAAATTGGGATCAGAAGTTTGCGGAGGAACTTGCAGTAAAGTTTCAAATAGATGTAAACCAAAAGTACGATAAATTATCACATGGCATGCAGACTGTTGTCGGAATCATTAAAGGATTAGCAAGTAGGGCACCTATTACCATTTTTGATGAGCCGACTACCGGTTTGGATGCAGCGCACCGAGAATTATTTTACAGTATGTTGTTAGAAGACTATGGCAATCATCCCCGAACAATTATTTTATCAACGCATTTAGTAGAAGAGGTAGCGCATGTTGTAGAAGATGTGCTGATTTTGAAAGAAGGAGAAGTAGTTGTTCAATCAGCAGTTGAAGATTTATTACAGCAAGGCCATTACATATCAGGGCGAAAAGATAAAGTGGATGAATTTATGATAAATAAAAATGTTGTATACCGAGAATTGTTTGGAAATAAAAGGATTGGTGTTATATGGGGAGAGCTTTCTAAAGAAGACTATAAATATCTTGAAAGTGAAGAGTTAGAAATTGAGGGAGTGTCGCTTCAGAAATTATTTATTTATATAACGGATGGTGACGTAAAGTGAAGATGCTAATGAATCAGTTGAAATTACACATTAATTATCATTATAAAGCTATTTTAATATTTTGGATTGTAGCGTTAATCATAAAAGGTTCAACGAGTTTAATAGATATAAAAGATATACGAGTTGGCTTTTTACAAGATGTTTTCAACAATCCTTCTATTGCCATTATATTTTTTATTGTAGTGAGCACTTTCTTTATACAGCTAGATGTATTTCGCTTAGCTGTTTCGTTTGGGACAACAAGGTTACAGTTTTTCATTGGATCAGTTTGTTATATTGCTTTACAATCAGCGCTTTTTTCACTGTTTCAAATGGTTTTCTTACAGGACTTATTTTATCGTGTGGAAAGTGCTAGTTTGATAGGAGGTTCAATTGAGCAGTTTTTTGTACAGTTTTTACTTTATGTTACTATAGCGAGTCTTTTTCAAGGAATTGTTATTTTTCAGCAGAGATTTAACTGGATTGGATGTGGAGTTGGTTCAATCTTTTTTATAGGCTTAACAAGCGTATGTTATGACAGTGGACTAAAATTGACCCTTACAAAAACTGAAGTTTTGATGAATATACCTTCGTTCATAATCATTTCCAGTGGGCTAATTGTGTTTTACTTTGTGATTAGTGGCATATGTATTCGAAAAATTTCTTTAGAACAAACGGTTTAATAAATTGTATAGCAGTGTTAGATAAAATATTTTAGGAGAGAAGGCAAACATATGGGAGATACATCTTCGTTAATAACGATGTTTTTATGTATTGCATTATTGATTTTATGGCGGCGTTATCGCTCTATGCATAGACCGATAAAGGGAAATGGTAAGCGAATTTTATTACCATTGCTTTTTTTATCACCAGGAATTTTAATGTTTTTTGGTCCTATTCATCCGGCTGCAGTATACATTGGCTTTGCGATGTTATTTGGAATTCTTTTCGCGATTCCACTTATTATACTTACAAATTATGAGAGAAGAGAAGATGGGAATGTCTATACGAAGAAAAGTGTAGCTTTTCTCATTACTTTTATTGGGATTGTAATTTTAAGGTACGTTTCTAGGCAATATATAATTGATTTGGATCAGCAAACGATAGGGTTATTGTTTTATGTTGTTGCGATTTCTTATATAGTTCCATGGAGAATTGCTTGTTATATGAAGTTTAGAAAAGTTTTTTGTGCAGTTTCATAGAGCTGAGTTTTTTTGTTTCGTTGGAGGGAGGGTGGAGAGTGCGTACTATTTTACTTTTTCTAGGTTAGGCGCAAATAGATGAAATTGAAGCAATTAGAAAAAAGCACGATCCTTTATTTGGATTCATTCAACCACATATTACACTTGTGTTTCCTTTTGAAAGTGCACTTTCTAATGATGAACTAAGAGCGCATATAGCCCGGAAATTGCAAGGGATTCATCCAATAGAAATTGAGCTTATTGATCGAATAAGTCATGAAGGTGAGTACTTGTTCTTACATGTTGAAAAGGGAAGGGAACAGGTAAGGGAGTTACATGATGAGTTATACAAAGGGCCTTTGACGGAATTTTTGCGAAGTGATATACCTTATATACCACACGTTACAGTTGGACGAAAAGAAAATGAACAACGGGCAATAAAAATCGCAGAGAAGATGCTGAAATTAAGCACGCGATTGCAATGTATAATTGAAAAAGTAAGTGTTGAACGTATTGGAGAAGACGGAGAATCAATAATAGAATTTGAAGTGGAACTTCCAAAATAAAAAGGAGATACAAATTTGTATCTCCTTTTTATTGATTTTTCATATATATGTGTTAAAATGGAAAAACGCTCATCGTTTATTTTTTCGAAAACTCAATAATTACCCAATTTAATTATAACAAATTAAATGCTTGTTTGTCAAACTTTTTATTGAATTTGTTATAGCATCAAACAATGAGCATCAGAACGATTAGTTGATAAGGAGTGGCAATATGGGGAAAACAGGTCAAGAGTGGAAACAGGAACAACATCGTGTGAAAGAAGTAGTTGGAAAGATTGAAAAACATATTGATACATTAGAGCAATATACAAGTGCAGCAACAAAAGATGTTGTCCAGATTCGAAAACATTTTTGGGACGATGTAACTGTGAATGTTGATAATACAGAAGAGGCTATCGAAACGGCAGCAAGTATCAAACAACAAGCAGAGTTATTATCTGAACGAGAGCAAAGTCACCGCCATGCTTACAATCAACTAAAAGGATTACAAAGATTACAGCAATCACCATACTTTGGAAGGGTAGATTTTTTAGAAGACGGTGAAAAAAGTGAGGATGCTATTTATCTTGGTATTCACTCATTCTACGATGAACAGACAGAACAATTTCTTGTGTATGACTGGCGAGCCCCTATATCAAGTTTGTATTATGACTATTCTGTAGGAAGAGCTAAATACGAAGCACCTAATGATACGATTTCGGGTGAGATGACATTAAAAAGGCAATATGTTATTCGGAATGGTCGAATTGTAAGTATGTTTGATACAGGAGTGACGATTGGCGATAAATTGTTACAAGAAGTATTAGGAAATAACGCCAATACACAAATGAAAAGCATTGTTTCAACAATTCAAAAGGAACAAAACCAAATTATCCGGAATGAAAAGAGTCGTTTACTTGTTGTTCAAGGAGCTGCAGGAAGCGGTAAAACATCGGCAGCTCTTCAGCGCGTTGCATATTTATTATATCGTTATCGAGAGACATTACACGCCGATCAAATCGTTCTCTTTTCTCCAAACTCGATGTTTAATAGCTATGTATCTACAGTATTGCCGGAACTTGGTGAAGACAATATGAAGCAAACGACATTCCAAGAATACTTAGAGCGTCATATTGATAAGAAATTTGAATTAGAAGATCCATTTACACAAATGGAATATGTACTGACAAGAATGGAAGAAAAGAGTTATAAAACACGATTAGAAGGGATTAGATATAAAGCAAGTTCTGATTTTATTGAAGTAGTAGATCAGTATGTATCTTATTTAAAACGAGAAGGTATGTTATTTAAAGATATAAAATTTAGAGGGGAAGTATTAATCTCTAAAGAACAAATAAAAGAACAATTTTATAAATTTGATCCTTCAATACGGATTCCGAATCGAATAAAGTTAATTTCTGAGTGGTTGTTAAAGGAGCTGAAGGAGCAAGAAAAAATAGAGAGGAAAAAACTTTGGGTGGAAGAAGAAGTACAGTTATTAGATAAAGAAACATACGCAAAAGTTCATCGGAAATTACAGAAAAGACAAGAATATTCCGATGGTACGTTTGATGATTTTGAACGTGAACAAAATATGTTAGCAGCTATTGTTGTGAAAAAATATTTTAAACCGCTCCGAAGACGTGTGAAAAAATTACAATTTATTCATACATCAGCACTCTATATACAGTTATTTAAAGATCCCGAGTTTGCTAAGCAACTTGTAGAAGAATATAAATTACCACAAAAATGGGATGAAATATGCGGAGAAACAATAGAAAAAATGCAAGGTTTTTATATGGCGTATGAAGATGCAACGCCTTATTTATACATGAAAGACCAACTAGAAGAATTACAAAAAAATACATCTGTGCAGCACATATTTATTGATGAAGCGCAGGATTATTCTGCATTTCAATATGCATTTTTAAAACGAATATTCCCTCATACAAAAATGACGATACTAGGCGATTTTAATCAGACCATTTATGAACATGCGTCAGAGAATGAATTTTCACAGTTAAGTACCTTGTATGGGGAAGAACTAAGTGGAAAAATTGTTCTTACACGTAGTTATCGCTCTACAAAGCAAATTATTGAATTTACGAAGCAGTTAATTGACGGTGATGAAATTGAACCGTTTCAGCGTGAAGGAAAACAACCGATTATAACAGAAGTGAAAGAAGGAGAAGCTCATCATAAAAAGATTGTGGACCAAATCGAACACTTGAAGCAAAGTGGTCACAGAACAATCGCGGTTATTTGTAAAACAGCGGAAGAAAGCGAAGAAGCGTACTATGCCCTACAAACATCATTACCAGTTCGCCTCATTAAGAAAGAAACGAGTTCGTTTGATGAAGGTATTTTGATTATCCCATCGTATTTATCGAAAGGGGTAGAGTTTGATGCGGTCATTATCTACGATGCATCAGAGAAAAAATACAGCCGAGAAAGTGAACGTAAGTTATTTTATACCGCTTGTACGCGTGCGATGCATGAGTTATATATTTATTCTGTAGGGGAGATGAATGAATTTTTACAGTCTGTTTCTCCAAAAACGTATTGTTACAAGAAAATATAGAAGCGGAATAAAAGAGGTTGTTACATGTTAATGTACCTAAGTTTTCCTTAAAGGGGCGGATTACATGGAATTAATAAATATTAATGGGGATACTTATAAAATGGAATGTATACCTTTTGAAGACAAGAGTGAACAGGATGAAGAGGGATATTATGAATATTATTATAAGGGAATATATATATCGTTTCATTCAGACAAAGATATAATAAAAGCTAAAATTTATGATGGGGAAAAAACAATCTCGTTTTTGAAAAACCCTATTCCTTATTTTGGTGAAGGGTTTGAAGCGATGAGAGGATATGTAGCGCAAGCGTTTGGTGTAAATCGTTTTCAATATCTTGGTGGAGAAAAAGGATATGTAGAGCTATAGTTCAAATAAAAAAGCTGGTCTAAAAACCAGCTTTTTTATTATGTGAAATTTTGACTCATGTTTTCTCTTTCACAGAGGCTCTTTTCTTTGTAATATATTTATTTTACCGCACTCAATAAAGCACCAATAGCCCCGCTAAAACCGTGATCTTCTAAGAAGATAGGTTTTTTATTTTGATACAAAGTATAACTACCTATAATTTCTTGTAGATGTGTATTATTTGATAGTGTAGATCCAATATAAACGATATGATCAATATCTTTTGCTTCTGCAAATTGAAGGCTTAATGCAGTAACTACTTCACCAACAAGACCTTGAAGGGTAGCGAGTAAATCGGGGTTGTTATAATCCGCTTCACTCATAGCAGCTTTTCCGAAATTACTAGCTGTTAAATTACTATCAATAGGAGATAGAATCCCGCTATAAATATCTCCAACTGTTATATCGAGATTCTGCCTAGAACCTAGTTTTGTCTGCTGGATTACTTCTTCAAAACCATCTATATTCGCTAATAGTTTCGACAAGCCCATGATAGTGCCTCCACCAATACCAGTTCCTCCAGCACGAATATAATTTTTATTATGGACATAATGAATGGATGTTCCTGTACCGATATTTGTTAAAACAAAGTTGTTTATGGAATAATTTCCGTTGTTAATAAGATAGTGAACGCCTGCAAGTGTGGCATCGAATTCTGCAACATACTCTATAGTGTATGTTGCAGAAAATAATGTTTGTAACTGTTCAGCTTTACCACCAGTCAGAGACAATCTATTTATATACTTATTTTTATTTAACCACTCTTGAATTTTGTTTTGTTCATGAGAGTAAAATTTTTTAAAATGCAATTCATTTTCTTCATTAAAATAAGCAATTTTTGTTAGTGTTCCTCCAGCATCAATACCGACGGTGCTCTTCATTTTTGTACTCCTTATCATTGTGTAATAATAATGAACATCTATCATTCACTCTTTATGAAGTAATGTAAACTAATAACTTTTCAACTATAACAATGGGTTTACCATTTACAGAAGCAATTCCTTTCCCGAGAACAAATCCTCGTTTATTCCGCAGAACTTCATATTGTAAATCTAGCTTGTCACCAGGTATAGCAGTGCCATTAAATGTTACACCGTCTAATGAGGAGAGGAATCCTAATCCGGTAGACTCACTTGTTCCTACAAATGCTCCAAGCTGTGCAAGGGCCTCTACAATTAGCATGTGTGGCATGCTGTTTTGATTCGGATTTATAAACCATTCGTTACTTGTGATTAATTTATATCCTTTTACGGATTTTTCATTTTCAATTTCTGTGATTCTATCAATCATTAAAAATGGGTAGCGATGAGGAAGTGTATCGTTAATATTTTTGATATTCATAAAGGTCTCCGATCTTTAATCCTTAAATGGGAAAATAATAGCCCCTGCTAAAAATAAGCAGGGGATTTGTAATTAATTATTGACTAATGCATCTGCTTTTTCGGGAGAGAAAATACCGCTATTTTCAATATTTTCAACAACTTGTTGTAACACTTCTTTATCTTGGACAAGTGCGATACGAACGAATCCTTCACCATGTGGTCCAAAAGCATGACCAGGGGTTACAACAACATGCGCACGATCCATTAGTGCATAGGTAAAGTCTAATGAGGTCCAGCCTTTTGGGATTTCAGCCCAAACAAACATACTACCAGCTGGTCTATCAACATGCCATCCGAAAGAAGCAAATCCATCAACTAAAGTATCTCTACGTTCTTGGTAGATAATCCGATTTTTGGCGCAGAAATCGGCCCCTTTACGTAAGGCAACTGATGCGGCCTTTTGAATTGGCAAGAACACGCCGTAGTCTGTGTTTGATTTAAATTGCGCTAGTGCACCTACAATTTCTTCATTTCCAATCATATAACCAATACGGCTACCAGCTAAGCTATAGCTTTTGGATAGGGAATTAATTTCAACACCAACTTCTTTGGCGCCAGGAACAGATAAGAAACTGATTGGTTTCTTTCCATCGTAATAAAATTCTGCATAGGCGAAATCATGTACCACAATGATATTGTGCTGTTTTGCGAATGCAATGACCTCTTTGAAGAAATCTTCATGAGCCATTGCCGGAACTGGATTTCCAGGGAAGTTTAATATCATCATTTTTGCTTGTTTAGCAATTTCCTCAGGAACGTCTTGTAAATTAGGTAAAAAATCATTTTCCTTCTTTAAAGGCATGAAGTAAGGCTTTGCACCTGCCATTTGAATACCCGTCTCATATGCTGTATATCCAGGATCAGGTACTAAAATAAGATCACCTGGATTTGCAAAAATCATAGGCAAGTGAACGAGTCCATCTTGGGAACCCATTAATAATAAAACTTCATTGTTTGGATCTAATTTAACATTGTGATTGTTATCGTAATATTCAGTTACTGACTCATGAAATTCTTGAATACCTGTTAAAGTATAACCGTAACTTTCTTTTTCATTTGCTGTATGTACCATAGCTTCTCTTACAATATCAGCAGGAGGCATATCTGGATTGCCGATACTCAAATCAATCATTTTGTGACCTGCTGCAATTTTTTCCTTTTTATAAGCTGCTAATTCACTGAATATAGAAGATTGAAATGCTTTCATTCTAGTTGCTAACGTATAAGTCATCAAAACCCCTCCTAAAAAACTGTGCTTTCATTTTCTGAATTTTATATTCTTTTATTATTCTGAAAACACATAATTATATTTTATCACTTTTGAGTCAGAATTCAAAACGCAGTTGTGTAAAAAGAAAAAGAAGGGAAGGCTAAAGAGTATGAATACTACCACATAATGAAGAGGTGTTAAAGGTGAAACAAATTCCAATTGGTGTATCAAATCGGCATGTCCATCTGACAAGCGAAGATTTAGAAAAACTTTTCGGGGAAGGATATGAGCTCCTGGTTGCAAAAGAACTTTCACAACCAGGAGAGTTTGCAGCGAAAGAAACAGTAACGATTAAGACTGAAAAGGCGGAAATCCCAAAAGTCCGTATCCTTGGTCCTATTCGAAAGTTTACACAGGTTGAAATTTCAAAAACAGATGCACGTAAATTAGGAGTGGATGCTCCGATTCGAGCATCAGGCAATATTGATGGAACACCAGGGATTACTCTTATTGGTCCAAAGGGTTCTTTAAAAATTGAAAAAGGTGTAATCATCGCTGAGCGCCATATCCATATGACACCTCAAGATGCTGAAAAATTTCAAGTGAAAGATGGACAATATGCAAGTGTGAAAGTAGAAGGAAACAGAGGATTGATTTTTAATCAAGTGTTAATTCGTGTAAAAGATACATACGCCTTAGATATGCATATTGATACAGATGAAGCAAATAGTGGGAATATAACAACAGGAGACTTAGGTCATCTCTTACAATAAGAGAAAAATCCATCTCAATTTGGAGATGGATTTTACATGTTCGATACTTGGGAAGTGTTTTTACTTGCCTGCTTGTGCTTTGATAACGACATGAAAATAATTAATAATGAAATAGCGCCAAAAATAAGAACCATATATCGTAACCCAATTGTGTCTAAGAAGAATCCAGTTCCAAGTAAGACAATTTGGAACATTACCCTTTCAAACATATTACGGAATGAGAAAAGACGTCCATGATAACTTTTTTCAACTTTTGTTTGGAAAATTGTTGACATGATAGGGAAGAAACAGCCAACGCTAAATCCAAATAGACCAAATGATACAAGTGCCATCCATTTCACATCACTAAAGAACAATGAGAGATGCGCAAAAGCAGTACAGAAGGCGAAGAAATAAAGTAATTTATCAGGTGGGAAATGATCAGATAAACGCTTAATTACGAAAGCTCCTAACATAAAAGCCACACCTTCAATGGTATAAATAAACCCTTTAATTGTCGGATCATGTTGCATTTCGCTAATGTTAATAACCATTAAATTGAAACCAGCGATGAATAAAAGGGGAATAATACTTAAAATAAGTGCCCGAAATGCAACTGGGATTCCTCTTAAAATCCGAAATACTTCCATAAAGCTATTATCTTTTGCTGCTTTTTTACTTGATGTATTTGATTTTTGATCTTCAAATTGTAGGAAAAAGGTCGAAAGGAATAATAAAGCGTATGCTGCCATTGAGAACGCGTACATGTACTGTAAACTCATAACGACAAGAAGAACACCACCTAGTGAGGTTCCAGCAATACGAGCGATTGTTCCGATATTCATATGGACACCATTCATCTGTAATAGTTCATGTTCACGAACAATAAGCGGAATAACAGACTGCAATGCAGGGAAATAAAAAGCCGCTGAAATTTGAAGGGCAATCATAAAGGCAATCATAAAGGCGATACTTTCATATTGAATAGCGAAGAACATAAAAATAACACTGATAACACGGCCGAAACCAGCATAAAGAAGGACTTTCTTTTTTTCGTATTGATCGATAACACGACCAGCCATCGGACCAACAAGAACACCGGCTAATAATCCAATAAATAAAATAACCGACTTCATAAAATCAGAAGGTACATACTTCTGCATAAATTCTAGATTGCCAAGAATCCCAAGCCACAAACCAAGCCCAGCGATAAACTCACCGATTAGAACAATCCAGACATTTTTATTACGCCACATAACAAAACCTCTCAGTCTTATAAAATAGGAAAAATCGTATATAAATCCTCCTCTTCATTCATACATTTGAATCATTATTTTTTAGAGTCAGAGTCTATATTACGTGTTTGATAATGAAAGTTCAATCTTTTTGATTTGGATAAAACTTTGCTTTTATAGAGCTGAAAAATCAAATTTACATATTAGAAAATAAATTGGAATAAATTTAAAATGTACGAGGGAGGGATACTTATGATTCAACAATTTTTCAAAAAATTGTTCGACCAGTTTTTAGAGAAGCAGGAAGAGGAAATAATAGCAAAGCTTTGTTTTTGGATTGTCTATTATTACATATCAGTCCCAAAATATATGGTGAACTCTAGTGGTATTTTAGTACATATGAATCAAACGCATGAAGGCTATACGTATGATACAATTGGAGATTTTTTACGCGAGTATAGTGGGAAAACAAGGGGAGCGTTCTATTTTGAAAGTAGAATATACTATATTAAATTTGAGGAAATGATTAGGGAGAAGTGTCGTGAAATGATTTATGCTTATTACTTTCCACGCTTTATTGATGGACATTCGTTATTATGTAAAGAGCTATTAAGAGAAATAGGTGTAGGTAAAATAGAAATTGAATGCGGAAGTTTCTATACGTTGATTTTTAATTATTGTACAGAAACAAAGGATTGGGTTGATGAATACGAAGAGAATGTGTTAAAAGAACTATTTGTATTGTCACTTCCCTTCATTGTACAAGCATATGGTATAAATGTATGTAAATATATAAAACAAGAAGAAAATCGGAAGGAAATAGAGTGCTTAGTTCATTGAATAAAGAGGATATTTATATATTCTTGCTGAAAAAGAATATGTAAATATATGTAGAAAGAAGATGATTGAAATGAGTAACGAAGAACTTGTGAAAACACAATTTGGTAGTAATGCTGAAAAGTATGTGAATAGTCAAATTCATGCAAAAGGACCAGATTTACAGTATGTCGTTCAACAAGTAAAAAATCGTAAAAATATTCGTCTTCTTGATATCGCTACAGGTGGCGGTCATGTTGCTAATTTATTAGCCCCGATATTTAAAGAGGTTGTTGCGCTCGATTTAACAGAAAAAATGTTAGAAAAAGCGAAAGCATTTATCCAGACAAACGGACATGAAAATGTATCATTTGTAGTAGGAAATGCAGAGGATTTACCATTTTCTAATCAATCGTTTGATACGATTATTTGTCGCATTGCAGCGCATCATTTTTCAAACCCTTCTCAATTTATTTTTGAAGTACATCGAAAGTTAGAAGAGAACGGGTTATTTATATTAATTGATAATGTCTCCCCAGAAAACCTAGAATATGATACATTTTATAATTTTATTGAGAAAAAGCGAGATCCAAGTCACAGGAGAGCGCTTAGAAAAACAGAGTGGATTTCATTATTAGAAAAGCAAGGTTTACAAATGCAATCATGTTTCACATTTGAAAAACAATTTAATTTTGATTGGTGGTGTAACATGATGGATGTCCCATCGCCAACACGCTCCAAGTTAACGGATTGTATGATGAAAACGTCAAATGAAATGAAGGAGTTCTTCAACATACAATTTAACAATAATAAAGTAGAATCATTTTATACGGAGATGGCACTGTTTGTATGTCATAAAAGTTCAACGCTAAAAAGATAATTTTCTTGCAGTCTTTTCTCAGTACGCTATACTTAGTACAGAGAAATAGAGAATTGAGGAGTAATAACAATGATTCGTGTACGCGTTGAGGGAACGGAAAAAGAGATTGTTGAATTTTTGGAGAAAATGCCTGAAATTCCTGGGTTTGAAAAGACACATGTTAGAGAGCCGAAAAAAGGAAACAATCCTAAATATGATACAAGTAAGAATGTATTAGCATATTTGTCGTATAAAAAGATGGAAAATGCTGTTCACAAATAATAAAGTCCTTTAAAAACAATAAAATTGTTTAATGATAGAGAGCCGAAACGACACAAAATACAGTGTCGTTTTTTCTATTCATGTATAATAGAAATGTAAAAAGTTATTTAATTAATAGGGGAGAACTTTTTAATGAAAAAGTATTTTGAATATTTCGTTCCTTCCTATATTAGCTATACATCTATATGAAAAAATAATTTAATAAATTGATTTTTATTTAGAAATACATAAGTTGAATCAGCACACAGAAGATCTGTTTTGTGTGCCTATTTATTGTAAAGAAAGAATATGTTCCTGGAGTATCTAATTGTTATATTTGTTTTTTGACCAGTTATCGTGTGAAAACAACCGGTTATCGAAAATCCATTTACAGTAACTTAAATAGCTTTTATATTTAGAGCGAGTGAAAGGGAAGTGGTGAAGTGAAGTTTGAAGTGTCGATTGATCCATCTTATAAAGAGCCGAAAATTATCATTCTAACGGATAAAATGACAGATGAGATATCTGATATTATGAAGCGACTATCGGAGACTCATATGGATTCATTAGCTGTATTTTCAGAAAGAGGTGTTGAAATTGTTGAATGTAAAGATATCGTTAGAATCTATACAGAGAAACAGAAGGTATTTCTCCAAACCGCTGCTGGTATTTATACCGTTCGCTCAAGGTTATATGAACTGGAAGAGAAATTAAATAGTCAATTTTTTGTTCGTATTTCAAATTCAGAGATTGTTAACATTAAAATGATTACGAATATGGATATTAGTATGACAGGAACAATTGGCGTGTCATTAACAGGGAATATCAAAACGTATGCTTCTCGACGCTATGTTTCAAAAATTAAGAAACTGTTCGGAATATGAGGTGAAAATATCTTGAAAAATATAATTAGTCGAGTTGTTGGTGGTTTTGTTATCGGTGTGATTATTGGACAAATCGTACAACTCCTTATTTCGCTCCCATTAGGTCAAGGAGAATATATGCCAGTTGTGGAACAGTTTCGCTCTTTATTTGTTAGTAAGATGTCAGCTGTCACGGTACAAATACTGTTAACAGGGCTGATTGGGGTCACATTCGCTACAAGTTCGCTTGTTTTTGACATAGTGAAGTGGAGTCTACTAAAACAGTACATCGTTCATTTTTGTATAACAGCACTAGTATGGGGGCCGATTGTAACGCTACTGTGGATGCCCAAAACATCTATAGGCACACTGATTTTTTTGATTGGTTTTTTAGGTACGTATGTCATCACATGGGCTATTCAATACATGATTTCAAAGAATGATATAAAAAAAATTAATGCTGCGATTCAATCAAGGCAATTTGAAGGGAGAAGTGATGAATAATGGCCATAATTATAAAAAATCTAACGAAAAAATTTAAAGAGCGCACAGCTGTTGACAATCTTTCACTGACGATTAAGAAGGGAGAATTCTTCGCACTTTTAGGGCAAAATGCTGCTGGAAAAACAACAACGATTAAAATGCTTAGTTGCTTACTTACACCTACAAGTGGCGATGCACTGATGTTAGGAGATAGTATCATCAAAAACCCTACGGCAGTAAAACAAAAAATAAACATTTCTCCGCAAGAAACTGCGGTAGCTCCGAATCTTTCTGTAAAGGGAAATTTAGAATTCATCTCGAGTATCTATGGAAGCAATAAGCAAGAGGCTAAGCAAAAAGCGGTGGAAATGATGACAAAGTTTGGACTTTCGGAGCGAGCAAAAAATAAAGCAAAAACATTATCAGGTGGGTTGCAGCGCCGGCTAAGCATTGCGATGGCACTTATTTCGTCTCCCCAAATCATTTTTTTAGATGAGCCAACACTAGGACTTGATATTCGTGCTAGACATGATCTGTGGAAGACTCTACTTGAATTAAAGGGTAAAATCACGATTATTTTAACGACGCACTATCTAGAAGAAGTAGAAGCACTTGCTGATCGCGTCGGTATTATGCATGGTGGTAAATTGCATGCACTTGGAACGATTGATGAGTTAAAAGAAAATACGGGACAATCTTCTTTAGAAGATATTTTCCTTACACTAACTGAAGAGGGAGGCGGACTATGAGATATTTAGCATTTGCTTCACGTAATCGTAAGGAGATTTTACGAGATCCTCTGACGCTTCTTTTTGGGATTGTGCTTCCGGTTATTATTATGTGTCTTTTTTCAATCATGCAGAAAAATATGCCTTTGGACCTTTATCATATAGAAAACTTAACGCCAGGTGTAATCGTTTTCAGTTTTTCTTTTATTACGTTATTTTCAGGGATGCTGATTGGTAAGGATAAAAGCAGTTCATTTTTAATGCGGATTTTTGCTTCCCCTATGTCTGCCTCTGATTATATTACTGGGTACGCTCTTCCACTATTACCGGTTGCCATTCTTCAAATTGTTATTTGCTTTATTTCAGCATTCTTCTTAGGTCTATCATTTAATGCGAATGTATTAGGTGCCACTATTCTACTCATTATCATTGCAATGCTTTATATTGGATTTGGTCTACTACTTGGTACGTATTTTACGGATAAGCAAGTTGGTGGGATTTTTGCGATTTTTGTTAATCTTACAACATGGTTAAGTGGCACTTGGTTTAAGTTAGATATGATTGGTGGTACGTTTAAAACAGTCGGTTATGCATTGCCATTTGCTCATGCGGTTGATGCTACACGATTTGCTTTATCTGGTGAATATGGTGATCTTGTTGTACCTTTATTATGGGTAGTTGGTTATATAATCATTATCTTCGTAATCGCTGTTTTGGGCTTTAAGAGGAAAATGAAAAGGTAAATAAATTGTATTCATAGTGAAAAATACACGATAGTTGAATAAAATATAAACAATTTTATTATCTCCATATAACCGCCAGTAAATAGGCGGTTTTTTTATTTGATACTGTTTCACCGCCTTGTCTTTTTCGCATAATAATAATAGTAGAAAATGATGAGGAGGGTGAGAGGAGTTAATAAAAAATCTTTTTTGGAGATTTGGGTATCGATGATGCAGTTGCTTTAATTTATGCCGATAAAACATGCAATATTATTTCTTTTGTATCCAGATGTAATGGACCAAGTATGCGCTTATTATATAATGGGTGGCGCATTTTTATTTCCAGGTAATGTTACTCCTGTTTCAGAAGCTAACTTTTACCCCGCATTAACGGGCAGTAAGACCCCCACCTCAAAGTTCAGCGAAAGCAAAGAAGTTAGGTGGGGAACCAACTGCCCATAAAAGCCCGATTCGTTCAACTAATAATCAGAGGGGGATGAAGAAAATCCCCACTGATTAAAGGTTCACTTTATGGAGATCCAATTGCAACTAATATTGTCATGAAATATGCCAAGAATGTTAGTGTTTATCCGTTAAATGTAACGCAGCAGGCACTTATTACTCCTGAAATGGAAACATTATTAATGAAAAGGGAACAGGGCTAGCAAAACTAATTAAGCCAATGATTGATTTTTATTATGAGAACTTTTATAAAAAAGAATACCGTGGAATTGGTAGAAGTCCCATTCATGATTTATTACCGTTTATTTCATTAATGAATGATAATATCTTTGAATATAAAAAGTCTGCTGTATGGATAAGTACAACAAATGACGAAACTCGAGGACAAAGTGTAGCTGATTTTAGAAAGATTGCTGAACCCATAAGATTTGATAATCGGTCTGTACAAAGAATGGCCATTGATTTTAACTATCAAACGTTTTAAAAAAATTTATGAGAACAATGTTGAAACCAGATTGTTCTTAGGGAATAAGGCTATGAGATCATCGAGGAATAATATGGTTTGGAAAAATAATTTATTTTGAATGGATACAAAACTGTACTAATTCAATTGTATAAAAAGCTATACGTGGCATTTAAGGTATAACTTATCAAAAATAGTAGCATAACTAATGGTAAGCAATAATTTATAGGAATTATTTTTGTTTTGTAAAATTAAGGAGGTATAGTGATATGGCATTTATATGGTCTTTAATTGTTGGTGGTATTTTAGGATGGCTAGCAAGTTTAATCGTTGGTAAAGATGTACCTGGTGGTGTGATTGGAAATATTATTGCTGGGATAATCGGTTCTTGGCTTGGAACATTGTTATTGGGTACGTTTGGACCGGTTATCGGAGGGTATGCAATTATTCCAGCATTAATTGGTGCCATTGTTTTAATTTTTATTGTCAGCTTATTACTGCGTGCAATGCGAAAATGAAATTAGGTGGATCGCTGAAAATTGTCAGCGATCCATTTTTGTATTATTTGTCCTAATCTGTTATGCTACTGTTATACAATCAGGAGGTGTAAGCATTGAAATCATTTACAGTAAACTTTCATCAAGAAGACAATGCAAAAGCAACAACAGTACATAAGTTAAGTGAAGAGGACTTCAATAAAGTAACAGAAAACGGTACTCGTCATCTATTTGATCTAGATACAAATGTTGGTTTCTTTGTATTCTTTGATGCAGAAGATGCAGAAGGCAATGAACAATACTTAATGTTGCAATATGAAGGAGATCATGAAGAGCCAAGTGCTTGCTACGGATTTGATTTGAAATTATTCTATCAATTTTTAGCACTTTACTTAAATGACCTTGAATTCCAAGGTGAAACAGATGAAGAAGAGGAAGAATATGGTCCAATTCATCATTTAGCTCATTTACTTTACCACATCGTTGAAGATGGAAAAAGTATTGAAGTATAAATACATAGCTAAAGCTGCCTTTAATAGGGCGGCTTTTTTATTTTGGATAAATTTCACAAAAATGGTTATACAAATTGTTAGCAGAAATCTAAAAAAATAACAATTTATTAGTAGAGAAGGAGGATATCTGCTCAAAGGAGCATCCATACCATGAAAAAGTTTCTTCGGACATTTGAAAAGTGAAGCTTTTTACTTGTAAAAGATAAAAATTATCCAACATAACCGAGTGAAAGAGTGCACTAGAAGTCAGCCTTTATTGCAATTGTGTGCAAATTCATTCATGAGTTCAATAACCATATCTTCTGATAAACGTGGGTATGCAGAAGGGCCAATGATAAGAGTTCCTTCCATGTATTCATGATCTACTATGTGAATTAAAACAAAATTTTCTAGATAACGATTGATCTTGATGAGTGGAAAGTTATAGGGATCATTTTTTTGATAAAGGTCATTTAGTTGTTCTTTCTTAGAGGAATAAAAAGGACTACAACTATCGTTAGAAATAAATTCATATAAGATATCATTATTTGTAGATAAAAAATGAACAGGAATTGAAAATGTTTGATATATTAAATGACACAGATATTGTATGTCGATAGCTTTATTCATTATACCTCTCCTTTAAAGTGAATAAAATGGTTATCAAACCCAGTAAAATTTTCCTATTATCTATTCAGTATAACAAATAAATGGGATATGTTTTAAGGAAGAAATTATGAATAAAGAATATATACATGTAGAGTTTTCCACAGAGGACAGTGTTAATAATATGGCAGGGTAGTTGATATAAGAAAAAGAGCTGTTCTGTTATAAGAACAGCTCTTTTGATTTATTACGCTCTACTGAATATACAAAATAAGTTTGAATGATTCCACCAATTATTAATAAGCAGGCACAAATATAAAATAGGGTACTGCCGTTTACATGACTTAATATAACTGCACCTATAGCAGGACCGCACGTTCGAGAAATATCCCAGTGTATGCCGTAGATAGAAAAATATAATCCCCGCTTGTGACTTGGTGCTATTCTGGAAACAAATCGTAGTAAGTGATTTAAAGCAATACTTTCACCAATTGTCAGGAAAAGCAATGTGAAGAAGAGTGACCATAATGTTGTAGAATAACCATAACCAATAGCAGCGAATGTATAACAAATATATGAAATTACAATTATTTTAGGCATTGAAAATCGTTCAGACCATTTGACAAGACCAACTTGCAGGATGATTTCCATTACAGCTTTACAAGTCGAGATAAATGCGAGAACAAATAAGAAATTTGGAAAGATATCTTCTGCGAATACACGATAATTTGTTTCAGTTTGGGCATAGAAAAAGCTAATCGGAAGAGTAGATATCATGAGTCCAAATATAGCATAATGCTTAAAAATAAACTGTGTACGTGTTGTTACTTGTGCTGATTTTTCATTAGTTTGAATGATTGGAGCTGTTTCTGGCAGTTGTGTCCAAACGAGAATGGCATACAGCAGGAGAGTTACAGCTTGAATGACAAATAAGTATTCAGGGTGACTATTGTAAAAAAAGGCACCGATGAATGGACCAATCACAGCACCGATAGCTCCTACTGTTTGAAGAACAGCGAATATTTCAGCTTGTTGTTTTTGTTCAGTTAAATCGGCAATTTGTGCACGCTGAGCAGGAATATATAAGGAGCGGCCAATACCGTTCATTACATATAACAAAGCAAAGAATAGGACTGATTCAGCAAAAACAAATCCGCCTATTGCAATTGCTTGCACGAATAATCCGAGTAACATAATTTTCTTTCTACCGTAGCGATCTGTTACACCTCCAGCAATGATTGTGAACACAATATCAGAAAGTGGCTGCAATCCAAACAGAAGCATTGTCATAATCACATTACCTTCTAGTGCTTTATTGACATGGACAATAAAAATAATTGCTAACATGGCCTCAGTTGTTCTAGTTAACAACTCACCTAATAATCGAATCCGGATTGGTTTATTATAGCGTTTTATAAGATGATTCATTCTTCATTTCCCCCTTTCTATATAGAAATCTTAAGATAGAAGCAAGAAATGAAAAAGGGTAGAATGAAAGAAGGAGATTTTTCATCTTTTAGGGGGAAAAGTATGGTTATTTTGGAGCAGTACATACAGCTGTGGGTCCAGTATGGAAAAGGGAGAACAGAGGAAGAAAAAATAGAAATATCATTACAAAATATATCGGAAACATTGTTTTGTACGGATCGTAATAGTAAATTTATTATAAAAAAATTAGAAGAGTTAGCGTGGATTTGTTGGTTTCCAGGACGCGGAAGAGGGAATCGATCAAAGTTATCGTTTCAAAAAAATCCTATTTCTTTAATTTTAGAACAGGGGAAAGAAATAACGAAACAAGGGGATGTAAAGGGTGGAAAAGCATTTGTTGAGCAATATAGCTCATATTTCCCCATATTAGAAAAACAATTCCAAGCTTGGATAGATTCGATATTTGGTTATCAAATTGAAATGACTTCTCGAGGAAGACAAGATGTACTGCGTTTACAAGTTGAAATGAACCTGAAAATTTCTTTAGATCCTGTATATGCTACAATGCGTTCGGAGTGTCATATGGTAAAACATCTATATGACACGCTTATTTATGTTAATGAGAGCACAAATACAATAGAACCGAGACTCGCTTTTCATTGGGAATATAATGACAATCTAAAACTATGGACTTTTTATTTACGAAAGGGGGTTCGATTTCATAATGGAAAACGATTTACAGCTCATGATGTTGTATATACATTTGGTAGGTTTATGAATAAAGAGGATAATCCGTATTCATGGATGCTTCAACATGTTGAAAGTGTTCGTATTGTAAATGAATATATTGTAGAAATGCACTTGCATACGGAAAATCAATTGTTATTACATGCTTTAAGCTCAGAACAGTGTTCTATTGTAATGGAAGATGAGGAAGACAAATTAATTGGAACAGGACCGTTTAAACTGTGTGAAAATAATGAGTCTATTTTTGTATTAGAAGCTCATGATTTGTATTTTCGTGAACGACCCTTTCTCGATCGGATTGAATTATGGAATGTGCCACAAAGTATTGATACATATGATGTTTTCGTAAAGGCGCAACATAAAGAATTAGAAAAGTATCATAAGGAACTTTCTATACTGGAATCCAATGTAACATATATAACGTTAAACACTGAGAAACAAGGACCTATGCAAGATATTACATTTCGCAAAGCGTTGTATAAAATTATTCATAGCAGCAAAATAATAGGTGAGTTAGAGGGAGAGCGTGGCGAGGTAGCAGGGGAATTATTATTGACGAATTTTTTTATGCCAAGAATAAAAGAGGATATTCAAATCTTGGTTCAAAATAGTAAGTATAATAATGAAATATTAAATTTATACACATTTAAAGGACAAGATCATGTAGAAGATTCATATTGGATTCAAAAAGAATGTGCCAAATATGGAATTGTAATTGAAATAGCTTTTCTTGATACACAGGAATTATTACAGGTTCAAATGATAAAGCAAGCAGATATCATTCATGATAGTGCTACCATTAGCGAGCAAACAGAAAGCAGTTTTCTATATATGTTTCTTTCAAAAAATAGTTTTATTTATCAGCATAGCTCTCTGGATTTTAATGAGCAATTACATTCATATTTTATTGAACCTAATTTTGAAAAGCGAATTACACTGTTACGCGATATAGAGGACACATTGTTACGTAATATTCATATTGTTCCTTTATATCGTAATAAACAACACATACGTACACATGAAAAAGTACAAAATATAATCATCAACGCTCAAGGTTGGATTGATTTTTATAATATATGGTTTAAACCTTAATATATAAGCATTTAATAAAGGTTCTTTTGAAAAATCAAAAGGGCCTTTTTGTATGGAAGTACATTTTGATTTTGAACGTTGTTTCGCACATTTTTTATAAACACCCATTTACAGTGTAACAGTGTTATGTTACACTGTTATCAGGAAGGAGTGTTATACAGTTGAGTACGGATTTAATTTCAAAAAAGGATTTATTAGAACTGACTGGTATTTCATACGGACAGCTATATAGGTGGAAAAGAAAGAATTTAATACCAGAAGATTGGTTTGTAAGAAAATCAACTTTTACAGGGCAAGAAACATTTTTTCCGAAAGAAAAGATATTAGAACGTATTGATAAAATTCAAACAATGAAAGAGGATTTGTCTCTAGATGAATTAGCGAATATGTTTTCACCAAGTGTAACAGAGGTTTCTTTAACGAAAGAAGACATGATACGAAAGGGTATTGCCTCCGAACCGGTTGTGCAGTTTTTTATAGAACAAACGAATAAACCGGTAGAATTTCAATTTGTTGATATTCTCTATGTATACATTTTAGAAGAATTACTGCAATCTGGAGAAATTAGTTTAGAAGAAGGTAAGATGATACTGCAAGTGCTGCATGAGCACTATGAAATCATGAAACAAAAGAATAGTGAATTAGTTGTGGTTCGAAAACTAGGTATTGCTACATGTCTCTTAGTTTCAAATGTGGAAGATCTATTTTTTGAAAAAGGTACGAAGATAGTCGTACGTTTAACAATCATGCAATATACAGAAGCATTAAAATCAAAACTATTGTAGTGGAGGAGAAATAATGCATACAGAAAAATTAATTATAAATGGCTATGGTTCTTCAAATGGTGGAGAGTTCCATAAAGTACAGTTAAATGGAAAAGGAACTGTTAATGGAAATATTGACTGTGATGAATTTGAATGTAATGGGTCAGGTAGTGTAAATGGTGATTTAAAAAGCGAGAACACAAAAATTAGTGGATCCGGTAAAGTTGACGGTACAGTAAGCACTGAAAATATGCGAATTGATGGAAAAGCAACGATTACAAAAGATGTAAAGGCTAACAATTTAAAGATTGCTGGAAAAGGAACAATTGGTGGTACTTTGACAGGAGAAGAGCTTAAAATCCGTGGGCAAGCGACTATTGACGGTAATTGTGAAGTAGATATCTTTTCGTCAGAAGGGCAATTCACAATTGGTGGCTTACTAAGCGCAGATGAAATTGACATCGATATTCATGGTACATGTAGAGTAAAAGAAATAGGTGGTCAAACAATTAAAGTAAGACACAGACCAACAGCATTTAGTGGGCTTTTTAAAACGGTGTTTGGATCACATTTAGAAGCTGAATTGTTAGAAGGTGACAATATTGATATTGATTACGTGCAAATTAAAACTGTAAGAGGTAACAATGTTACAGTGGGGCCGAATTGTGAGATTGGACTTATAGAATATACGGGAGTTCTTCATGTCGATAAAAATGCAAAAGTAAAAGAAATTCAGCAAGTTTAATTTTTTTATAGAGAGAGGAATGTAAATGGAAAAGCGAAATAGTCTTACATTGAATGGTTCTGGTAGTTCATCAGGTGGAATCTATAATAAGGTGAAAATTCGAGGAGAAGGAACAATTTCAAATGATGTGAACTGCAATGAATTTAAAGCATATGGAACGAGCGATGTTCGTGGTGATATGACGACAAATTCATATATTGTGTATGGAGATAGTGAAGTACAAGGTGGTTTGCATGCTGAGTATGTGAAAGTATATGGTAATACACAAGTGCAGAATGATTGTCACATTAACAAAATAAAAATTCGAGGTATGTTCGAAGTGAATGGAAAGTTATTCGGAAACTTTGTGGACATTAAAGGAGGGCTGACTGTAAAAGAAGATATTGAAGTTGAAGAATTTTTATTAACGGGTGGTCTTGAAAGTGAAGGGCTTTTAAATGCTGAAAATATTAACATTATCTTGCGTTATGAAGGAAGTAAAGTAAGAGAAATTGGTGGGAAAAAGATTACAGTACGAAAAAAAGCTAGATTTATTCCTTTTACAAGTCATACTGGTAATCTTCAAACATCAATTATTGAAGGTGATGACATTTATTTAGAGCATACAATAGCTGAAGTAGTGAGGGGGAACAATGTTACAATTGGCCCTGGCTGTGAAATAAGTGTTGTTGAATATCATACTAGCTTTAATCAAAAAGGCAAATCAGTTGTAAAAGAACATAAACAAATATAGTTGTAAGAGGGAGAGCAAGATATATGGTTGCAAAGAATAGTAAACTTAGCTTTGTAGTTGCTGGTTTATTGCTAGGGATTTTAATGGCATCAATGGATAATACCATTGTTGTTACAGCGATGGGAACAATTGTTGGCGATTTAGGCGGATTAGAAAACTTTGTTTGGGTTGTATCGGCGTATATGGTAGCAGAAATGGCAGGAATGCCGATTTTCGGAAAACTATCAGATATGTATGGTAGAAAAAGATTCTTTATTTTCGGCTTAATTGTCTTTATGATTGGTTCGGCACTTTGTGGTACCGCAGAAAATATTACGCAGTTAGGTATTTATCGTGCGATCCAAGGTATTGGTGGCGGGGCACTTGTTCCAATTGCCTTTACTATTGTTTTTGATATTTTTCCGCCCGAAAAGCGCGGGAAAATGGGTGGATTATTTGGTGCGGTCTTTGGATTATCTAGTATTTTCGGTCCTTTACTTGGCGCATATATTACAGACTACATTAGCTGGCACTGGGTGTTTTATATTAACTTACCGCTTGGTATTCTATCACTTATTTTTATTGTATTCTTTTATAAAGAATCGCGCGTTCATCAAAAACAAAAGATTGATTGGTTTGGTGCAATTACACTAGTCGGTGCAGTTGTTTGTTTAATGTTCGCATTAGAACTTGGTGGACAGAAGTATGATTGGGACTCTACTTTTATTTTAAGTTTATTTGCGGCATTTGCTATTTTAATTATTATGTTTATTTTTATTGAAAGAAAAGTGGTAGAACCTATCATATCGTTTGAAATGTTTAAACAGCGCTTATTCGGGATGAGTACAATTATCGCTTTATTTTACGGGGCTGCTTTTATGTCAGCAACTGTATATATTCCTTTGTTCATTCAAGGTGTATATGGCGGATCGGCAACGAATTCTGGCTTATTACTATTGCCAATGATGTTAGGATCAGTAGTTACAGCACAGTTAGGTGGATTTTTAACGTCAAAGCTAAGTTACCGTAATATCATGATTATTTCAGCTGTGATTATGCTTGGTGGATTGTTCTTATTAAGTACATTAACACCAGAAACGAGCCGTGTATGGTTAACCATTTATATGATTATTATTGGTTTTGGCGTAGGTTTCTCATTCTCTGTATTAAGTATGGCTGCAATTCATAATTTCGGTATGAACCAGAGGGGATCAGCAACTTCAACGAGTAACTTTATCCGCTCATTAGGAATGACCCTTGGGATTACAATATTTGGTATGATTCAAAGAACAGGTTTTCAAGATCAATTAGAAGAAGCATTTAAAGGAATGGATGGCGGAATAAATAGCAACGCTCTAGGGAATTCAAGAGCAATTCTTTCAGAAGGCGCAAGATCTCAAATTCCGCCACAAATATTAGATAAAATTATTGAAGCCCTTTCAAGTTCTATCGTTCATACTTTTATGCGGGCGTTAGTTCCAGCAGGTTTAGCATTCGTGTTTATTTTCTTTATGGGGAATGAACGAATGGTATATAAGAAAGAACAAGGTAAGATAAAGGCTGAAACATCAAAAGCATAGAAGAAAAAAGCTCCTTTCTCAAATAGAAAGGAGCTTTTTTGTATGTAACTTTACAAATTAACCTTCGATTACTTCATATTCTTCGTCTGCTAATAATAAAATCTGTGTTTTTTTACCTTTGTTTTGTACTTCAATTACATCGTATGTGCCTAGGTCTCTTAATTTATTTTGAGACACATTTACCATTACTTCAATAGAATCGATTAAAATATCTTCTTCGATATATGATTCAGGCAATGCCATATCCTCTGTATCTAATACACATGTGTATAGATTTTGTAAATCTGCAGTAGATGGGTTTTGTTCTTCAACATCAATGATGTTTTTTACTGCATCCATATTTTCTTCTTTTACTTGATACACTTTAATTTTAGCCATTTTTTAATCTCCTTTATAACGTAATCGTAGAGGCTACAGTTTATTATAACGTTTTTTAGTGGAAAGATGAAATTGTTTCCTTATTATCATTCTCAATTATAATATTCGCATCCAAAAGTTCGGGTAGGAGAAGTGCTATTCAGTGAAGGGAAAGGAAATCCTTGCTAATTCAAAATTGGTTCGAATTTATTACAAAAGTGTAAGGTTTTTGTAAGGAAAATAGATAAATAGATCATAAGGTTTCTGATAGTATACGAGGTGTCACATACTATTAAAACAAGAGGTTGAAAACATGAAGAAACTGTTAATAACTTTGATTGCTTTTCTCGTATTATTAGGTCTTTTAATGACTGCTTTTGTAAGCTTTGATTGGGATTTAGCTGAAATGAAGCAAAAATTGGGCAAAGATAAAATGTATGTTCATATTACGGAGAACGGAAAAGAATATCAGGTAGATAAAGATGATCCTACTTGGAAGCGTTACGAGTATAACGTAATTGCATATGATAAAGATGGAAATAAGACGAGTATTAAGTTCGATGCTAATAAAAATTTAAAGCTAAATGCTTTTTTACGTGTGTATGTATTTGATGAACCAAATAGTGAGGGATATAAAGGGATTTCAACATATGAAGAAGTCCAACAAAATGAAATTCCTAAAAAAGCACTAAAGCAGATGGATAAAAACTAATATATAAGGATTGTTCATAGATGAAAAGGCAGCATGTATAATTGTACATGCTGCCTTTTTGTTTGAAGAAGAAAATAATGGTATGAAATGAAGTTTGAATTTAAAAGTGCTTATAATTTAAACAACAAAACATTTTTATCATATTCCCGTAAACACCAATTGTATTTATTTAATACAGTAGGATGAACACCCTCTTGATCAGTATTAATTTCTTTAAAACCATATTTTTTATAAAAAGCTGCCAGTTCTTCAAAAGGAATGCAATAAATATTAGGTACATTGGATTGCTTTGCTTCGTCTACTAAGAAAGAAAGGAGATCGCCTGCTAATTTATAGCCCCTGAATTTAGGAAGTATATAAATACCGCCCATTTCTAACGTGCTTTGATCAATTTTAACTAAACGTCCAAGTCCAACATATTCTCCGTTGTATGTCACAATTGCCACTTTATCTTTTTTTAAATCACTTGGCACAAATCCAACTGATTTATACTGACTGTTAATCCATTCTAAATCCTCTGGTGAAGCAAATTTTATTTTCATAAAAATACACTCCTTGAAAAATTCTGATATTTCTATTGTATAGGAAACAAAATGATTTGTAATGAAATAATGGTACTTGGTTCAATTAGATATAACTCGTTTGAGAAATTGATTTGATCATGAAGTTAATTTCTCCACATTCCACGCATAGAATATAGAATAGTTTAATAATACTTTCTCTTTCTTCATAAGTGTTTTACGTATATAATTTAAAGGTAATTGTTCTTATTTTAGTATACTTATAATAGAATAGAGGTTTAAAAATGAGCGTTAAAATCATTACGGATAGTGCTGCTGATTTACCAAAAGAATTGCTGCAAGCTTATGATATAGATTTGATTCCACTCCGTGTATATGATGAGGCAGAAACAGAGTATTTAGATGGAGTAACATTAGATTCGGTTCAATTATTACAAAAGATGAGAGAAGGCGAGGTATTTAAGACATCGCTGCCATCATTAGAAACATTCCAAGAAAAGTTCGTTACATATGCAAAGCAAAGTACACCTTGTATATATGTAGCTTTCTCTTCTGAACTTTCTGGTACATATCAATCTTCAGTAGTGATTAAAGAAGAAGTACAAGAAACATATGCAGATTTCGATTTAGAAATTATTGATACAAAATGCGCTTCACTTGGTCAAGGTCTTGTTGTATTAGAAGCTGCGAAAATGGCTAAAGAAGGTGCATCCAAAGAAGAAATTTTGAAACGAATTGCTTTTCTAACAAAACATATGGAGCATATCTTTACAGTTGCTGATTTGCAGTATCTTGTTAGAGGTGGTCGTTTAAGTAAGGTAGCTGGATTTATTGGTGGTTTATTAAATATTAAGCCGATTCTAAATGTGGAAGAAGGAAAGCTTGTACCACTTGAAAAGATTAGAGGTAGAAAGAAAGTTTTAGGCCGAATTGTCGATATAATGGAAGAGCGAGGAAAAGACCTTAAAGGTCAAACAGTTGGCATTACACATGGTGATGATTTAGAAACTGCGAATGCATTAAAAGCGTTAATTACTGAAAAATTTGGCTGTGATGTGTTTATTGTAAATACAATTGGAGCAGCAATCGGTGCGCATACAGGACCAGGTGTTTTAACATTGTTCTTCTTAAATGAAGTAGAGTAAAGGATTGATCTTTTTGATCAATCTTTTTTTTTTACAATCATAGCTTTGTACGAAATAGATGAGGATAACATCGTAGGAGGAATTAATATATCAAATGCAATAAAGAATATATGTAATACAAACGATTTACAGTAGCAGACGTAACTTTTTTATTATTCACTAGCTTTTTTTCTAACAGGCAAGAAGGTAGAAAGGAAACTAGTGAGAACTAGTATGAAAGAAACTCTCTCAGTCGTATCAATCTCTAAACCGTTATTCCATTGATATATAAAGGATACTAGTATTAAAAGTATAACAAATTCTGCAACATATCTTACTGTTTTTCGCGCCTTTTTGTCATTTGTTCTCAAAATCATATTCGTCCCTCTTTCTTATTTAATAAATATTTTTGATTTCAATCATCGATAAACTGTAGTCTTTTTAGCTAGCAACTAAATATGTATAATTGCATAAAAAAATTGAAATATATAGGTTATTATTAAACTACATTTTTAATGTGGAAGGGTATTTTTGTTTAAAAGTAAAATCGTTTACGTTATTGATGAAATTGAAATTTAGGAGAATCGTATGAAAAAGAAATTATGTACACTAGCTTTTGTAACAGCAATATCTTCTATTGCAATGACAATTCCAACAGAAACATATGCTTGTGGAATTGACGAAGTAATGAAACAGGAAAACCAAGAGCACAAACGTGTGAAAAGATGGTCTGCGGAGCATCCGCACCATCCTAATGAAAGCACACATTTATGGATTGCACGAAACGCAATTCAAATTATGGGTCGTAATCAAGATAAGACGGTTCAAGCAAATGAATTACAATTTTTAAATACTCCTGAATATAAGGAGTTATTTGAAAGAGGTCTTTATGATGCCGATTACCTTGATGAATTTAACGATGGCGGTACAGGTACGATAGGCATTGATGGGCTAATTAAGGGAGGATGGAAATCTCACTTCTACGATCCTGATACGAGAAAGAACTATAAAGGAGAAGAAGAACCAACAGCTCTCTCGCAAGGAGATAAATATTTTAAATTAGCAGGTGAATACTTTAAGAAGGATGACCGAAAACAAGCTTTTTATTATTTAGGTGTTGCGACGCACTACTTCACAGATGCTACTCAGCCAATGCATGCTGCTAATTTTACAGCCGTCGACATGAGTGCTTTAAAGTTTCATAGCGCTTTTGAAAATTATGTGACGACAATTCAGACACAGTATGAAGTATCTGATGGTGAGGGCGTATATAATTTAGTGAATTCTAATGATCCAAAACAGTGGATCCATGAAACAGCGAAACTCGCAAAAGTGGAAATCGGGAACATTACCAATGACGAGATTAAATCTCACTATAATAAAGGAAACAATGCTCTTTGGCAAGAAGAAGTTATGCCAGCTGTTCAGAGAAGTTTAGAAAAAGCTCAAAGAAATACAGCGGGATTTATTCATTTATGGTTTAACACATTTGTTGGAAATACTGCTGCTGAAGATATTGAAAATACGATAGTAAAAGATTCTAAAGGAGAAGCAATACAAGATAATAAAAAATACTTCGTAGTACCAAGTGAGTTTCTAAATAGAGGTTTGACCTTTGAAGTATATGCTGCGAATGATTACGCACTATTATCTAATCATGTAGATGATAATAAAGTTCACGGTACACCTGTTCAGTTTGTATTTGATAAAGAGAATAATGGAATCCTCCATCGCGGAGAAAGTGTACTGCTGAAAATGACGCAATCCAACTATGATAATTACGTATTTCTTAATTACTCCAACATGACAAATTGGGTACATCTTGCGAAACAAAAAGCAAATACTGCACAGTTTAAAGTGTATCCAAATCCGAATAATTCAGCTGAATATTACCTATATACAGATGGATACCCAGTAAATTATCAAGAAAATGGTAAAGGGAAGAGCTGGATTGTGTTAGGAAAGAAAACGGATCAACCAAAAGCATGGAAATTTATACAGGCTGAATAGGATTTCCTAGAAGAGAGAAAGAAAAATTTATATATTTTAATAATACTTCATGTATTTAGAATGAGTTTTTTGTTCATTAACTAGCATCTAATTTTAAAGGGGATTTGTGTATATGCCATTTCAAAAAATAAAACTAAGTATGGTTGCTATTTCTTCATTCTTTATTTTAGGTTCCTCGTCCTTATCATTTACAGATACTACATATGCTGAAGTAGTGTCTGCGTCTCCGAAAGCAGAGATGATTTTAACACAAGAGGTTACTGTAAAAAATTATGATGATACATATTATAATAGCGCAAAGGGAAAAGCGGGTTCAGAATTAAAAAAGGAGCTTCATAATATTATTGATAATCATACAAAGATATCATACAGTGCGGTTTGGGAAGCACTAAGAGATACTGATGAAGATCCAAATAATAAAAACAATGTTCTTCTCTTATATACAGGACGTTCGCAAGGGAAATTTACAAATGGTTCAGGGGTCGATAATTGGAACCGAGAGCATGTTTGGGCAAAATCTCACGGTGATTTTGGGACAGCTGCAGGACCAGGAACGGACCTTCACCATTTAAGAGCTACGGATGTATCTGTCAATAGTTCACGTGGGAATTTGGATTTTGATAATGGCGGTGTGAGTCATTCAGAAGCAACAGAATGTAAATACGATAGTGATTCTTGGGAACCTCGTGATAGTGTAAAAGGGGATATTGCTAGAATGTTATTTTACATGGCTGTTCGTTATGAAGGAGACAATGGCGAAGTAGATTTAGAGCTTAATGAAAAAGTGAATAACAATAAAGATCCATATATGGGGAAACTATCTGTTTTACTAAAATGGAATGAACAAGACCCTGTCGATGATTTGGAACGAAAGCGTAATGAAGTTATTTTTACAAAATATCAACATAATCGTAATCCATTTATTGATCATCCTGAATGGGCAAATGAAATTTGGAAATAAATAAGTAAAATCATACCTGGGTAAATTTTAAAGTAGAAAGGAGTGATCATAAGAATCACTCCTTTTTTGGCGTTTACTCCCATCACAATCAACCTAAGAAAAGCAAATACCCCAAAACGAGAAAATTGGCATCTCCCGGTGAAAATGTACAATTTTTTGTTTTAGGGGTGTTATAAAATTCTTAAGTTGATGGACATGGGGTCCCGCCAACCAAATGACATAAAACCCACGCTAATACATTTTTTAGAAGAGAAAAAGCTGACTTTCCCTCGTTAAGGAATTCGGCTTTTATGTTTTACTTTCGAAGTGGCCGTAATGATTCTAAAGTGGTTGATTGCTTAAATTTATACTCATCAAGGAAGTTAATATGTTCCCATCCTAGCGGTGAAATATGGTGTAGCGATTCTTCTTGTATGATACCTTTCTCTTTTTGATTCTGGTGCAAAAGTTTTAGAGTTTTTGCACTAGAACCCATTTATTTTTTTTATCTTTGATTTCAATTTCTTATATTCTTTCTTCCACTTTTGGGATGTACTTAAAAATTCATCAAACTTGAATAGCAGAGGGATCTTCTTCTCGAAGCAAAAGAATGAAGCAAGAACAAGGAGTTTATAGATTTTCAAGAATGCAATTTTATTTTTTGGCGATTACTTTAAATATGGAAAAAGAGAATTATATTTTTATTAAAACATAGAAAACAAACATTTTTATTGTTAAAATGAGGAATAATATATATTATGGAGAGGAATTTTGTCGTATGAAGAAAAGAATACTATCAATTTGTGTAGCCGCTAGTTTATTAGTGCCAGCTTCTTTTTATGGGGAAAGAAATGTACAAGCTGAAAGTAACAATATTGTACAACAAGCTGTACAAAGTAATAAAGGCTGGGTGAATGAATATGGAGTGTGGTATTACTATGAAAACGGTGTGAAAAAGAAAGGTTGGCTAAATAGTGGGGGTTCATGGTATTACTTAGATAAAAATTATGGTTATATGCACACAGGTTGGTATAACGATGGATACAATGAGTATTATTTAGACGAGAGCAGCGGGGCAATGCAAACAGGTTGGATGTTTGTTGGATACAACTGGTATTATTTTGAGGGAACTGGAGCAATGAAGAAAGGTTGGTTAAATAGTGGAGGTTCATGGTATTATTTAAATCAAGAAAATGGTTATATGCATACAGGAGAACTCTACGATGGAAAAGATTTATATTACTTAGATAATCAAAGTGGAGCAATGAAGACGGGTTGGGCATTTAATGGATATAATTGGATGTATATGAATGGGAATGGTAAGGCACATGGCGGCTGGTTAAAAGAGGGGAACTCATGGTACTACTTAAATCCTAACTATTATTACATGTCTACCGGTTGGGATATAATTGATGGGAAATTCCATTACTTTGCTCACAATGGGGTTTGGCAGTACTCAGAATAGTAAGCGGTTAAGCGGTTCAAATACTAGATAGTATCTTTCATTTAATCTAAATAAATAAACATAAAGTAACTCCAAAATATACAATAAAAGTTAATTTTGGAGTTATTTTTTTGTTTACTTATATATTATTGGGGTCCTACCACATCGCCATCAACTTAAGAACAAAAACAAAATGAACTTCCGTTTATCAGAAATAAGATATTCTTAAAGTAGAGGTACACTCTTAAAAATGTGCATGCCAAATAAACCTAGATAGGCATCATTATTGGCTTGATAGCAATGTGGTAATACCCAATAGCCTTGCAAACTTCTGATTACACAGAAGGGCACTGCATTCTTATATAAATTTTATATAAATTCATTATTAATAATATATTATCCGTATTAAAATGTGGTCTTTATAATGAAGATATCACTTTTAAAAGGAGGAACTAGAATGGAGTTTAGTAAACTTGGCAATAGCGGATTAACAATAAGCAAGATTGCATACGGAAACTGGATAAATCATGGGGGTAAAGTAGATGAGGATACTGCAAAAGAGTGTGTTAAAGCAGCACTAGATGTCGGTATAACAACATTCGATACTGCTGATGTTTATTCAGACACTAAAGCTGAAGAAGTACTCGGCCGGTCTTTACAAGGTATACGACGGGAGAGCATTGAACTATGTACAAAGGTGTGCCATCCGACTGGGAATGGGCAAAACGATAAAGGTTTATCACGAAAACATATTCTAGAAAATTGTAATGCATCGCTGCGTCGGTTACAGACCGACTATATTGATGTCTATTATGCACACAGATTTGACCCAACTACTCCTCTTGAAGAAACGATGTTAGCTTTCGCAGATCTTGTAAGACAAGGTAAAGTGCTTTATATCGGTGTAAGTGAGTGGACAGCAGAACAAATCACCCGTGGTGCAACACTTTCACGGGAATTGAATATTCCGCTCATCGCTAGCCAACCCCAGTATTCAATGTTGTGGAGAGTTATCGAAACCGATGTGATACCAACCTGTCAACGTGAGGGACTTGGGCAAGTAGTATGGTCGCCTCTCGCACAAGGTGTTCTCACTGGAAAATATCACCCCAAAAAACCAGTACCAACTCAATCACGTGCTAATTCCCCTGCTGGCAAACCATTTTTTTATAATCTTGCACAACGTTGGATGAATGACAATGTGCTCACTGCTATCCAGAAGCTCAAACCCATCGCACAAGAGATTGATCTTACCCTCGCTCAACTCGCAGTAGCTTGGGTACTACAAAACCAGAATGTTTCCTCAGCAATTATCGGTGCCTCGAGACCGGAACAGGTAAGAGAGAATGTGTTCGCTTCTGATGTCAAACTGAAACCTGAAATAATGAATCAGATTGACAAAGTACTAGAAGGTTTCGTTGAGTACGATCCGAGTAAAACAGGTTAAGTTTTTGCACGTGACTTAATCAGAAATATATACAAAATCTTTGTAGTCTTACTTTAAAACTTAAGTTAAATTAGAATTCTTCCTTTGTAATATTTTACTACCCATCCCATCAGGGTGGGCTTTTATTCTTGGTGATCAAGTTGTAAAATCGAATACACCTCTCTAACAACTGTTAAGAAATGATCTACTACTGCAGATTTTTCATCCTGTCTCCATCCAACATATAGATTTACTTTTGGTGTAGTCTCTTGGATTTTTTTATAGATAACCCCAGGGCGTTTATAACTTTCCACCGACGATGGAACGACAGAAACTCCCATTCCTGTTGCAACTAAATTAACAATAGTTTGCATTTGAACAGCTTCTTGAACAACATTTAAACTTACACCATGATCCCCAAAATAGTTAATAATTAAATCATAAAAATTTGGACCAAAATGACGAGGAAACAAAATAAATGGTTCATCAATTAACAATTGGAGTGGAATTTCGGGCAATGAGGTGAAAGGGTGATCTTGATGTAAAACCAATCTTAAAGATTCTTCAGAACAAACTTCAGAAGATAGTATCCCGTTGTTCTGTTTAGAACGAATAAATCCAATATGAATTTGTTTCTCATAGAGTGCTTTTAGTTGCTGCTCCGTTGTCATTTCACGCAATATAAGATGGATTTTAGGAAAGCGTTCTCGAAATTTATTAAGAACTTCTATAACGATTTCTGTGGAATCGACAAAACCGATTATTAAGTTCCCTATTTTTCCTTCAGCTGCAAGTTGTGTTTCTTTTATGGCTCTTTCTAATTGAAACAGTGTTTGTTGAGATCCTTCTAAAAATATCTTCCCAGCATCCGTAAGCTCAACCATTCTTTTTGTTCGATGAAAAAGTTGAACTCCCAATTCTTCTTCTAATTTACGAATTTCTTGGCTTAGAGGAGGTTGTGCCATCCTAAGACGTTCTGCTGCACGACTAAAATTCAATTCTTCTGCCACCATTATGAAATATCGCATTTTCCTAATATCCATTTTCATCCATCCCTTCTACTAAAATCTAATAAGGACTTCTCTTTTATTATCAAACTTATTTAGGTGCCTAGTATTTTCGTAGCCATGCTTTTTATGTTTTACGGCTCTTTGGTATTAGAGAGAGGAGATGTTTTAGAGTTTATCGATCAGTTCCATAGATAAGGGGAAAAATACCTCTCTTCAAATAACCTGTCAGTTAGTTAAGTAATTACACAAACCCACTTTAACATAATATCCCACTTTTGAATCGAAATTTTCTGAATAGGGGATGAAAGAAAAAAAGTAGATTAAAAGTTTTTCTCCTTCTGCAACTAACCTGCATCGTTAGTTTAAGTACATTTCTTCACAATCTTTATAGTGATATTAACATAAATATCCAATGAAAAATCATCTTATTTGTTCAAATTTCTTCGGGTTAAAAATGAGTGGAGTATTTCAAGTATGCATAGATGCATTAACTTTTCTTATCTTACTCATAACAATTGTTTGTTCATTGCCTTATATTGAAATGGAAAACATAAATATAAACATTTCATTAAATGAAATACACCCTATTTTACATGCTACATTATTAATATTTTAGTCTTTTTTGGATGGGAAGCAATTTCAAGTTTAGCGCCTGAATTCAAATCTCCGAGAAAAAGAAATATCTTTTTTTCAACAGGTGCTGCGATTATTATTATTGGCCTTATTTATATAGGAATTGCTATTTCAGTAATTGGGACAGGAGAATATTCTATAAAGTCTGATAATAGTACCGCTCTTGTAATCGTTATAAAAAATACATTAGGTGACCAATTTGTATGGTTAGTTGGATTAGTAGCTTTCATGATTTGTTTAGGTACAACAAATGCATGTATAGCAAGTATGAGTCGGCTGGGTTATTCTCTAGGAAAAGAAGAATTTGCACCTGAATATCTGGGGTATTTGAATAACAAAAGCAATACACCAACGAATGCTTTAATGATAGTAGGTTTCATCGCAATAACAGGGCTTTTAATAAGCTTCTTTTTTCATATTCGCGTAGATCAATTAGTGCTAATCCCTAATTCATTAGGAATTGTTACATATATTGTAGGTACTGCAGCGGGAATAAAGCTAATCAAGAATAGACTAGGAAAGATTTTTTCTGTAACAGCATTCACATGTTGCGTAATGGTATATCCGTTTATTGGTGATGTAATTGCCATTCCGATTGTAGTTGTATTGATGTGTTTGGTGTATATATATCAAAAAGAAAAGGTAGTAAATACACGCTATATAAATAAGAAGAAATAGAATAGGAAAGGAGTGAAAGTAATACTATTTAAAATACCTGCACAAAAGTCGGAATATTTCAAGATGTTGAAATTTAAGTGATTCATATATAATTAGCTAATGAATGCATTATTGTAACTATCTGTAAAAACAGGAGGCTATAAAATGAATCAAATGATCAATCATCCAACGCGATGGGATTTGGAAAGGTTATATCCTGAAACAAAAGATCCTACGTTTTCTACAGAAATAGAGATAATCGAACAATTAATAGGAACATATAAAGAAAATAGCGACCCAGCAATCCTCTCAAGAATTATACAAAGAATTGAAAAGGCAGAGTATTACTTTTATTGTCTTTCTGCTGAACACGCAGATGAATTTACAGCTGCTTTACCTCATACAAAAATAAATAAGTTGAAAACAGAGGTTCGTTTATTACTACAAGAATCGAATCATGAAAAAAGTAACTTCTTCGAAAATCAAAATATCAACTTTATAGAAAATGAATTAAAAGCTTGGGAAGACATGTACATACAATTACGAAATAGATTAGAAGTACATCATAATAACGAGATGTTATCATTTGGAAAAGCAAATTATCTTGCGATGAATGGTGAAACTCATCATGAAAGATTAGCGGTATTTTCTTCTCTTACAGAGGCATTGGAAAAGGAGAAAACAGTATTTGCTAGCGTACTTAATCAAATAGGTAGATTGCGTAACCTAAAAAGTAACCTGTTACAAGAAAAGGAGGTATTGTCACAATCGCTTCAAGCAAACGGTATTTCTAAAAATGCATTATTGGAAATGTGGAATGCTATTGAAGGGAATCTTGAAAAGTTATCGAGTGTTATAGCGTTTCATAAAAGAAGTAAGGAGACGTTTACTTGGCATGATTTGATGACATTGGAAGAAAATAATCAGGTTCAAATTCCGTTTTCAATAGCAGTAGAAAATATATATGAGGCCTTAAAGGATATCGATGAAGAACTAGCTCAATTTGCACAGCACGCTATTATGAATGGTTGGGTTGATGCTGAGCCAAGAGATAATAAGCCACCTAGTGGATTTTGCGCTCCTTTTTTAAGTGAAGGAGAATCTCGAATTTCATTACGGTATGATGAAACAATTGATAGTGTAAGAATATTAGCTCATGAATTAGGGCATGCATGGCATTTTTATGTAATGAGCAATGAGCAGTCTACTGCTTTTTTAGATGACTACCTTCCAATGTGTATGGCAGAATCAGCATCTATTTTCTTTGAGATGGTACTTGTAGATTACTTAGTTAAAAGAGCAGAAAGTGAAGAACTGAGAAAATCATTGCTTAGCTGGAAAATCAGAAATAGCTTTAATTATGTAATAGCCATTCGAGCTTCATTTCAATTTGAGCAAACATTTTATGAAGAAAGTCAAAAGGGACCTTTAAGTGCGGATGAATTAGAGAGATTATCTATACTTTCACAAAAAGCAGCTTATGGAAATTCTTTAACAGAATATCAACCTTTTGTTTGGATGAAATATGGTCAATTTTATACAGCGAGTGTTCCTTTTTACAATTATCCATATACATTTGGTTATCTACTAAGTTTAGGATTATTAGAAATTGCAAAACAAGATGGTAGTGAGTTTCATTCTAAATACAAAAAATTCTTGTGTGAGACTGGAAAACGCCCAGTCGAAGAGTTGGTGAAACAATACTTTCACATCGACCTTGCTGATAATGAGTTTTGGGAGAAAGCATTACTTCAAATAAATAAGGATATTGATGAGTATTTACAGTTTGTACAAGAGGAAGTTTAAGTCATTTATTATAAGAGAACACATAGGGGAAGTGTATATAAGAAATGGAACAACAGTACATAAAAGGCATACCATTTTGTAGCTTAGAGTATAAGAGAGTAATAGATTTATTAAAAAATTGGTTATCTGAAAAGGAAAATAAACCAAAGTTTATTGTTACGGCAAATCCCGAAATTGTAATGTCTGCTAAAGAAACTTCAGCTGTATCTGTACGTTTTAAAAAGATTTTGTTATCAGCGGACTTAATAACAGCGGATGGAATAGGAGTAATACTTGGTTCTAAAATTTTAAAAGGAAAATTAAAGGAGCGCGTTACAGGTGCAGATTTAACTCATGACTTAATAGAGTATTGTAATCAAGAGGGATACCGGGTGTTTCTTTTTGGTGCTGCACCAGAAAGTAATGAGAAAGCATTAGAAAATTTGAAAATACGTTTTCCACATGCGGTTTTCGAAGGACAGCATGGCTTTGTGAAAAATGAGCAGATAGAAGAAGTCAAAGTTCGAATTCAACAATTCGAGCCACACTTGCTATTGGTAGGATTAGGATCTCCTAAGCAAGAGGTATTCATCTATGAAAATCTTCAAGAATTAAACGTACCTTTATCTATTGGTATTGGAGGTATGATTGATATTTTATCCGGCACGGTAAAACGAGCTCCGAAACTAATGAGGGATACTGGTACAGAATGGTTATATAGGTTAGTAACACAGCCTAAAAGAATAAAACGACAGTTAATACTTCCGAAATTTTTACTATCGGTTATGGCTGAGAGAGTTAGAAAAAGCGTGCAGTAACTTTTTATAATAGAAACTTCATATATAATCGAGAAGAGGTAGACGACAAATGAAAAAAATCGGTATTATTGGAGCCATGCAAATTGAAATAGACTTACTTTTGGAAAAGTTAGATGTTCACGAAGAATATACAATTGCAAGAATGCCTTTTTATAAAGGAATATTTATGGATAAAGAGATTATTGTTACTCGCTGTGGTATTGGGAAGGTCAATGCCGCTTCATGTACACAAATTTTAATAGACAAATTTGAAGTGGATTGCATGATTAATACAGGTATTGCGGGAGGGTTACATCCTGATGCTAAAGTTGGAGATCTCGTAATTTCCACGAATGTTACACATCATGATGTGAATAAAAATCAAATGAAGAATCTGTTTCCATTCCAAGAAACATTTATTGCAAATCAGGAATTAAGAGAGCTTGCACGAAAAGCATGTAATACCAGTGGTTTAGACATAAATGTTCATGAAGGAAGAATTGTAAGTGGAGAATGCTTTGTTGAAGATGCAAAGCTAAAAGAGAAACTGCTGGATGAATATGCGCCTCATTGTACTGAAATGGAAGGATCAGCAATTGGGCATGTTGCCTTTATCAACGATATACCGTTTCTTATAATTAGAAGTATTTCTGACAGTGCGGATGATGATGCAACTAGTTCTTATGAAAACTTTGCAAAAATTACAGCTGATCAATCTTCAAGAGTTATAATGGAAATGATTAAGAATATATCAAGTAACACAGTTGTATGATTTATATGTAAAGAAGGGCCTCTTTAATAAAAGAGGCCTTGTTAAGTTAAAAGAAATTTTTAACAGAGAGGTGATTATAATAAAGATTGTAGAAATTAAAAAGATTATAGATCTTTCACAACTTGATATCACTCATCTTATAAAAGAAAGTAAAGAAGAGGGATTTCATTTTCTTCTGAAATTAGTAAATGAATACAAAAGCAAAACGAACACATTTAGTAAGATGGGTGAATGTTTATATGGTATTTTCCATGAGGATACTCTAATAGGAATTGGTGGATTAAATCAAGATTCATATACGAAAACTGAAACGATTGGACGGTTAAGAAGGTTTTATATTTCCAAAGCATATCGAAGGAAAGGGCTAGGAAACTTATTATTAAAGAGGATACTATCTGATGCAAGGGAACATTTTCAAATTGTCGTTCTATATACAGACACAGAACGAGCTAGTCAATTTTACACTTCAAATGGATTTCTGAAAAGTGAAGAATATAAAGGATCAACCCATTATGTAAAATTATAAAAAAGATTCCATAGACGATGTTTTATGGAATCTTTCTCTTTCTATTAGTGATTATGATGATGTAACTTTCAAATGCTTTAATAAATTTTCAGGGTGACCTTGTACATAATAAAAGTGTGGATTATTTTCATCATCATAAATCATGATATATGGCTTTTCGTTAAGCGGAAGGAGTACAAGAACTTCATCTATCGTTGTATGTATCCATTGATTTGTGATGACTACAGGTTTAGATAAAGGGATTTTCACCATATGTCCAGTTTTAGGGACAACATTTAGATTTTTAAATGCTCCGGTAATTGATTTTGCATATTGTATCGCCTCTTTTTGAATTTCTGTGTTTAGAGATTGTTTTTGTATGACCATTTCCTTTTGACAATCAAATACTTCAATTTGTTTATTTGTTTCTGCGAGAACAGTTGTGGATAATAAAAATGAAAACAGAAAAATGAATCCTATTTTTTTAAACATGGAACAACACCTCATATTTACTATACCCTCAAACCCTATAAATATTTTTTGTCACATTCATGTAACAAAAATGTTGTACCATAACAAAGTAAAATAAGAAATTCATGTTACTTTGTTATGAAAATGATTACAATTTATAAGGCACATATATATAGTTAATGGAGGAAGGTACGAGTGAGAGTATTAATCGCAGATGATGAGCAGGATATGCTTAAAATTTTAAAAGCTTATTTTGAAAAGGAAGGCTTCCAAGTTCTTTTAGCGAAGGATGGAGAAGAAGCACTTGAAATATTTTATGAAGTGAAAATTGATTTAGCAATTTTAGACTGGATGATGCCAAAAAGGAATGGGATCACTGTATGCCAGGAAATAAAAAAGAACTCGAGTGTGAAAGTATTGATGCTTACTGCTAAAAGTGAAAATGAAGATGAACTTGTGGCCTTACAAAGCGGGGCGGATGAATATGTGAAAAAGCCATTTCATCCAGGGATTTTACTTACAAGAGCTAAAAAACTACTGAATCAAGATGAAGTCATACAAGTTCAAAATCTAAAAATAGATTTGATAAAGAATAAAGTATATAAAAGTGATAAAGAATTAGAAATTACAAAAACAGAGTTAGAATTAATTAAATGTTTTTTAAATCATAAAGGTACAATATTAACACGTGAAAAGTTACTAGATATTGTATGGGGATTTGATTATTTTGGAGATGAGCGAACAGTGGATACACATGTTAGACGATTGCGAAAAAAAATAGGGGAAGATATTATTAAAACGCACCGCGGTTTAGGTTACAGTTTGGAGGATGAACGTGAATAAGCTTGGTAAAAAACTTTTTTTTAGTATATCGTTAACAATCGTTCTTATATTTACTATTTCATTATTGTTAATGAACTATTTTTTACCGAAATATAATATATACAAAACACGAGAAAAGTTAAATATCATTACAGATCAAATCCAGTCTTCGTCTGTTGAACACTTAACAGCTACTATAAATCAAATTGAGAATGAGAATAACGTAACAATTGTGTATACTCCTATAAAAAATACAGAGGATGAAATTAATGAATCGTTACGCTCTGGGCTTATAAAAAAAAGAGTAACATTGAACAAGTTTTGGATTACAAAAGAAGACGTAATGAAAGTAAAAACTTCTGGACAAGCAAATAAATTATATGATCAAGAGAAGCTAAAAGCGAGCTTTTTTGCGAAATTTATTTCAAAAAATGAAATGTTAATCTTAGTAGGAGTATCTATCGCTCATTCGAATGAACTAATCGAGACACTTAATACATTTAATATATATATTTTTGGTTTTTCAATATTTCTTGTCATTGTACTTGTTTGGATATTATCAAAAACGATTACAACACCGTTGAAAGAATTAAGCGATGTTGCAGAAGATATTTCCAATCTAGAATTTAAGAAAGCAAAAGTGAAAACAAACGATGAAATTGGCGATTTAGCCAATAGTATTAATATTATGAGTGATAAATTATATGAAGCTCATCAAGATTTAACGAATAGAAATGAACATTTAAAACGGTTTATGGGGGACATTACTCATGAATTAAAGACCCCCATCGCTTTAGTCAAAGCATATTCTATGGGGATTAAAGACGGTCTCGATGATGGGACATATTTAGATACAATTATTAAACAAACTGATCAAATTTCAAATTTAATAGAAGAGTTATTACGTTTTTCGAAATTAGAAAGAGACTTGTTACAAAAAGAAGAAGTGCAGATAGAACCCCTTATTAAAAGTATAATTGATAAACATGAAATTGAGTTCCACGCAAAAGGTATACATTTACAAATAGATTGTCGTGCGAGAGATGCTAGTGTTTATGTAGATTTGGATAAAATGAAAATGGTATGTAATAATTTAATTTCAAATGCAATCAAATATACAACAAATCAAAATATCAAGATTGTATTGGAAGAGAGAAAAGATTATGTATATTTTAGTATCCAAAATGGAATTGCTCCTGAAGTAAGTACAGATATCGAAAAAATTTGGGAACCATTTTATGTATTAGAAGCTTCACGTAATAAAGAAATATCAGGAACTGGATTAGGATTAGCCATTGTAAAGAGTATTTTAGAACGACATGGTTTTGAGTATGGTGTCTCCATTATAAAAGAGGAAATACAATTTTATATGTATATGGAAAAGAGTTTACGAAAGTTAAACATACGATAATTTGAAGAGGATACCATGTCCAATATAAATTAATTTAGAAAACAACCTATATTAAACAAGTCATTATCCTGACCAATAAACAATACTATAAAGAGAAAAATATAATGGGGGTGGAGTCATGGGAGTTGTTAACGCTACAGATGCAGATATTGCACTTTTAGCAAGATTACTCAGAGCAGAAGCCGAAGGAGAAGGAACTCAGGGTATGTTACTCGTCGGAAATGTAGGAATTAACCGACTAAGAGCAAATTGTTCTGACTTTAAAAACCTTCGTACCATTAGACAAATGATTTTCCAAGAACATGCATTTGAAGCTGTTACGCATGGATATTTCTATCAAAGAGCAAGAGAAAGTGAAAAACGTTTAGCTCGTCGAGTTATCAATGGAGAGAGGTACTGGCCTGGGAAATTTAGTTTGTGGTATTTTAGGCCACCAGGCGATTGTCCTCAACAATGGTATAATCAGCCCTTTGTAGGACGCTATAAAAAACACTGTTTTTTTCAACCAACAGCCGAAACCTGTGAACAAGTTTATAACACATTTTAAACACTGATAAAAAAGTCTGTGATTACAGAAAAACCAATCCAAAAATGAACTGTACCTTATAAAGTGGACAGTTTAATAAAAAGACCTTTAGAAATTAAGCACTTAAAAGATGGTTCCGGTATTCTACCGGAACCATCTTTTTGAGTGCCCACGATTTGGGGTACAGTTCAGATAATCTTCGTAAGCTCTTTTTATTTTTTGAAATTGTATTCTGTCAAATAGATGTCACATGAACATTTTATAGTATAGGTATACAAGGATTGAGCATAAACGATATAGGAGATATGAATCTATGAAACAATTATTAAAATATATAGTAGTAATTTGCACGTTGATGCTTTTATGTTATGCAGCTTATATGAAGTATGAAAAACAAAAAGAAATTGAAAATAATAAATTAGTAATTACTGAAATCTCGAAGCAGTACGGTATACCAGACTGGATTCCACTTGCAATTGCTGATCATGAAACAAAATTTAATCGAAAAGCTGTTGGAGATAAAGGGACATCTTTTGGGCTATTTCAGTTACATCGGGGCGGATTAGCACCTGCACAATTATCAGAAGAGAACTTAAAAGATGCAAAAACGAATGCAATAATAGCAATCTCACATATGGTGAGTTCCTATAAACGTGGAGTAAACAAAGGATTAACAGAATTAGCTCTTTTAAAATATGTTGCCAATACATCGGGATGGCCTGGAAATTTAGGAGAAGATTGGACAAATAATAATACGAAATATAATGTTGGGTTAGAGAAATCCTATGAGCTATATAAGGGAGAGTAAAATATAACAAATTCCTCAAGTTTTCGCCTCTTTATAAACTGAATTTTCTGTTATTTTGTTGTATAGTGAAAGAAGTGGTAGAAGAATATAAAGGGGGAAGGAATTTGAGGAAAAAACAGTTTGTAATTGCGCTTTCAGCAATGTTTTCTCTAACACTTACATCTGGCATATCTAGTATTACGGTACATGCAGAGCAGAAAGAAGAGAATTCAAAGAAATTTACTTTACCGCTAAATGGGAAAGTACCAGAAACGTTAGCTCAATCGGCAAAGATTGAGTTAGAAAATGGAATGACGAAACCAATTTATTCACTTGATGAGGCAATTGTAGAAAATTTATTTGTAGAAACAGAGATTGATAGTGACCGAGATGGTAAAAAAGATCGTGTATCGGTAAAGGTAATGCGACCGAAAACAGAACCGGGTGTGAAAGTTCCTGTTATTTATGAAATGAGTCCTTATCGTTCAGGGATAAATAATGTACCAGTTTATAATGTAGATGAAGAATTACATCCTACGGAAGGTAAACCTTATGCAGGACCAGCTAACCTCGGTTCATATGGAAATTATTATGTTCCTCGTGGATATGCCGTTATTTTAGGTGAAAGCATTGGTACTGGGAAATCAGATGGATGTCCAACAACTGGTGACGAACAAGAAATTATCGGTACAAAATCTGTTATTGATTGGGTAAATGGAAGAGCAAAAGCATTCACAGAATATGGTGAGGAAATACAGGCGGATTGGTCTACAGGAAATGTCGGGATGACAGGTGCTTCATATAATGGCACATTGCCGAATGCTGTTGCAACAACAGGAGTTGAAGGGTTAAAAACAATTATTCCTATTGCCGCGATTAGCAGTTGGTATGATTATTACCGTGCAAATGGTGCAGTTGTTGCACCAGGTGGTTATCAAGGTGAAGATACAGATAATATGGCCGAAGCAGTATTAACGAGAAAAAATCCTGAAGTTTGTCAAAAAATCATTAAAGAGCTTACTGATGGGCAGGACCGAAAAACAGGAGATTATAATGATTTTTGGGACAAGCGTAACTACGTGAAGGATGCAAAAAATATAAAGGCAAGTGTATTTGTTGTACATGGTTTAAACGATTGGAATGTAAAGACAAAACAGTTTTCACAATGGTGGGAAGCTTTAGGAGAAAATAATGTGCCACGTAAAATGTGGTTACATCAAGGAGGGCATGGGGGAACATCTAGTAATAACTGGCAGCAAACACAAAATAAATGGTTTGATTATTGGTTATACGGAATTGAAAATGGAATTATGAATGAACCGATGGTAGATGTACAGCGAGAAAATAAAACGTGGCAAAAATTAAAAAATTGGCCAGACCCTGCAGCAGCTCCGTCTAAAATACGTATGCTTTTAAGTAATAAAGCAGTAGATTTACCGCTTCGAATGGGTGCGGTACAACAAGTGTCTTCATTGTTAGATGATGCAAAAATTAAATCGAATCAATTACTAACAAATCCAGAATTAGAATCACCAAATCGGTTAGTATATGTAATGCCTAAGCTCGAAAAAGAAATGAGAATAAGTGGTACACCAAAAATTTCATTTAAGGGGAGTATTGATCGTCCAGTTTCAAATTTAACCGCATTACTTGTTGATTATGGTGGTGAGAAACCAGAAATTGTGACGAGAGGATGGATGGATCCACAAAACTTGAATGGAAAAGAAGAGTCAACACCAATTATACCAGGAAAAGATTACACATTTACATGGGACATGCAGCCGGATGATTATGTATTCCAAGCCGGCCATCAAATCGGAGTCGTATTAATTGCAAGTGATTATGACTATACGATTCGTCCAAAAGCAGGGACGAAACTTACAGTAAAATTAAGTGAATTAACACTGCCAATTGTAAAATAGAAGGAAGCCTCCGAATGTGGAGGCTTTTTTTGTACTGAAAAAAGGGGATGGATTCTAACATCAAATTGCCGAAAGGATGTTAGAAAGGGAATGAAAGAAACGAAGAGAGTATTTCTAACTAGAAGGATACCCTACATTCTTAGTATAAGTATTATGTTATTTTGAAATAACAATAGATTTATTATATAATATTTTCGTATTAATAATGGAGAATAGTAATTTTTAAAATAAGGAGAATGTAATATCCTATGAAAGATGTAGATTTTATACTAGAAAGTGACGAAACATTAAAGCCATCTGAACGATTAGTATTATTACTATTAGAAAAACATAGAATTCTATATACAAATGATCTGCTAGCACTATCTAATTTATCATATAAAACATTAACGGATTCATTAACTGAACTCGTAGTAAAATCATATGTATTAAAAGAGACGGGGAAGGGAAGAAGGCAAAATTGCTATAGGCTAATGTAAAAGTTATTGTATCTATAAAAGAATATAAAAATCATTTTTTAAATGAAATACAAAAAACATTTTTGAATTTTATTTGAAAAAATATAATTTAAATAGGCACCTACTAATGATTGTTTTTATATTAAAACTAATTAATCATTTTCGTGTTTTTAAAAAGATATTCGAAATAAAAAAATGAAATGTAATAAAGTCACTGCGGTACGGAGTTTTTTTATTTCTATATAAATGTGGTGGTTTATTTTATAGAAAGATACAAAAATATATTTTTGATTAAACCCAAACAGTTTATTCTAAAAATGAATTATTTTTTTATTTGGTAACAAAGTAATGAAAATGAGGTTTAATATTTATAATATTATTATGTAAACTATAATGGGTTGAAAAGGAATTCTCCATGTTTAATAGAATTATTTCATAGTTAAAAAATGAAACGAGTCTATGTAAGAGGGGGATAAAGATGAATCCAATTGTAGCAATTACAAATGCTGTAATGAATGGAGAACAAATGTAAAGTTTGTTGATGAAGGACATATTATTACTTCTGGAGGAATTTCGTCCGGAATTAATATGTCATTTCATATAGTGAAAAATTTATTAGGGGTAGAAATTGCAGAAGCAATAGCAAAAAGAATGGAGTATGATATTGAGTTGTGCAATTAGTTGAATATGAAAGTCTTATTTATGTAGTGGGATAAAAAAGATCAGTAACAATGAATTGTTACTGATCTTTTTTTGTTTAAAGCTTTCGTATATATGCTAATTCTTCTTCTAATAGAAGTGGTCGTACAGAAGCAGCGGCATTTTCGGCTGCTTGATTAGCTGTTTTTGCTCCGGGAATAGCAACAGATACAGCAGGATGCGAGAGCACATAACGAAGGGCCAACTGCCCCAAAGTTTGTTTAGGGTTTGAAAGGGATCTCAATTGTTCAACCTTTCGTAAATCATCTTGAAACCATGTTTCTTTTGGCCAATCTTGTCGTAAATCACCATCAGGGAATGTTGTTTGATCAGTAAATTTTCCTGTTAATATTCCCATTTTTAATGGTCCACGAATGACAGCTCCTAAGTTTTTCTCTTGTAAGTAAGGTAAAATATCATTTTCAGGTTCTCGGTTAAGTATGCTGTAGTCAAGTTGTATAACATCAATCTGCCCGTCTTTATTAAAATTTTTAATATATTGTAAATCATGCGTAGAAACACCAACTGCTCTTACTTTTCCATCTCGTTTTAAAATTTCAAATGCGCGAAGGAACGCTTCGGTTTCTTCTTTTTTATCCCACCAAATATGACAAAAGTAAACATCAATGTAATCTGTTTGCAGGCGAAGTAAACTAGTTTCAAATACTGCAATTACTTTTGCTGCTGTATCGTAGACAGGTTCTCCATCAGGATCATAGTGATGACCAATTAAACCTCCCTTTGTGGAAAGGATGATATCATTACGATGTTCTTTGATTGCTTGTGCCACTAATTTTTCACTATGACCTAAACCATATACATCAGCGGTATCAATAAAATTTACTCCGCATTCAATTGCTTTTTTCATTGCAGAGATAGAATGTTTGTCATTTACAGGACCCCATTCATCGCCACCAATTGCCCAAGCGCCAAATCCAATTTCAGAAACGGTTAAACTGGTTTTTCCTAATGCGCGGTATTTCATTTGTTTACCTCCTTAATAAAAGGAATCCCTAATAAATTATTCACTGAAAAAGCGAATGTGTTTGTGAGATCTTTTTGCTTAGCTTAAAAACATAAAACACTAATATATAGCACAAAAAATAAAATTTTCATCTGAAATATAGAGATGTCGTCGAAAGCTATCTCTAATTGGTTAATTTATGAGATTTTTTTATGGAGGAGCTTATTTTACGAGAAGAGAATTTAGGTTAGTAAGAAAGTATGCCTGTGGTAGTGAAATAAAATGGGTTAGGGGGATTTGAAAAATGAGGAAACTCAAGAAAGTAAATGTTCCTAATACACCACAACAAACACAGTCTAATGAATACCGAGTTATGAATAAGAGAAAATTGCGTCGGTTTATTTTAGCTTTTATTTTTATTTTTTTAGCAACTTTTTATGTTCAATATATCCTTACTAAGCAACAAGAAATGATTGTAGAAAAGCGAGATACGATTAAAAACCAGCAAAAGCAATTACTTTCTTTAGAAAAAGATTCGCGTTATTTAAAGAGTAAAGTTGAAAATTTGACAGATAATGAAGAAGAAATTTTAAAGTTTGCGAGGAAAGAGTATCAATTCTCTAAGCCGAATGAAACTATATTTGTACTACCTAAGTAGATATACAGTAATGAAAGGAAAACATCTGTAACAGTTAGGAAATAGCTAACTGTTTTTTTATATTAAATATTTTTATTCGTTCTTTGTAGGCAGTAATACTTTCTTATTTTATAAAAAGATATGTCATAACTGAGAATCTGTATAGATGGTATAATTCTCAAAAAAGGAGAGGGTAATATGAAAAAAGCAGACTTTATATATGAATTAGAGAAACGGATTGAAAGTATAAACGGAGACGTAAGTATCATGATCCAAGGGGAAATTATGTATCGGTACAATGAACAATTGGTGCATCCATCAGCTAGCCTTATTAAGTTACCTATTCTTTCATGTGCTATAGAAAACATGAAGGATGGAACCTTAAATCCATATGAATTAATTCCTATTTCATCCCTCGAAAAGACTGGAGGAAGTGGCATTGTTGCTGCATTACATACACCAAATGTAACGATACAAGATCTCATTACGTTGATGATTACAGTTTCTGATAACACTGCGACAAATTGGCTTATAAATAAGTTGAAAATAAATGATATTCAAAAACATATTGATTCACTGCAGCTAAATGGAACGAAACTACAACGATATATGATGCAAACACCTAAAGAAACGGGAAAGGATAATTTCACAACAGCTGAAGATATTATATCTCTTCTAAAGCATTATGATAACGATGAACAATTTTATTACCCACTTGAAAAACAACAATTAACTCATAAATTATGTGGGAATTTAGAGGGGATTGAAGGACTTTCCATAGCAAACAAAACAGGAGAACTGCAAACTGTTACACATGATGCTGCACGACTAAACATAAATAACAAAACGGTATATGTAGCTGTTTTAAGTTCGAATGTTGAATGTGTAAATCATACGAATTATATATTTTCAGAGATTGGACATTTAATTGTACAATATTTACTAAAATAAATATTGTTAAAATTCTGTCAATTTTATATAATATACAGTAAGCGGATACATTTCTTAATTAACGATGAGTCTACAGCTTATCCGCCTGTTAAGAAAACCATTATCCTTGTATAAGAAAGGAAGATTTATGTGTACGCTTCTAATACGATTTATATCGTAGGGGACGCAAAAGCACCTCAAAACAATCCAATTACAGAAAAATTTAAAAGCTATTTTGTTGCATTTGTTGTTGAAAAAGATACAGGGAAAATTGTAGATGCGGATTGTTCAGCAACCATTTCATTAACTGCTCAATTTGTAAAACATTTATTTCTACATAGAAATATGAATGATCCACAATTAGTAGAAGAAATTAAAAATCGTTATTTCGGATCATCTCAAAAAGCATTGCTTGTAGCATTAAAAGATGCACAAAAAAAATATAATCAAATTGCTGCTTTGTCTACACATTCATAGACAAAATCCAGCCATAAGATTCATTCTTATGGCTGGATTTTTTTATTGGACAGAAAGGATGAATAGAAATGAAAATCATGGATCTAACAGTAAAACGTCGCTATATTAAGCTTCATACACCATTTAAAACAGCTTTGCGCACTGTAACAGAAATTGAAAGTATTGATGTTTTTATTCACACAGATGAAGGAATTGTAGGAAAAGGGGCTGGGACTGCGACTCCAGTTATTACTGGGGATTTTGCGAGTGGAATGGGAGAAGCTATTTTAGGGCCAATCCGCTCTGTGTTAATCGGGAAAGAATTGCAGCAATTTCAAACGTTGTTGTTACAAATCCAAATGAGCTGTGTAGGCAATACGAGTGCGAAGGCAGCAGTAGATATGGCTGTATATGATGTGTATTGTCAATTTCATAATATCCCATTATATGCGTTATTAGGTGGAAAGAAAGAGATTCAAACAGATATTACAGTAAGTGTTGATGAACCTTTATTAATGGCGAAAGAAGCAAAAAGTCATGTGGAAAAAGGCTTTAACACATTAAAAATTAAAGTTGGTAAATCAACAGAATTGGATTTAGAACGTATTGAAGCGATCAGAAATGTTGTGCCGAAGGATGTAACTTTGCGATTAGATGCAAATCAAGGATGGAGTCCAAAAGAAGCTGTATCGATTATTCGAGAAATGGAAAATAGAAATTTAAATATAGAATTTGTAGAACAGCCCGTTCATGCGAAAGATTGGGAAGGAATGAAATATGTAAAAGATCATGTGCAAACACCAATCATGGCTGATGAAAGTGCTTTCTCGGTGCAAGACGCTTTAAAGCTTGTTCAAGGGCAATACGCCGATTTATTAAATATTAAATTAATGAAATGTGGCGGGATACGGGAAGCATGGAAGATTGCCGATATTGCTGGCGCTGCCGGTGTAAAATGCATGGTTGGTAGCATGATGGAATCATCGCTTTCTGTGGCGGCAATTGCACATGTAGCAGCCGCTCATCCAAATATTCACTACTTTGATCTTGATGCTCCTTTATGGTTAATGGAAGAGCCAAGCGGAATCACATATAACGGACCAAGGGTAAACCTGCACCACGCAGTGAATATAGAATAAAGTTTCGGCAGAAGAGTTGTTTTTGATGTCACGCTTTGCTTGAAATTAATAAAAGGAGGATATATTTATGAGAAAATCCATTACTTTGCTTTTTAGTTGTTTGTTAGTATTTTCATCTATTTCAGTTGCAAATGCTGAAGAGGTAAAAAGTAATCAAGCGTATGTAGATGTGGCAGCAGCAACATTATGGACTGGGCCAAATTTACTTCGTCCAATTGATGAACCAAGTGCGATGAATCCAGTTAATCTATGGAAATGGACGAAATCGATGACGCTCGATGAAAAGCTTTGGTTAACAAGTACAAATAAATTAGAAACACAAGCTTTATTGGGGCAAGAAGTAACAATCATTGATCGGCAAGGTGAGTGGGCAAAAGTAGTTGTTCATGGTCAGCCAACGCCAAGAAATGAAGCGGGATATCCAGGATGGGTCCCGGTAAAACAGCTAACCTATAATCAAGAATTTGCAGGGAAAAAGGAACAACCCTTTGTTCTTATTACAAAACCGACAGCTATTTTATACATTAATCCATCTGATAAATATAAATCTTTAGAGGTTAGTTATAACACACGGTTACCACTAGTAAGTGAAGATAATATGTCGTTTCGTGTATTATTACCAAACGGACAAAAAGCATGGTTACGGAAAAATGATGGAATGGTTTATAAATCGCAAAATGAAATTCCTGTTCCAACAGGCGACGATTTAGTGAATACTGGGAAGTTATTTTTAGGATTGCCGTATATATGGGCTGGAACAAGTGGTTTTGGTTTTGATTGTTCTGGTTTTACACATACAATTTACAAATCTCATGGTATTACAATCCCGCGTGATTCTGGTCCACAATCAAAAGCAGGTATTGCTGTTGAAAGAGAAAACTTGCAAAAAGGTGATTTGCTGTTTTTTGCTTACAATCAAGGAAAAGGAAGTGTTCACCACGTAGGAATGTATATTGGAGATGGGAAAATGATACATTCTCCAAATGCAGCGAAAACAGTTGAAATTATACCAGTAGATACACCAGGTTACATTGAGGAATATGCAGGTGCACGTCGCTTTTTACCTTAATGTGAAAGATTAGTAGGAATTTAAAAAGGGGGTTTTAAAGTGAAAAAGGTTATTCGCTTTTCATTGGTTAGTACGTTACTTCTTTCTTCGTTTTTAGCTGGTTGTGGAAAAGAAAAGTCCACGACAAAACCAAAAGAAGAGAAGAAAGTATTGCAGTTAACAGAAACAGGAGAAATTCCATCATTAAATTCCTTAAAAGTAACAGACGCTGTTTCATTTAACGTATTAAATAATGTAATGGAAGGATTATTTAGACTTTCAAAAAATGATGAGGTCATTCCTGGAATTGCTCAAAAGCATGAGATTAGTAAAGATGGGAAAACATATACATTTCATTTGCGTGATGCGAAATGGTCTAACGGTGATCCTGTAACAGCACATGATTTTGTATATGCTTGGAAGCAACTTGTTAATCCAGAAACGGGCTCTGAATATGCATATATTATGTATGATGTGAAAAATGCAGAAAAGATAAATAAGAAACAAATTGGATTGGATGAATTAGGAGTAAAAGCTCAAGATGATAAAACGTTTACTGTAGAGTTAGAACACCCTGTCCCTTATTTTACAAAATTACTTTGTTTACCATCCTTTTATCCAATTAATGAGAAGTATGCGAAAGAACAAGGAGATAAATATGGTTTAGAAGCAAATAAAACTCTATATAATGGACCATTTACATTATCAGAATGGAAGCATGAAGCAAGTTTTACAATGAAGAAAAACAATCAATATTGGGATAAAAAAGAAGTGAAATTAGATGAAGTAAATTACCAAATTGTTAAAGAAATTTCGACCGTAGTAAATCTATATCAAACAGATAAAATTGATCGTGCTGTTATTTCAACAGAATTTGTTGATAAATATAAAAATGATAAAGAATTGAAACAATATACAGATCCGGTTATGTATTTCTTCCGATTTAATGAAAATGTACCAATTCTAAAAAACAAAAATGCCCGCCTCGCACTTAGCATGGCTTTTGATAAAAAGGGACTTGCGACTTCATTTTTAAACGATGGATCAGTACCTGCAAACTACTATGTTCCAAATGGCTTTTTAAAAGGGCCAGATAAAAAAGACTTCAGGGAAACAACGACAGAGTTTAATAAAACGAATGTGAACAAGGCAAAGGAATATTGGGAGAAGGCCAAGCAAGAAACAGGAACGAATGAAGTTACGTTAGAAATGTTAAACTATGATTTAGAAAACTTTAAAAAAGTAGGGGAATATATTAAAGAACAATTAGAGAAAAACTTACCAGGATTGATGATAAAAGTGAAACTACAACCGCACTCTCAAAAACTAGCGTTAGAGAAAAAGAAAGAATACGAAATGTCATTATCGCGTTGGTTACCGGATTATCCAGATCCAATGACTTACTTAGATGTCTTTATTTCAGAAAGTGGTGTCAATAATACTGGCTATGCAAATCCAGAATATGATGCATTAATTAAAAAGACAAAAATGGAATTAGGAAATGACGAAAAGGCACGTTGGAAAGCGATGCAAGATGCAGAGAAAATGCTATTGGATGATGCGGTAATTGCACCGGTGTTCCAGCGCGGATTATCTTATTTACAAAAACCATATGTGAAAGATTTATATGTACATCAATTCGGACCCGCGACTAGCTTGAAATGGGCAAATGTGAAAAAATAAAATGAAATATACAAAAACCAGACTGTGCCTAGAGAACAGTCTGTTTTTGTATATAACAATGTTTCATTATTGAAATTAATAAAAGAGAGAAAAATCATGCTATAATTTACCAGGATGAAAATTAAGATTTTATTGAAGGGGGAAAGGATATGTTTATTCATGTGAATGTAAAATCAATGAATACGAAAAGACTCTATATGAGAAAACCTCGTTTAGAAGATGTGGATGCTTTCTATCAAATTGTAAAAAACAATGAGGTAGGTAAGTGGCTTGCGATATCTAGAGGTATGTCACGAGAAGAAACTGAACAATATATTGGAAAGTTCATAGCGCATTGGAATGAACATAATTTTGGTGTATGGCTTATATTCAATCCTATCACGAGGGAAATGATGGGACACTGTGGTTTAAGGTATATTGATGGAACAGAAGATTTAGAAATCATGTATCTTCTCGATGCGAAGTTTTGGGGAAAAGGATATGCTACAGAAGCAGCCCATGCATCGATTCAATATGCTTTTCATGATTTGAAAGTCAAAAAATTAACTGCAAGAATTAGAATTGCCAATGAGAAGTCAAAGAATGTTTTAGAAAAGGCTGGATTTAAGTACACACATGATGTGGATTTTGATGGACATCAATTATCATATTATGAGTATAAGAATTTATTCTGATGAAAATTTGAATATTCATACAAATTACCCAGATAGTTTGTAAACATCGTATAGATTTATATACAAGTTTAACTTGTCGAAAGATAAAATCATTACTGAATTTAGAGTGTGAAAGAAATACAAAATCTTGTATAATTAAAATGTTTACTTGGAAACATTTCTTATAATGGATGCGTACATAAGTTGTGATAAGAGGGGGAAATACATGTAAATGATAGATGAATAGAATGGAGCATTTTTACGGAATAAAGGAGAAGAGAAAGAATGATGACGTGTTGTAAGCAAGGGTTAGAATTATTAGTAGACATGCAATATCGAGGTAATAAGAGAATGATTGTAAGTGGTTCTAGTGTAAGGTGGGTAAACAAATGAAGATGAAGCATGCTTTTGGCCCAATCATTTTAGCATGTATAATCTTTATCGTTATATTGCTTATTCCATCTAAATATCTAGTTTCACTTATTAGTAATGAAAAGGTAGAAGATGCGGCGACTTCATTACAAAAAGAAAAATTACAAGGTGTTTTTTTACAACAAAAAATGTTGGAGAATTTGAATTATTTGCCGATGTACGGTTCATCTGAATTTTCCCGAATGGATGCATATCATCCGTCTAACTATTTTAAAGTAAAACCCGAAGGATTTACACCGTTTCTAATAGGAACTGGCGGAACGCAGAGTCTTGCTCATATTTTAAATGTGACTTCCACAATGGATCAATTAGAAGGAAAAAAAGTAGTATTTATTCTTTCACCACAATGGTTTACCAAGCAGGGGGTAAATGAAGGGAACTTTAGTAGTAACTTTTCTAAACAGCAAACATATCATTTTATTTTTAATGATCAAATAAAACCTGAAATGAAAAAGAAAATTGCGAAGCGGTTGCTAGATTTTAATGTTGTCCGCAAAGATTCTATATTAAAAAGCTCACTAGAAGGTATTGTATATAATGATACAACTCATAAGATAAAAGCGGGAGTATTGAAGCCGATTGCCTATATAAACCGAAACATTGCGGATCATAAGGATTTAGTGACATCTATATTCAATATAAAGCCAAAAAAAGAACAAAGAAATATGGAATTACGTTCACTTTCCTGGGAAGAAACAAGAAGGCATGCTGAACAGGTTGGGAAAGTAGAGTCTACATCAAATCCATTTGGAATTGAAAATCCATATTACTATAAAAACAAATTTCAAAAGAAATTACATGGATTAAAAGGATATAAGGCAAAAGAATCTTATGATGAATCGCCAGAATATGAAGATTTACAAATTATTTTAGATATTTTTAAGCAAAAGAAAGTTAAACCGCTTTTCATTTCTGTTCCTGTAAATGGACCTTGGTATGATTACGCAGGGTTCCCAAAAGAACGTCGTGATGTTTATTATAAGAAAGTTCGAGAACAAGTTGAGAAAGCTGGATTTCCAGTTGCAGATTTTACTAGTCATGAATATGACAAATACTTTCTAAAAGATACCATTCATTTAGGATGGAAAGGCTGGGTATATGTGGATGAAGCATTACAACAATTTCATGCAGGGAAATAAATTTTAAGATTAAACCAAAAACAGGAACGGCTTTTTAAGCTGCTCCTGTTTTTTAATACAAAGGATTCTGATGTGGACAATTAGGAAATGGATGTATATCTTGAATTTGCCTAAAGTCATAATGTTTCATTGCGAATTGCGCTTGATACAAGTATTCATACAAATAAATATGTCCACCATGCACACCGCATAAAACTCCAGATGTACCCTGACCATTTACGAGAGAAACACCAACGGGCTGACCAATTAAATATTGTACTTTTTGTTGCCAATGCATGTGTATATCCCTCCTTTTAAGATAATATACAAACTTAGAGAAGGAATGGTTGCTTATCCAGTTAATTTTACATAGGAGGATTTTAATACTTATTATCGATTTGGGAAAGAAAGTATGAAATTAAATGATTATTTCTTGGATCTTGTTCAACAGGATTTAAAGCATAAAGAAGAAATTCTGGATCTTTTAGAAGATAAGCATATCAAATTATAAAAGTAAGAATAAAAGAAAAATGAAATAAAACATCATACATCTAATTGAATGTATGGCGTTTTATTTCAAATTCATTATCTCGAATGATTCATTTAAACAAGTTTTCTTCGTTTCTTTAGCCATATTTTTAAAGTGAAATACAAAACAATTAGTATTACTCCGCCAATTGCAAACGATGTTACATACGGCCCAGCAACTTCATCGATATTGCCCCAATTTTCTCCTAGCTTTTCACCTAAATAGATAAAGATGATTGACCACGGGATAATCGCAAGCGCTGTAAGGGTAATAAATCGGATAGGTGACATTTTTGTAATGCCGGCAGGGATTGAAATGGCATGACGAACGACTGGAATGAAGCGTGCTGTGAAAATAACACCGGTTCCATAACGATTAAACCATGCTTCTGCAGAATCGATTTGTTTTTTATGAATGAAAATGTACTTGCCATAACGCTCTAGTACAGGTCTTCCTCCGTAACGCCCAATCCAATAAATAAAGATTTGTGCGATAACACCACCAATAGTACCAAATACAATGGCGCCTATAAATGAGATGTTTCCTGAAGATACTAAATAACCTGCATAAGCGAGAACGATTTCACTTGGAATAATCTCAATCATGAGTCCAAACATTATGCCCCAATAACCTAGTCCTTCTAAAAATAGTAATACAGAATGAATAAAACTACCTAACATGTTGCACCTTCTATTTAATAGATTTTTTCAAATGGTAAGAGGAGAAATACTACTTACTAATAAAAAATAATATGTACACAATTTCTTATATACAGATTATACCTTAATTGTTGATTTTATAGCTATTTTAAGATTTCATTTTTAACATGATTACGAAAGAGAAATCGCGCTTTCATTCAAGAAAATAAAATGAGTGAGAAGTGTTTATATGATGCTTACAACTTATAAATTTGGTTTTTATCTGTATTATCTTTCTTATAGTAAAGTATAGAAATTAGAATTTCGTGAAGAGAGAATGAAAAGTATGTTAGAAATTTCTCATATTGTAGTAAAGGGGATTTTATCCCGTTATTCGCCGGTGATAAGACACTCATCTTATAATTAATAGGGAAGTGGAAGTCAGAGAGACAGGTAGAGCTAACAGCTAGTAAAATCCAGATCGATTTAATTATCAATAGGAATGAAATTCACTAATAACATGGGTGTTTTATAAGGGAGAAGATAAAAAATTCGAAAAAAAGAAAAAATCGTTATAATAATGCAGAAATTTATTTTGGAAGGGTGAGAAATAATGGAGATTACAGATTCCATTTATGGAGTGATTTCTATTCATGATAGAGACATAATTGAATTAATAGAAACGAAAGTATTTCAAAGATTAGCTTATATTAAATAACAAGGGCATACATACTATGTACATTCAAATGCGACACATACAAGGATAGAACATTCTATCGGAGTATATGTGCTTGTGAATAAAGTTATAGATCATCTCATTGAAATAGGAGATATTACTTTCTCAGAATATGAAAGGAAAGTTGTTTCTGTTGTAGCTCTTCTTCATGATATTGGTCACGGGCCATATTCACATTGTTTCCAACGAATATCAGGTCAAGATCATGGTGATTGGACGATACGAATTATTCAAGAAGATAGAGAAATACGTACTATCTTAGAACGGACATCTGATTTATTAGAAGATGTAATTAAAGCTTTGTCAGAAGAAAATGTTTTTCCAATTATAGATGAAATTTTATTTTTATCATTAGGCATGGATCAGCTTGATTTTTGGAATCGGGATTTGCATTATTCATCATTGGAATTAGAAAGAGGTCCCATTGAAAAGCTTATTTCTACTATGCGTATGATCAATCAAAAGCTTGTTATTGAAGAAACAGGGATACCATAAATAGAGCATCTTGTAAAGGTGAAAAGCTCTCTTTATCACAATGGATTTGGCCATCCGTTTGTAGTGGGAAAAGATTTGTTATTACTACTTATTTTTCAGAAAATCCAAGAGTTACAGCTTCCTTTGTATAATCCGATATTACAAAACTTCTTTCATAAGAGAGAAGAACTGAAAGTGAATGATTTCCTCCCTTTAAATGATCAAGCTATTTTAAACGAGTTACAGTGCGTTGCAAAATCTGAACATGAGGAATTAGCAAAACTAGCTCAATTATATCTTTCAGCATCAAAAAGTTTGAATTGGAAAGAGGGAAAAGAAGGTGATTTTAAGAATTGTAAAAAAGAAGCTCGATATATTTCTGAAGTTATGAGTGAGAATAAAGGTTATAGTTCATACATAGGCGGAATTTATATAAATAGAAATGCACGTTTTGAGGACATTTTAGAGACTTCTAAATACATTCAAGAAGTAACTGCTTTACCCAAAAGAGGGTACATGTACTATTTATAGCAGGATAAACAAAAAAGAGGAGCGCTTTGCGCTCCTCTTTTTTTATGGCTTTACATCTAAATTTTGTAAAAATAATGTTGCAGAAACATAGCGTTTCGCTAACATTTGTACATATGCCGTATGTACAGAAAGTGTTGCGATAATAATCGCATTACGAATGGCTTCTCGTTGCTCATTGTTGATTTGATCAAACTGACTTGCGATTTTATCTGCTTTTTCTTTTACAATATTTTCAATTGTACGAATGGTATCAGTCGCGTTTAATTGTAAACAACCACCTTGATTCAATTCCTCAAATAAAGAAGAATAAGCGACGTATAAATGAACAGGATTGATTAAATCATCACTTCGATCTGCTGGATCATTTACGATGAGTCTTAACAGCTTACGAATGGATTCAAAATCAAGTGCTGTTTTTAAATCTTCAACAATGAATAATAAAGCTGCTTGTTCGATAGAATATTTTTTTCCTTTTTGTGGTGAACCAATCATTTCTTTTATATCTCGTTTTACCCAGTTTTGCATAGCTGTTACAGAAAAACTGGTATTTTCAATTTGATTACCAAGCGCAACGATCTCATTTAAAGAAAAGCCAATATCTGTATCTTCAATTTTAATGAGCTTTTCAAAAATAGGTGAAAGAGCGGTTGTAATAAAAGCTGTAACACTTTGTCCACATTCAATATCTTTTTTATGTGACTTTGCCCAAGCTTCTTGTAAAATAACGAGAGGCTTTTTTGCATTCCATCCTCTAAGAGAAAGAAGGAGCATTGCCATTTCGTTTCGTGTGAGATGAAATGTTTCCATCTTTTCACCTCCAAAATTATAAAAGTTCTTATGAACTTATAATATGTTTTGTTGCTTGTAAAGTCAATTCTGTTTTTCATTATTTTTCCTGTCATTTTATAAATTGTTAATAAAGTTAAATAAATAACACTTGCTTATTATAGAAAAAGTTCATATAATAGGTTCATAAGAACTTTTTGTTTAACTTTAAAATAAATCTATCATTCTTATTTTAAAGAAAGATAGATTTCACATATATCTATAGTAAAAGGAGAATGGATATAATATGTTGAAAAAAATCGTTACAGTAATGACTGCATTAATGGTTGTTTTTGGGGCTAGTAGCTTTGTTTTCGTAGATCATGCGGCAGCGAAAAGTTACAAGTCAGGTCAAAAATCATTTACACCAAGTTCAGGACAAAAATCAAAAGTTGATTTAAACAAAAAAGATTCTAATGTGAATGCACAGAAAACAAACCCTGATACAAAAACAAAAGCATCAAACACAGCACCGAAGAGTAATAAAGGGAGCTTTATGAAAGGTTTATTACTAGGTGGTCTTGGTGGTCTACTAATGGGAAGTTTATTTGCAAACATGGGAGCACTTGGTTCTGTATTAGCGTTCATGGTAAATATGCTAGTAATGGCTGGTATCGTAATGTTAGCGATTCGAGCATTTAAATATTTCAAAAATCAACGTAAGAAACAGGCAGAAGAAGCAGTATGGAAACGATAAAAATTTCTGAACAAGAGCTGATAAACGCACTATGTGTGTATATCGCAGAAAAGCGACAAGTTGGCCCAGAAGCAGTTTTAGTTGAACTAATGTATGATGATGACTATGGTTTTTCTGCTGAAGTAGAAGTAAATGGTCGCAGGCAAATTTTAATTCAAGCAAACTTAATTGAAGCACTTCGCTTATGGCTTGATAGGGAATACAATGTCAATCCGTTTGCGGCAAGGTTACAGCTTGAGTTAGATGATGAAGAAGGTATTTTCGCATTGGCGAATTTAAATAACTCGGATGAGTAGTCAAAAGGAGCTGTTGAGATTAATTTCAACAGCTCCTTTTAGTATGCACATTTTTAATGAAATAATGAACCTAGTAGTTAAGTAAGGGTGAATACCTTTGCTTCTTCATTTGTGTGCCCAGCTAAGCTGGGCACTATTCTCTAGGCAATGAATTATATAACTTCTTGAGGCGGATTTTGATCATCCTGATTTAAACAAAAATGACTCCAAAGTTCACTCATTTTACGTCTACCAGCGGTAACCATTGGGTTAAATTGAATTGCAGCTTGTTCGCGGACAGCCTGGACATTCTGGATAGCTTGCTGTAATTGTTGTCCGACTGAGTTTAATTCTGTACAAGCATGCTTAACAATTGAAAGACCGGCAACAGTTCCTTGCGCCATAGCAATTTTCCCACTTTCAATTCCAGTAATATTTCCAGCTACAAATAATCCGTGAAGAGGGGTTTCCATTGTCTCTGAATGGAATGGGACATGTCCACCCAGTTCAGGAATGTAATGGAATGGGCATCCTGCTACGGCAGCGAGCTCTGCAAGTGGATATAATCCTCCTGCGATACAAACAAAGTCTGCTTCATATATTTCTTCTGATCCTTTTATAATATTTCCTTTCGAATCAATGTTAGCAACACGAACACCCTCTACTTTATCCGTTCCGATAATTTCAATTGCAGCTTTGCAAAGGTGGAGTGGTGTACCATTTATTTTTATACCGTTATTCGGATAAAAGGTTAAACCAGCTTTTCGAATCCAATCATGTTTCATAAAGCGACTTCCGATGCGTAGTAAAGCTGATGGGGCAAGGTGAGCAGCGTTTAATAGTGACTTTAAAACTTCCTCTGGTTCACCAGCTTTTTGGCTAAGGTCACCCTTTTCAGGGAGTACGATATGATCAACAGTAATACCAGCTAGTTGTAATTCATTTAAAATTGCAAATGATAAAATATTGGCTCCGATAATAATTCCTTTTTTCCCAACTTGGACTCTATGAACATTTGTCATAACTTGAGCAGCGCCAATTGACATGACTCCTGGAAGAGTCCAGCCAGGAAGTGGGATAGAGTATTCAGCAGCCCCGGTAGCAAGTAGTACAAAGGGGGCTTCAATTGTACCTATGCTTGTATGTACATACCAAATGTTTTCGTCTTTTTCTAAATTGTATACTGACACACCGCATCGAATATCTACTGAGAGTGCTTTTGCATCTTGATGAAGGCGTTCGGATTCTTTTATTCCGTTCCACCATTCTCCAGTTGGTTCTTGATGTAATTGTCCTAACAATCGTCCGCCAGGCTTCATAAATTCATCAATAACAAGTACGTTAAGTCCAGAACTAGCGCAAGCAATTGCACCAGCTAATCCTGCTGGTCCCGCGCCAATTACAATTACATCCATCATCGCTTTTCCACCATCTTTCTAATAATATTTGGATGCTGTTTCCCACTTTCAACAATCATTTCGTTTTCTACAACAGTTAAGCACGCTCGGACGTTCATTTGATTATTAACTGTTACGCGGCATTCAGAACAATGTCCAATGTTACAGTAAATTCCTCTAGGTGTACCACTATCTTCGTGAACGCGTAACGTTCTAATTCCATTTGCAAGAAGGGCAGCAGCAATCGTTTCATTTTCATATGCTTCGTATTCTTTATCGTTAAATTGAAATGAAATACGTTTTCTATCGTCTAAGTTTCCTAAAATAGGATGATGTAAAATTCTATTCATTGCTTTTCACCTACCGCTCCAAAAGTTACTGCGCGTATTGGTGGTTGATATTTTAATGGAATCTCATGAGGTGATGTTCCAGGATTTGCAATTTCTATCATTCGATCTATTGTCGTTCTACATGTACGCCCCCCGCAAAAGCCCATCCCAGCACGTGTTCTTAGTTTTAGCTCCCGAGCCGAGCAATTATATGCAGTAATTGTCGATTGAAGTTGTCCGTATGTAACTTCTTCACAACGACAAATAATTAAATTCTCTTTATTAGACATGTATATTCCTCCTCTAGTTCGGTTTATAAAAATTATAATGCAAAAGGTATGCCAATATAGAGGAGGGGAGGTTTTATTGTAACCCGAGTCTTTTTAAGCGGTTGTATAAAGTAGCTCTTGTTACACCAAGTTGTTTCGCACATTCTAATTTATTACCATTTAAAATTCGTAAAGCTCTTTTGATCACTTTTTTCTCGTGTTGATCCATCTCTTCTTGTAAGGAAAAAATCGTGTTGTTGTTACTGACTAATGAATAATGAGATGCTATGTCCTCTGGAGTACTGTTTGTATGAAAGGGTAAATATTCTTGCTTTATAATGCCGTCCGTTGCAAATACGACGAGTCTTTCTATAACGTTGCGCAGCTCGCGAATATTCCCCCGCCAATCGTAATGAAGGAGTTCGTGCATAATTTCTGGGGGGAAATCATGAATTGGCCTTTTGTAATTTATTGAAAAGTCGTTTAAAAAAGAATAGGTTAATTCTATAATGTCTTCTCGTCTTTCGCGTAATGGTGGAATGTGTAAGCTAACTACATTTAAGCGATAATATAAATCTTCACGAAATGTTCCTTTTTTCATCTCTTCTTGTAAATTGCGATTTGTAGCTGCAATAACACGAAAATCAATATTAATTTCTTTTTCTCCACCGACACGATAATATTTTCGTTCTTGCAGTACACGCAAAAGCTTAACTTGCATATCGAGTGGCATTTCGCCTATTTCATCGAGAAATAAAGTGCCACCTTGTGCAAGTTCTATTTTGCCTTTCTTTCCTTTACTATTCGCTCCAGAAAAAGCTCCGCGCTCATAGCCGAATAATTCACTTTCAAATAATGCTTCTGGAATTGCACCACAGTTAATCGAAATGAAAGGGGCATTTTCTTTCTCACTTGCTTCATGAATCGCTTTCGCAAATACTTCTTTTCCGACACCGCTTTCCCCTAGTATTAAAACGGTCGATTTAACAGAGCAAACTTTCCTAGCCAATTGGATCGTTCTCTGTATGACAGCACTCTTTCCTTTCATGGAATGAAAGGGATCGGATGTGTCTTTATATTTTGCTACTTCTTGTTCTAAGCGGTGCACTTCATGTGACATATTAAATAACTTTTCATTTAGTACAACCTGACTTGTAACATCCGTTTCAGAAACGACTGCACCGATAATTTTGTTGTCGCAATAAACAGGATTTGAATTAATTAATACAAATAGATCGGAGCGAGGTTGATGATACTGAGCTATTATACGTTTTCCTTTATGTAATGATTGTAAAATTTCTAGATCTTTATAATCAAAAAAATGAGTAATAGGTTGTCCGATAATGTCCCCATGTTTTACTGAAAATATTTTTTCGGCTCCATCTGTCCATGTACGAACACGTTCATTATCGTCGATAACAGTAACTGAAGAATCTGTCGTTTGAAGAACGGTATTGTAAAATGCCTGTAATTGATTGTAAGAATTATAGAGAAAAGGGACCATTTGGGTAACAGTTATACAGTGTGTTGGATCTTGTGTTTTATTGAGAATAACGACTACAAAATGATTAGAAAATGCTTTGATTAAATTAGAGAAGGAGTCTTCTTCATATAAAGTTGCACAAAGTAATTCTTTCGTATGTGCAGTAAGGTAATAAAATTCGCCATTTTTTTGTTTGATGTGACTTATGTCGAATGTATGATTTGTTGAAAAATATTTTATAAGTTCTTTTATTGATGGGAATGAAAATGCCATATTATCCTCCTGTAGTGTGAAAAATTTTAGACACTGATAAAAAAATAATACACTTATTTCTGTTAAATTCAAAATATTTTTACATCTATTTTTCTCACATATGAAAATAAATATATTTTGAGTTGGCATACCAATTGCATAAATAGAGGATGAGAGATTTGAAAGAAAGGAGGGGGCTGCATGAGACACTGTGACGTTTTAATACTAGGCGGTGGAATTATTGGCTGTTCTATTGCTTATTACACTTCAAAATATGGAAGAGACGTAACAATCATTGACAAGGGGGAATTTGTCAGTGGCACGTCTTCACGGTGTGACGGCAACATTTTAGCCATTGATAAAGACCCAGGCTTTGATAGTCAGATGTCGCTAGTAAGTCAAAAATTAGTAACGGAATTAAGTGAAGAATTGGAACATTCGTTTGAATACCGAGCGCCAGGAAGTATTCTTGTCTGTGAGTCAGAGAAGGAAATGGAGGCAGCTCAAAAATGGGTGAATCGTCAAAAAGAAGCTGGCTTACCGTTTCGGATGCTTGATAGACAAGACATAAGAGAAGAATCACCGTTTTTCGCTGATGATTTATTAGGTGGTTTAGAATGTGCAACAGATTCGACTGTAAATCCGTATCTCCTTGCTTTTTCACTTCTTGCAGAAGCGGAAAAATTGGGGGCAAAATCTTTTAAGCATACAGAAGTAAAAGAAATGAGGAGAGCCATAGATGGTTCCTTTATTGTAGAAACGACAAATGGAACGTTTACTGCAAAGCAAATTGTGAACGCAGCGGGAGTATGGGCCCCTAAAATTGGAGAAATGTTGGACCTATCTATACCGATTGAGCCAAGAAAAGGACATATTATTGTAGCTTCAAGGCAACAACATGTAGGCTCTCGCAAAGTAATGGAATTTGGTTATTTAATTTCTAAGTTTGGTGGGAAACGGAAAGTCGATGTTTTGACTGAAAAATACGGTGTAGCTCTCGTGTTTGAACCAACAGAAAGTCAAAATTTTTTAATTGGTAGTAGTAGAGAATTTGTAGGATTTCATACGAGGATAAACAACGAAGTAATTAAGTGTATTGCGAATCGAGCGATTCGTTTTTATCCAAAAATGGCAGATATGATGGTTATTCGTTCTTACGCTGGCCTGCGTCCATGGACAGAAGATCATTTGCCGATCATTTCACGAGTAGAACATATTCCAAACTATTATATCGCTGCAGGACATGAAGGGGATGGAATTAGTCTCGCAGCAGTTACAGGGAAAGTTATTGAAGAGCTCTTAAACGAAAGAGAAACATCAATTCCGATTGAACCGCTTCGTTTGAATCGTTTTACAGAAAGGGTGTTAAACGGATGAGGTCACAAAGAGTATTTACGACGATTGATACGCATACAGGTGGAAATCCTACGAGGACGTTAATTAGCGGACTTCCAAAGTTAATAGGAGAGAACATGGCAGAAAAAATGCTTCATATGAAGAAAGAGTACGACTGGATCCGTAAATTGTTAATGAATGAACCGCGCGGTCATGATGTGATGTCTGGGGCGTTATTAACAGATCCGTGTCATCCAGAAGCGGATATAGGTGTCATCTACATAGAGACAGGTGGATATTTACCGATGTGTGGTCACGATACGATCGGTGTATGTACGGCTTTAGTTGAATCAGGTTTAATACCTGTATATGAGCCGATAACTTCTTTGAAATTGGATACACCAGCTGGTCTTGTTGAAGTGGATATTTCTGTTCAAGACGGTAAAGCAAAAGAAGTATCTTTTTGTAATATACCAGCTTTTTTACTAAAGAGTATTTCTGTCCATGTTGAAGGGATTGGAAATGTAGATGTTGATATCGCATATGGCGGAAACTTTTATGCCATTATCGATGGGGAAGCGCTTGGTCTAGAGTTAGTGCCAGAAAATGCTTCTACAATAATTGATAAAGCGATCCAAATAAGAAATACGATTAATGAAAAATTTGAAGTTATTCATCCGCAATATTCATTTATAAAAGGGGTAACACATATTGAATTTTACACAGATCCTACCCATGAAACGGCACATGTAAAAAATACCGTTGTTGTTCCGCCGGGAGGAATTGATCGTTCTCCGTGCGGTACGGGAACATCTGCGAAGCTAGCTGTATTATACGCTAATAAAAAAATTGCAATGCAAGAAGAATTTGTTCATGAAAGTATTGTTGGCTCGTTATTTAAAGGAAGTGTAATAGATACAACATATGTGGAGAACATTGAAGCTGTAGTAACAAAGATCACTGGTTCAGCTTGGCTAATGGGAATGCATAGATTTTTTTACAATGAAGAGGATCCACTGAAAGAAGGATTTTTGCTAATTCCGCCGATGGAACATGAAACGGAGGAAGTGAAATGAAGATTCAAAAAATGTATATGACAGTAGATGTACACGTAGCTGGTGAAGCGTTTCGTGTAATTAAAGACGTACCGTGTAAATACTATCATAGTTTGGAACAACTAAATGAACAAATTTCTGGTGAATTAGCAGAGGAAATGCAGCTTTTATTAAATGAACCACGTGGGTTCATAGGTTTAAACGGATGTGTTGTCGTTCCTTCTATTCATAGTGAAGTTGATGCAGCTGTATTATTTTTTAATCATAAAGGATCAATTCCTCTTCATTACGGTGGGATTGTCGCGGTAGTAACTATGTTACTTGAAAGTGGACACTTAAAACAAAGCGATTCAAATCAATACAAAATTGAAACGCTATGCGGTGTGTTTTTAGTCCGTGCACATGTAGAAAAGGATGAAGTCGTTTCTGTATCGCTAGAAAGTAAAGTGTGTTACTCAATCGAAGAGAATCTACCACTACATAGTCCTATTGGAAATATACACTACTCTCTCATACAAGCTGATCAAGTATATGCAGTGTTTCAGAAAGAGGAATGTTCTCCGGAAATTTGTATTGAAAACATTTTTGAATTAAAGAACTGGGGGAAAGCTATACTTGAGTCCATGCCAAAGCAGCCACTTATAAAAAGAATCGTTTTAGTAGATTCTTCCCACATAAAAGAGAATCGTATAAAAACAATTACGTTTCAGGATGACGACTATATTGTGCGTTCGCCTGGATTCGCATCAACAAGTGTTTCGTATATAAGTAGCCTTTCTATAGGTGATGTACGTACGGAAGAACCTTTTATTAATGAGAGTATTTTTAATAGTTTTGTGAAGGTGCAAAAAGTGAATAAGGAAGAGAAAGGATATACATTTACTTTCACAAGCAGAGGGTTTATTACAGGTATGCAAACATTTGTATTAGACCCTACTGATCCATTTCCAGTAGGCTTTTTATTAAAATAACGGTTAATACAGTATGTGGAAAAAACAAATGAAATGTAAGGGAGAGAATATGATGAAAAGTATAAAAGGAGCATTTCCAGTATTAATTACTCCGATGGATGAATTTCAAGAGATTGATTGGAACGGAGTGAAACAGAACGTAAACTATTTTATTGAGCAGAAGGTTGCCGGCATCATCATTAATGGAAGTACGGGAGAATTTGTTAGTTTATCAAAAAAAGAACGATTTAAGATGGCGGAAACGGTATTAAAAGAAGTTGATGGACGCATTCCTGTAATTGTTGGAACTGCTGCAGAGACGACGAAAGAAACGATTGAATATACGAAGCATGCAGAAGCTCATGGCGCAGATTGTGCATTAATTATTAACTCTTATTATTGTAAACCGAAAGAAGAAGAAATCTACTTTCATTTTAAAGAAATCTCAAATGCTGTAAATATACCAATTATGTTATACAATAACCCGTTTACCTCTGGTGTTGATATGAGTATAGAGCTTATGCTTCGAATAGGAAAAGAATGTGAAAATGTTACACATATTAAAGAATCTAGCGGAGATATTCGTAAAGTGAGAGATTTAGTAAGACAAGGAGAGAGTGCTTTTCAAGTCTTTTGCGGATCCGAAGATTTAGTTATGGAATCATATTTAGTTGGTGCTACTGGATGGGTCTCTGTGGCGGGTAATATCGTTCCGGGACTTGTTACAAAAATGTATGAGCATTTTCAAAATGGAGAGTTCGAAAATGCATGGGAGATTAATGATACAATTTTGCCTCTTTGTGAATTCCTAGAAGGGTCAGGGAAATACGTACAAATTGTTAAACGTGCAATGGAGTTACACGGACAAACTGGAGGTCCATCTCGTTATCCAAGATTAGGATTGACACAGGAAGAAGATCAAAAACTTCAACAGATTTTATTACAAATAACGGCTAATTCAGCTGTTTAAACTAAGGAGGAGGGGAAAATATGTTAACGACAAACATGGAGCTAAAATCAAAAGTGAAAGCGTTTTTAAATGAAGAAATCAAATTGTTTATTAATGGTGAATTTGTGCCTTCTATTAGTGGAAAGACGTTTAAAACATATAATCCGGCTACAGAGGATGTTCTTGCGGTAGTGAGTGAGGCGCAAGCGGAAGATATTGATGTAGCGACGAAAGCTGCAAGAGAAGCTTTTGAAACGGGTCCTTGGTCTGAAATGACTACTGCAGAAAGAGCACATCTTATATATAAATTAGCTGATTTAATTGAAGAACATAAAGAAGAATTAGCGCAGCTAGAAGCTTTAGATAATGGGAAACCGTATCAAATTGCGCTTGAAGATGATATTCCAGCGACAGTAGAAAATTACCGGTATTATGCTGGTTGGACTACAAAAATTGTAGGACAAACAATTCCTATTTCAAAAGATTATTTAAATTATACACGTCATGAACCGATTGGGGTTGTTGGTCAAATTATTCCTTGGAATTATCCGTTAGTTATGTCCGCTTGGAAAATGGGTGCTGCTCTTGCGACAGGATGCACGATTGTATTAAAACCAGCAGAGCAAACACCGTTATCTTTACTATATGCTGCAAAGCTTTTTAAAGAGGCGGGATTTCCAAACGGTGTTGTAAACTTTGTTCCAGGTTTCGGACAAGAAGCAGGAGCAGCAATCGTAAACCATCATGATATTAATAAAGTAGCTTTCACAGGTTCGACAGTTACAGGGAAATATATTATGCGTCAATCTGCTGAAACAATTAAACATGTAACGTTAGAACTTGGAGGTAAGTCACCAAATATTATTTTAGAAGATGCCGATTTATCTGAAGCTATTAATGGTGCCTTCCAAGGCATTATGTATAATCATGGTCAAAACTGTAGCGCAGGATCTCGTGTGTTCGTTCATCGGAAACATTATGAAAGAGTAGTAGATGAACTTGTAGAAATGGCGAATAAAGTTAAGCTTGGTGCCGGTATGGAAAAGGATACAGAAATGGGCCCGCTCGTATCTAAAAAACAACAAGAGTGTGTGCTAAAGTATATTGAACAAGGAATGGCTGAAGGAGCAACAGTTGTAGCTGGGGGAGAACGGGCATTTGAAAAAGGTTATTTTGTGCAGCCCACAGTTTTTACAAATGTTACAGATGATATGACAATCGCAAAGGAAGAAATATTTGGACCAGTCGTTGTAGTTATGCCATTTGATTCGACTGAGGAAGTAATTGAAAGAGCGAATAGCTCTTCTTACGGATTAGCAGCAGGTGTATGGACACAAAATATTAAAACTGGACATCAAGTCGCAAATAAATTAAAGGCAGGAACCGTTTGGATTAATGATTATAATTTAGAAAATGCAGCGGCACCATTTGGCGGATATAAACAATCCGGAATTGGACGCGAATTAGGGTCGTATGCACTTGATAACTACACGGAAGTAAAGAGTGTTTGGGTTAATATAAAATAATGATCAAATAGGAAGAGTGAACGGACAACTTGAATGAACGGTGAGGTTGTCCGTTTTATTTTTTAAGCACGCAATAAATAACTCTTTTTCACACAATTATGAGGGGGATTGGGATGGAAAAGTTAGTAGAGTGGTTAGTAGGACAAGTATGGAGTATAGGATTAGTTATTTTTGCGTTAGGAGCAGGCGTGTATTTCACAATTGCTACTCGTTTTTTACAAATTCGGTATTTTAAAGAGATGATCAAACTATTATTTGAAGGAAAGAGCTCAGAGACCGGGATATCTTCATTTCAAGCATTTTGTTTAGCGTTATCGGGCCGGGTCGGAATTGGAAATATTGCTGGTGTAGCGACAGCTATTGCTTTTGGTGGTCCAGGAGCTGTGTTTTGGATGTGGGTGATGGCTCTATTAGGAGCAGCTAGTGCATTCGTTGAGTCAACGCTTGCTCAAGTGTATAAAAGTAAGGTAGGAAATGAATATCGAGGTGGTACACCATATTTTATTGAAAAAGGCTTAAAAATAAAATGGTTTGCCGTCATTGTAGCGGTTGTCGTGACGATTTCATACGGCGTTTTATTGCCAGGGATTCAATCAAGTAGCATTGCGGTTGGATTTGAAAATTCTTCTGGTATTAGTAAATATATGACTGGTGTATTTTTAGTTGTATTGCTGGCAGCGATTATTTTTGGCGGAGTAAAGAGAATTGCTGCTGTTTCTCAAACTCTAGTGCCGTTTATGGCAATTGGTTATGTAATTGTTACATGTATCGTTTTAATTGCTAATATAACGGAAATCCCTAATATGTTCACACTTATTTTCTCAAGTGCATTTGGAATCGATGAAATGTTTGGCGGAATTGTTGGGGCAGCCATTGCATGGGGAGTGAAACGAGCTGTATTTTCAAATGTTGCTGGTGTTGGAGAAGCAACGTATAGCTCTGCAGCTGCTGAAGTATCACATCCTGCTAAACAAGGATTAGTACAAGCATTTTCGGTTTACATCGATACAATTGTTGTGTGTACAGCAACAGCTCTCATGGTTTTAATAACAGGGATGTATAATGTCATACCTGAAGGAAAGAGCGCCATTGTGAAAAATATGGGGAATGTTGAAGCAGGGCCAATTTACACACAACAAGCAGTTGAAACTGTTATGACAGGTTTTGGTCCATTATTTATTTCAATCGCAATCTTTTTCTTTGCATTCACAACTCTACTAGCATATTACTATATTGCCGAAACTACACTTACTTACTTGGATCATAAATTGAAATTTAAATGGTTAAAAACGATTTTGAAATTCGGATTTTTAATTATGGTTTACGTCGGTAGTGTGGAATCAGCTTCACTTTTATGGAATCTTGGAGATTTAGGGATAGGTAGTATGGCATGGCTGAATCTTTTAGCGATTTTATTGTTAAGTAAGACGGCATTAAAAGTATTAAAAGATTATGAAACGCAGAAAAAAGAAGGGAAAGATCCAATATTTGACCCTAAAAAAGTAGGGCTTGAAGGTGTTGTATTTTGGGAAGAAAAGTGTAAAGAAGGTGAAAATGAAATTTCTAGAAGAAAAGTACCAGTAGATGATAGTGTGAAATTGTAGCGTTATATATTTTTAAGGTTAAAAAACTGAAAATTCTATCTTTTTTATGATAATATATCAACAACATGGTTTTATAAATGATGTATTACTTCATTACAAAGAGGGCATTGGAAATTTTTTAAAACCAATTCCAGAAATCACAGAAACATATCATGCATTTACACAAGCTTGTTTCCAGGAAGGTGCATTAACAAAACGCGAAAAACAGCTCATTGCGTTAGGGATTAGTTACTAAAAAATTAATCACGACAAAAACGATTCCAAATAATAAAAAGGAAATCTTATTTAAAACAACCTCTTTAGGAAAAGAACTGTTTTACTTACACCAGGCGTTGCATGATGTAAGTAATAGAGAAGTTATTCGATTTTTAAATAGATATAATCCAAATGAATTAAAGTTGGTTTCTCGTTTCCTAGAAGGTACTTTAGAAGCATCGTGGGTAAGGGGCGAACTTAATAAAATAGAAGATAAAAATTTTGAGTAAAAGGAATTGTGCAGAAATTAATTTTAAAGGCCATTGTTTTAAATGGCCTTTTTGTTTTGATTAAAAAATGAGTTTTAAAGTTTTAACATACTAGGTCCTTTGAAAAATACGTTATGACAGTGATTGAATAAAAGAATGTAGCACATTGTTAAAATGGTCAGCTTCTTCTAGAAATGGACAATGACAGCTGTTTTCGAAAATAACGAGTTGAGAGTTATTAATATGTGCGTGTAAATGTTCGCCCGCAGCAACTGGAATTAATTTTTCTTCTCTACCGAAACAAAGTAAAGTTGGTTTTGTAATTGCATTTAATTCTTTCCGATAATCAACAACAGATTGATCGAATAAAATCGCGCTCGCAATAGATGCTGGAACCTTTGTTACCTCCTCAAGTATCCAAGTTGAATCTTCTGTAGAAAGGGGATTTTTAAACATGAGAGGGATAAAACCCTTTAGAAACTCAACTTGATTTGTTTGAACTTCTCTCATGAAATGAATAAGTGTTGGGAAATCAAAGGCACCAATAGGGAAATCGGGCCATTTAAAATCTGATGCTAATTCATCAACAATAACAGAACCTTTAATATTTTGTTCTCCAAATTGCTTTATATATTCCCATACAACAAATGCTCCCATTGACCAACCGACTAAGATAACATCTTTTAAAGATAAACTTTCTATAAAAGCATGCACATCATGGGCATAGTTTGTAATTGTATGTCCAGTTTCAATATGGGGAGAGCGCCCGTGACTTCGTAAGTCAATTGAAATCGCACGATATTTTTCACTGAAATAAGGGATTTGTTTATGAAAAAAACGGCTGCTCATCCAGACGCCGTGAATAAAAAGAATGGGTGTACCTTCTCCGCGCTCTTCGTAGTATAAGTTCACACCATTTTCAAGCTTGATAATAGGCATAACGGAAAACCTCCTTTTAATAAATGGACTTTTTATGATTTTATTCTGCTTTTCATGTTTTTTTCCTCTTATATAGGAGAAGTAAGATGTTTTTTTGTGTAAAATAGGGCAGAACCTTTATTTTATTTATAAAAAATGTGTTTAAAATATTGTCATATTTGCTTCTTTAAGATATCCTTTTCATGAAGAGGTGGAAATCATGGAAAAAGTACTAGTTTTCGGGCATAAAAACCCAGACACAGATGCAATTTGTTCTGCAATTGCTTATGCAGAGCTGAAAAAAGAATTAGGAATGAATGCTGAGCCTGTACGTTTAGGTGAAATCAGCGGTGAAACTCAATTTGCGTTAGATCATTTTAAAGTAGAAGGACCGCGTTTTGTTGAAACAGTAGCAAACGAAGTGGACAACGTGATTTTAGTTGACCATAACGAACGTCAACAAAGTGCTAACGATATCGAATCTGTTCGTGTGTTAGAAGTTATCGATCATCACCGTATTGCTAACTTTGAGACAAGCGATCCTTTATACTACCGTTGCGAGCCAGTTGGTTGTACAGCTACAATCTTAAACAAAATGTACAAAGAAAACGGCGTTGCAATTCGTAAAGAAGTTGCAGGTTTAATGTTATCTGCAATTATCTCAGATTCTTTACTATTTAAATCTCCAACTTGCACAGACCAAGACGTAGCTGCAGCTCGTGAATTAGCGGAAATCGCTGGTGTTGACGCGGAAAGCTACGGCTTAGAAATGTTAAAAGCTGGTGCAGATTTAAGCGGTAAAACAATGGAGCAATTAATCTCTCTTGACGCAAAAGAATTCCAAATGGGCGATGCAAAAGTTGAAATCGCACAAGTAAACGCTGTTGATACAAACGACGTTCTTGTACACCAAGCGGAATTAGAAAAAGTAATCTCTGCAGTAGTAGAAGAAAAAGGTTTAGACCTATTCTTATTCGTTGTGACTGATATCTTAACTAACGATTCTGTTGGTCTTGCTATCGGTAAAGCGACACAAGTTGTTGAAAAAGCATACAACGTAACATTAGAAAACAATACAGCAACTTTAAAAGGTGTTGTATCTCGTAAAAAACAAATCGTTCCTGTATTAACAGAAACGTTCCAAACTCTATAAGAGAAGTTTTGGATGAAAAGGAAAGGACAAACAGATATATAGTCTGCTTGTCCTTTTTTGTTTTTAGGAAGCATAAAATTTCGGATATTAAGGTCTGTTATTTTAATGTTTCATTTAGGGAAAATGGAACTTGGGTAGGAAGAAAAGAAAAACTTGATATTTTTATCTGTGAATTAAAAATGCTATGATTTCATTAGTAATTACTATGTCTTAAAAGTAATAATGAAAAAATAAAACAAATTATATATAGGATCGAAAGAGAAAAGAGGGAAAAAGGGAATAATGAAAAGGCTATGCATCATTCCATGTGGAAAAAAGAAAATCTGGGATCAGTATCCTGATAAGGGACCAACAGAAGCAAAGGATGTATACATTAGTCCATTCGGAAAAGCATGCCAAGCATATGCTTCGCAATTTTTTTCACACTGGGTTATTTTATCAGCTAAACATGGATTTTTACTGTCAACTGATATAGTAGAAAAAAACTATGATCTTGCTTTTAATTCGAAAAGTAATGAGATTATTAGTATGGAACAACTAAAAAGACAAATGATTGAAAAGAAATTATTAGACTTTAATGAAATTGTCCTGCTTGCAGGCAAGAAGCATAAAAAAGTAGTGACAAAGTTATATCCGGAAGAAATGATTTCCTATCCGTTAGAAGGCTGTAAAGGAATTGGATATATGCTGCAGAGGTTGAAGTGGGCGGTTGAAAATCATAACGAGATTCAGTAAAAGTTAAAAGAACTCGATTTATCCCGCATTAACGGGCAGTAAGCCCCCGCTGATTAAAGTTTCACTTTATATTGTACATAAGGGTGCTATGTATTGTTAGAAATATAGACTTATAAGGAAAAAAGCTAGATGAGGAGTTAATGGGCGATCCATTTTTTGTTGATGTAAAAGATGTTAATTTCCCAGTGCATACAGCTGAACATGGAATGGGTTAGTGGGAGAGGTAATTATGTTATGTAGATATTGTCAGTCTTTAGTACAACAACCAAAACAAAAGAATATAAGTGGAAAGCACCCAAATTGGGTGCTTCTATTTTTAAGAGAATTTCCATTTAGAACATACTAAACGTTATAGTTTATTACTTGCTTCATAAGGTTTCTTATCTCTTTAACTGGTGGTTTTTTATCGTATACATCAACATATGAAAAATAATAATTTAAATTTCTAACAAGACCTTTTCCAATTTTTGCACTTAGGAAAGGAAATACTTGTCCAGTGTAGTCTTCGAGAGATTTACAATAGTATTTTTCATCCAAATAAATACTATATTTACATGTTAGCTCTACTAGTGGGTTACCTTCAGAATCATATACATCTTTAGATTCAATAATGTCTATTAGTGCAAATCTATCATTAAGATAAACTTTTTTCTTCTTTTCAGGTTTATTAGAAAGAATAAAAGCGAGACCTAGTGCATTAATCAATACGTTTCCTCCTACAAATAAAAAAGATATTAATAAAATATATCGATACATGTTAAATGTAAAGTGGTAAGGCAAATGGTAAAAGATTACTGTAAATATTATTAAGGGATTTCTAGAAGATAAAAAATATTATAGAGTTGGATTTATGCAGAATTTTAAAGAAAATATTCTTGAGTAAATTATAGGGAATTTAGTTGAAGTAGATGTTAATAAAAGTGAATATAAAAGAAATGAATCCCTGCAAGGGAAGTTGCAGGGATTCATAAGGGTATTGTCGAGAATGTCGAACTCGACAAAGTAATCTTAGCATGAATTTCTTGGGAAGAAACCTGGTAAATGTGTCCAAATGAATGTCTAGTATGGGGGCTATAAGAAACCTTTCAGACAAAGTCAAAGAGACCTACTTCCCGCAGCAGGTCCCTTTAACTAGATAATGTTGATGAGCAATAACCCATCTGGAGTACTTTTATCGTAACAAATGGAAAGGGTTTTGTGTATTGAGAAAAAATTTTAAGCAGACATTTACGGTAGCCATATATATGTCGAATTTTTACGCTTGTGTTCAATTCATAGAGTAATGAAGGAATAAAAAAGACCTGCAAGTAAGAAGCAGGTCGTAAGAAGGGGCTTTAATCCAACAGATTAATTAAACGTTATCAATTGTAATGAATGAAGTCCATAGGTTATATGTTGAGAAACTTTATATGAAAGATATTAACGTTTTGTATTCTTGAAAAAGAGATTGAAAAGAGATGTGAAAATCTTCCTATACGAGAATAAAGGTCTATATTTATAAAGAGATTCATATTTCCAAGCATCACGATTAGAAACCTGGAGTTGTTTATTCGAAGAGCGAAAAACAATTAGATTATTGTTGCGTTTCATAAATAAACCTCCCTTAATTTGATGCGGATATATTATGGGAATGAATCTGTAATTTGTGTGAGAAATAGTTTAAATGAGAATCTTTTCTTTTCATTATCGTATTGAAATTTCCTTTTCATAAGTATTTGGTCTGTTTTTGAAGTACTGTAACCCATAGAAACCAACTAGTATTCCAATACTTATTAAAATCCAGATGGAAGAGAAAGAGAGAATGATAAGAAAACAGACAATCAAACTTAAAGAAAGAATTTTGTTAAAGAGACCTGGTAATAATTTATATGCTGCAAAGATTCCACAAATGGCATTACAGATAAAGAAAGCATTTGCAATGGCTACAATTTGTTCTACTGTAATGAAATCGTTATAAAGACAGATAAATACAATGGTATGTATGCCGATTAAGAAAAGTAAAGAATAGATTGATACATTCGATTTCGTACGATAGGAAAGTGTATATAATTTCTTTATATATTTTGCTTCGGAAGCGATAAGACGCGAGACCCCGCCAACAACTAATAAATATGTACTCATGCAAAGAACGGTAGTAATAAAGGCGATAAGAGGAACAGCAAACTCTCCAAATAAAGTAGCTAATATGGCTGTTATTCGTAAGTCTTCTTGATGTGAACTGGGAATTACAATCCATTGTGTGGCGCCTGCCACGACAAGACAAACAACCGTTACAGTAAGTGTGCTTATCGTAATTGCTTGTGGGATGGTTTTTTTTCGATTTTTGACATCCATACTGTAATTCCCAATAATCTCCCAACCTACTAAAGCCCAAAAGAGCAATAAAATACTATATCCAAAATCTCCAAAAGAAAAAGATGTTTGAACTAGCTGTTCCGATCGAAAATGAGGGATAGAACCAATTCCACCGCTCAATAAAAGAACAGTTGCAGCTGTTGAAAATACAAATGATATTTTTCCAATAGATGATATATCTAATAATAAAATCAATACACAAAGGCACATTAAAAGAAAACCAATTCCCTCTAATGGAACTTTAAAGTTTGAAAATAAAGCCGCTATATATTGACTGGCTGTCATAAGAACAGCTGTAGGTCCTAGACAACCTGCTATGATAAAGAAAATAGAAGTTAATTGCTTCATAGAAGGTCCAAAAGCTTGATCTACCGCATGTGCAACCCCAGATTCACTAGGGAAGAGAATACTTAACTTACCAAATAAGGAAGCGAATAGAAAACCAATTCCCATAATAAGTAGCCAAGCGATAATGGCATAATCTCCAGTTGTTTTGTAGATCAGTGGAGGAAGTAAAATAATCCCAGACCCTAAAATTGGACCAATAATTAAACCGCTGAGCAGTACTGGTCCTAATTTTTTCTTTCTCATATATGTATACATCTCCTTTTGAAAAATTGTGTTTCTTCTATTGTAATTCGAGTTTATCTATCAGTAAAATAGATATATATGAAGTTATTAATCGGAAATTGCGATGTTAGAATGGAGAGATTGAGATGGAGATTCGGCATTTAAAAACATTTAAAACAATTGTTGAGTTAGGAGGATATACATGGGCAGCCGACTATTTAGGATATGCACAATCTACTGTAACAGGGCATATTCAAGCAATTGAACAAGAAATGGGACAGCCTTTATTCAATCGATTAGGGAAAAAAATGGTGTTAACAGATGTAGGAAAGCATCTACTGCCTTATGCAAATGAAATGATTGCTTTGTCTGAGAAAGCAAAACAAATCCCAAGTGTGGATAATGAGATTACTGGAAAAATTGTAATTGGTGCCCCAGAATCATTAACAATTTACCGCTTGCCCTCTATTCTTCATGAATATAAAAAGAAGTATCCAAAAGTAAAAATTACATTAAAAGCTTCAACGTGTCGGGAATTGAGAAATGATTTAAAGAGTGGAAATATAGATATTGCTTTCCTCTTAGACACTGAGCGTCAGGAAGAGGATTTACATATTGAGCAACTTGTCATGGAGCAAATGGCATTTGTTTTTCCAAAAGATTACACTGTGACACAAACAGATTCGCAAGATGTCCAATTTTCTCAAGAGGAAACGTTTTTGTATACGGAACGTGGTTGCAGTTATCGAGCATTTTTTGAGCATTATTTACAAAGACAAGGCATTCAGCATGAAAGTACATTTGAATTTTGGAGCATTGAGGCGATAAAGCAATGTGTCATGTGCGGATTAGGAATTTCTTTATTACCAATTATTACGGTTGGGCAAGAGCAGAAAGACAAGAAACTACAAGCTGTTATTTTAGATGAAGCAAAGTTTGCAACACAACTTGTATATCATAAAAATAAATGGTTTTCTCCAGCTTTACATGAGTTTTTAATGATTATTCGTAAGCATGTGAAGGGATGGAGAGAAGTAGAGAGTACAGTAACTTTTAACTAATGATATAATATTAATAGATGAAAGACTAAGAAAAGCAGGTGAATCTTTTTTGTTTACAAAAGCACAAGAACTTTTAGCTTCCTATTTTGGCTACTCGTCATTCCGTAGAGGGCAGGATGAAACAATTAAAAATGTATTGGCTGGAAAAGATACAGTTTGTATTATGCCAACAGGCGGTGGCAAATCAATTTGTTATCAAATTCCAGCACTAGTATTTGAGGGGACGACATTAGTTATCTCACCTTTGATCTCACTTATGAAAGATCAAGTAGATACATTAGTACAAAACGGGATTTCAGCTACATATATTAATAGTTCTATTTCAATTACAGAAGCAAATCAACGAATCCAATTAGCGAAACAAGGTCATTATAAGTTGTTATATGTGGCGCCGGAGCGTCTTGATTCAATGGAATTTGTAGATCAATTAATTGATATGAAGATACCGATGATCGCAATTGACGAAGCCCATTGTATTTCGCAGTGGGGGCATGATTTTCGTCCAAGTTATTTACATATACATCGTATATTGGACTATCTTCCAGAAAAACCACTTGTACTTGCGTTAACTGCGACTGCAACACCGCAAGTGCGTGAAGATATTTGTCGTACGCTAGAAATTGATCAAAAGAATACAATTATGACAACGTTTGAACGGGAAAATTTATCGTTCTCAGTAATCAAAGGACAGGACCGAAATGCATATTTAGCGGATTATATTCGTCAAAATAAAAAGGAATCTGGAATTATTTATGCAGCGACAAGAAAAGTTGTTGATCAGTTGTATGAAGATTTATATAAAGCAGGCGTTTCAGTTGCACGTTATCATGCTGGAATGAATGATCATGATCGAAATGAACAGCAAGAGCGATTTTTACGTGATGAAGTGAGTGTTATGGTAGCGACATCTGCATTTGGTATGGGGATAGATAAATCAAACATTCGTTATGTGATTCATTATCAACTCCCGAAAAATATGGAAAGTTATTATCAAGAAGCAGGACGTGCTGGTCGTGATGGATTAGATAGTGAATGTATTTTGTTATATTCTTCTCAGGATGTACAAGTGCAGCGTTTTTTAATTGATCAATCTACTGGGGAATCACGTTTCTCAAATGAACTTGAAAAACTGCAACATATGACAGATTACTGCCATACAGAACAATGTTTACAATCATTTATTTTAGAGTACTTTGGAGAAGAGCCGAAAGAAGATTGTGGACGCTGCGGGAATTGTACGGATGAACGTGAGAGCGTCGACGTTACGAGAGAATCACAAATGGTCTTATCGTGTATGATTCGAACAAACCAGCGATTTGGAAAGCAAATGATTGCACAAGTATTAACGGGATCAAAAAATAAAAAAGTAATTGAATTTAATTTTCATACATTACCAACTTACGGTCTTTTATCGAACCGTAGCGTAAAAGAAGTAAGTGAGTTTATTGAGTTTTTAATTTCAGAAGAATTAATTACGGTAGAACACGGGACGTATCCAACCTTAAAAGTGACAGCCAAAGGGAAAGAAGTATTACTCGGAAATGAAAATGTGTTACGGAAAGAAAGAGTAGAAACAAGACAGATTGTAGGGGACCATCCACTGTTTGAGATATTACGTGAAGTGCGGAAAGAAATTGCACAAGGAGAAGGCGTACCACCGTTTGTTATTTTCTCTGATCAAACGTTAAAAGATATGTGTGCGAAAATGCCACAAAGTGAAAATGAATTACTACAAGTAAAAGGAATTGGGGAGCATAAACTTGCGAAGTATGGTTCCCACTTCTTACAAGCAGTTATTCATTTTATGGAACAAAACCCAGATTACGCTGAAACAATGAAAATAGAAGTTGTTACGGAACGAAAAAAATCTGGAAAAGCATCAGCAAATTCTCACTTAGAAACGTATGAAATGTATAAACAGGGAACCGAGTTAAGTACAATTGCCAAAGAACGAGACTTATCACGCCAAACTGTCGAAAACCACTTAATTCGTTGTTATGAAGAAGGTATGGAAGTAGATTGGCCAAGTTTCGTTCCAGCAGAATACGAATCTCTTATTGAATCAGCAGTACAACATGCAGAAGGCGGATTAAAATCTATTAAAGAACAACTTCCAGATGAAGTGAGTTACTTTATGATTCGTGCATATTTACAAATAAGAAAATAGAGAAGTATTAAGGGGACAGGGAAATGCACTATGTTTTTGTTTATGGCACTTTAAGAAAACAACAAGCAAATGCCCATTATTTACATGGGGCAACATGTATAGCTGAAGAAGCATGGACTCATGGGAAACTATTTGATACAAATCAAGGTTATCCTGCAATGATTCTTTCGAGTGATAATAAGGTATATGGAGAAGTATATGAAGTAAGTGATGAGATTTTAAAAAAGTTAGATGAACTTGAAGAATATACAGGTAATCCAGAAAAAGATTTATATGATCGGATTACACAGACCATCTATTTTGGGGATAGAAGTATAGGGGCATATGTCTATATTGCACAAAATGACGGGATGTTACAGAGACTAATAATTACTGGTGATTGGGCGAGTTATCGAAATTGAATCGATAAGGGAAGTAAGGAATTATCCCGTATACATGCATCGTTGCAATTCTTTAGAAACCAATTCTAGTTCATCAGAAATCGATAAATTTATATCAAAAACGCCATTCTTTCTGTATATTTCTACAAAAAGAATAGCGTTTTTTTTCATTATGTGGATAGAAATTTATCCCGCATTAATGGGCAGTAAGACCCCCACCTCAAAATTCAGCAAAAGCAAAGAAGTTAGGTGGGGGATCAACTGCCCGTAAAAGCCCGATTCGTTCAACTAATAATCAGTGGGGGATGAAGACAACCCCCACTGATTAAAGTTTCACTTTATATTATCTTGATAGTGATGGGGCGAGACTCCATTATGTTAAATCGATAATATAATGATACAATTGACAAAATACGCGATATTGTTATAATAGTACACTGTTATATAGGTAACAAAATATTGTTTTTTTAGCGAGAAGGGTGTGTGATTATGAAACAACATAATGAAAAAATGAGTGGAAAAGATCAAAAAATTAAAGTTGAACGTGTACAAACTGGCATTAGAATGGAAAAAAGAATGGTAAAAGTTTTGAAAGCGATGGCAGAGTATCATGATATTTCACTAGGCGTTCTTCTTGAAAGAATAGTTCTTCATGCTTTTGAAAACAAACCTGTATTTAGCCAAGAGAGTCTTGAAAAGGTTAAAGCTATAAAAGAAGTTTATGATATGGATTATGGTTTAGAAATCAGCCGTAGGTGGAATGATTCGGAAAATTAGAGTGATTATTTTTAAGTGCATTATCATCTAGATTTCTTGAAAACAATCCGTGAAATAAAGAAGCTAAATAAAATTATCAGGAGCGATATGAAATGAAATTTAGCACATTAACAATATTTGACAATTACCCCGATCAATTATCCCGAACTTCTAGACAATTCTATAATGAGGTATTGGAGCAAGCCATTCGGGCTGAAGAAATGAATTTTGACGGAGTATGGTTTACAGAACATCATTTCTCAGATTTTGGTATTAATCCCTCTCCAGCAGTTCTGCTCGCTGCGGTATCTCAAAGGACGAATAGAATTCGCCTTGGTGTGGGTGTTTCAGTACTTCCATTACACAACCCTATACGAGTTGCTGAAGATTATGCGATGGTTGATCTTTTATCAAACGGAAGATTAGATTTGGGGTTAGGTAGTGGATATGCACAGAAGGAATTTGATGGTTATAATATTTCATTGGAGGACAAAACTGAGCGTTTTAACGAATCTCTAGAAGTGTTACGTAAGGCGTGGTCAGGTAAGCCTTTTTCCCATCAAGGAAAGTTTTTTCAATACAATGATCTTAAACTTAATGTCCAGCCAATACAAGCTCCGTTTCCGCCTCACTGGATTGCAACCTCTAGTGAAAAAGGTGTTAGTCATGTTGCTAGTATGGGAAGCAATTTCATGGGCCTTGGGTTTAGTAAATCACGGGATGAATTAGCAAAGCTGATTGATACATACAAAAATATGTATCTGAAATCAGGATACGGTAATCCAGACCAGTTGGAAATCCCTGTTGCATTTCATGTTCATGTTGGTGAAACATATGTAGATGCTGAATCCAATGCAAAAGATCCTTATCAACTATTTATGAATACTCCGCGTGGGACGAATATCTCATATGAAGACCTTAAACATAAATTCAATCCAGTAATAGGAAGTCCTGATGAAGTTATTAAACAAATTCAGTCCTACAGGGAAATAGGTGTTACGAATTTTATGGCAGTAATGAATTTTGGTGGATTAGAACATCATAAAGTGCTTTCATCCTTAGACTTATTTGGCAAGTATGTAGTTCCAGTATGTAAGTGAAAAATTGATAGGACCAATTACACTTCAAAAAAGATGGTTTTATTTACTCCGACTGGGAATTAATAGCTTAATAAGTGAATTTAGCATATAAATTTCATATTTGATGGCGATGGGATTTTATTTATGCCTTTATCTATTTTATCAATGAACATTTTTGTACGAATGTTTATCGTATAAAAGAAAAAAATTAAATAATGAATAGTGAAAAAAGGCGGAATTTTTTCTTGTATTCTTATATTTTAGAAAATTCCAGCTCGAACTATTGACTTTATAAATGTATTTTTTATACAATTGTATCTCGACTGAAAAATTCGAACGGACAGGAGGGAATCAGCATTATGAGTACTATATTTGAAGAAGAATTACAGCGGATGAAAAAAACTTTATCTACAATGGATGAACAACTAGACAAATTGGAAAAAATCCCAGTTTACTATGGCGAGGATTTTAAAGAACAAATACTTGAAAGTATGAGGGAGTCAAATCGGCAAAACCTACGTATTGGTGTGCAAGAACCATACTTTGGGCGATTAGATTTTCAGGAGGATGGACAGCCAGAACCAAACCCGATTTATATTGGTAAAGTAGGTGTTTCTGATGAAGAAACGATGAAACCAATTGTTATTGACTGGCGCGCACCTGTTGCTAGTATGTTTTATTCGTTTACTGGTGGTGAAGAACTGGCTTTTTATCATTCACCAGATGGCTTAGTAGAGGGCGATGTGTATTTAAAAAGGAACATTGCTATTCGCAAAAGAGAACTGGAACGTGTTGTTGATACATATGTAAAAGGAAGTGAAGATGTATCTCTTGCAGATGATTTCCTTCTATATCGATTAGGTGAAAACAAGGATAATAAATTAAAAGATATCGTTTCGACGATACAATCTGAACAAAATGACATTATTCGTGCAGAGAAAAACATGCCATTATTAATTCAAGGGGTTGCAGGAAGCGGAAAAACAACAATCGCTTTACATCGCCTTGCTTTTTTAATTTATGAATATCGCGAGCAGCTAGAGGCAGAGAGAATGATTGTATTTGCTCCAAACAGTTTGTTTTTAGATTATATTTCTAGTGTACTTCCTGAACTTGGTGTAGGAAATATTAGGCAAACAACATTTCAAGATTGGGCGCTAAATACATTAGATGATGCGGTGAAATTGAAAGATACTGACGAAAAGTTGAAAGAAGCTTTTTCGATAAATCGCGATGATGAAAAGGTTATGCTCGGTAAATTAAAAGGAACGATGAAATTTAAGTCATTTATTGAAGAAAATATTGTTCAATTTGAAAAGAATTTATTACCAACAAAAGATTTTGAGGCATGGGATAAAGCATTTATTACAGTAGAAGAAATTAGAAAATGGATGCAAGTGGAATATAAGCACTATCCATTAAGGAAGCGTAGAGAAAGATTAGTCGGCCGAATAAAGCGCTGGATTGAGATTGAACTTAAAAAGTTTGAAGGAACAAATGAGAAAAAAGCATTAAAAAAAGAAGCTACAAAGAGATTAAATGCCTATATGAAATTTTGGCCTAAAATGAGCCCGTTATCATTTTATAGTTCGATGATGAAGCAAAAAGAAATATTGGAAGTTTTACCTGAAGAACTTGTTCAGGAAACAGAAAAAAATTGTCGTAAAAAAGAAGTGTATGTAGAAGATTTAGCACCTCTTATTCATATTCACCATCGATTAGCAGGTATCGAAATCGGGCAAAAATTCCACCATGTTGTTATAGATGAAGCACAAGATTTTTCACCATTCCAAATTTATATATTAAAAGAAATTACAATGGGTAACTCGTTTACGATTTTAGGTGATTTATCGCAAGCAATATATGATTATCAAGGGATTGAAGACTGGAATGACTTTAAAGAAGTATTTCAAGAAACCGGTTATTATGAACTGACGAGGAGTTATCGTTCTACAAAAGAAATTATTGAATTTGCAAATGAAGTCATTAAAAATGCTGAAATTCCAGTAGGGCTCGCAACCCCTGTTTTCCGTAGTGGTGAGAAAGTAAAGATTATTTCTACGGACAATCAATTTGCCGCAATTGTAAAGACTCTACAACATATGCAGAGTGAAAATGTGAAGACGATTGCTGTTATAGGAAGAACAGATGATGAATGTCGTGATATATATGAAAAGTTAACAGCTACAGGAATCACTGCTAACGTCATCGAAGCAAACCAAAGTAAATATGAGGGTGGTATTTCAGTTGTACCTGTGTATTTAGCAAAAGGGCTAGAATTTGATGCGGTACTTCTTATCGATGTTGATGAAGTACATTATAAAGGTACAAAGCATGATGCGAAACTATTATACGTTGGCTGCACGAGATCTCTCCATGATTTACGGATTTTCTATTCTGGGGAAGCATCACCTTTAATTCAAGGAATACAAGAAGAGTTTTATGAAAGTAAATAATAGATGTTTCAAGAGGATTTTCAAGTAATGGGGTAGCACCCCATCGTCATCAACCTAACGAAATTAAATACCCCCAAAACGAAAATTTTCTTTCTCTACAGTTAGTTCTTTTGAGAATGCAGCGTATTTTTTAGTTTTAGAGAATAATGAATTTCTTAACTTAACGGCTATGAGTGCTATCTCCTATAGTGAATATTTTTTTAAGCGGTTCAGGAACAAACATAGGCTGTGGAGAAGAATTTCTCCACAGCCTAAACTTCTTAATAGGAGCAGTTTTTAGTATGTCTTGAGTAAAAACTTTGATCTCTTCATGTATAAACTCTGATGAAATACGATTCCTGATTTGTTTCCTCCACAATCCATTCTGCCATCATATAAAGTAAAAAAGAGATAAGAACACTGTATGAAGTATAATTTCTCTCCTCGAATATATATTCTTGGCCCACGTAACCGGCTACTAAAAGAATTACCTTCTTCAACCGTTTTCCTTTAAAATATCCCATTCATTATAAACATTAATTTTTTCTAGAATAATTGAATTTAAATAACGGATTATCGACATTAAATTATGTAATTTTGCATAATGTTACATAAATTCGGCATTTTCTCTTTTTTTTGACAAGAATAGACAGTATACTTTTTACAAGTTTAATATTTCAGAAAATTATACGAGGTGAAAAACATGAAAAATAAAAAAACATTAGCTACAGTTGCATTAACAACAGGATTAGCTTTAACAACTGTAACACCATATGGACTAGGTCATGCGGAGGAAACAGATCAACTACAAGTTCAAATGCAAGAGGATTCGTTTCGTACAGGTGAACTTACACGACCATCACAAAAGGCACCAGAAAATGTAGTAAAAGATGCTCTTAAGGAGAAGACAGAGCAAGCTTTGTCTCCAAAACAAGTTAATGGAGAAACGGGAGTAGATTATAAGGTTCTTCAAAAGCGTGGTTCTTATGATGGAACTACACTTGTGCGTATGCAACAAACATATGAAGGAAAAGAAGTATATGGGCATCAATTGACTGCACACGTAGATAAAAAGGGTGTTATTAAAAGTGTTTCAGGAGATAGCGCGCAAAATTTAAAACAAGAAGATTTAAAGAAGCCTATTAATCTATCACTAGAAGAAGCGAAACAATATATTTATACGAAGTACGGCAATGATATCAAGTTTATTTCTGAGCCAGAAGTAAAGGAAGTTATTTTTGTTGATGAAAATAATGGACAAGCCAGCAATGCATACCAAGTTACATTTGCTGCTGCAACACCAAACTATGTATCTGGAACCTATTTAGTGAATGCTCATAATGGTGATATGTTAAAAAATATGGTACAAGAATCAGATTTAAAAGCAAGTGAAAAGCTTGTTGGAGCCTTAAAGGAAAGTAGAAAAAGCAATCTTACATCATTAACTGGAACAGGAAAAGATGATTTAGGTATATCTCGTACATTTGGTATTTCTAAACAAAGTAATGGGAAATATGCACTTGCTGATTACACTAGAGGGCAAGGAATTGAAACGTATGATGTGAATTACAGAGATATTACTAAAGAGGAAAGCTATTACCCTGGTACACTAGCAACTAGCACTTCAACAACATTTAATGATCCAAAAGCGGTAAGTGCTCATTTCTTAGCAACAAAGGTATATGATTTTTATAAAGATAAATACAAGCGTAATAGTTTTGATAATAAGGGACAAAAAGTAGTTTCAGTTGTACATGCCTGGGATTCTGAAGATACAAATGATCCGAAGAATTGGCAGAACGCATTAAGTGCTAATAATGGTAGCATGCTTGTATATGGAGATCCTATTGTAAAGGCATTTGACGTAGCAGGACATGAATTTACACATGCGGTTACATCTAGCGAATCTAATCTTGAATATTCCGGAGAATCTGGTGCGATTAACGAGGCGTTATCTGATATTATGGGAACAGCTATTGAGAAATATATAAACAAGGGGAAATTTAACTGGACAATGGGAGAACAAACTGGATCAGTTTTCCGTGATATGGCAAATCCATCTTCAGTTCCTTCTTCAACTGGAGTACCGTATCCAGATGATTATAGTGAATTTAACGATTTTAATGGATGGGATAATGGAGGTGTTCATTTCAACTCAAGTATTATTAATAAAGTTGCGTATTTAATTGCAAAAGGTGGCACTCATAACGGTGTAACTGTAAAAGGTATTGGCGAGGATAAAATGTTTGATATTTTCCATTATGCAAACACTGATGAATTAAACATGACTTCTGGTTTCTCCGAATTGAGATCGGCATGCCTTCGAGTTGCAGCAAATAAATATGGGGCGAACTCAACTGAGGTTCAAGCAGTTCAAAAAGCTTTTGATGCAGCAAAAATTAAGTAAGTAAGAAATATAGTTCTTATCCGTATTGATGGACTCAACACATAATGGTTGTATAAGCAAGAGGATAGGCCAGGTTCTGCTATTGTTTCGACAACATTATGGAAAGTTAGATAGTACCTTAGGTACTATCTAGCTTTTTACAGAATAAAATGTCGGAAAGTTTGTTTTTTTGTTATAATATTAATATAATAGGATGAAGAATATTATGGATACACATATAATAGCAAAAGAAGAAATAATAACATTATTAAGCAGTTGGTATAATGCAATTATTTCTCAACATATAATAAAAGCTAAACACTTAAAAGAAGAGATTGATAGAAATATTCATAGTATTGAAGAAGACTCTAATATCTCTATCTATTATTCCCTACTTAACTTTAGATATAATTTACTGGTTTGTGATATAGATGGTTCTAAAGACTGTCTAGAAAAGATTGCTCCATTTCCAGAACAAACCGAAACATTTTTGAAATATTATTATCATTTCTTCAAAGCTATTTATGCAATTTCAGTTGGAAATCATAATGAAGCTAAAGAACAATATGAGAAGGCTGAAAAACTCTTAGCAACTATTCCAGATGAATTAGAAAAGGCTGAATTTGATTACATGTTTGCAGTATTCCATTATCAATCCTTAAACCCGTTGTTGGCTGCTAAATATGCTAATAAGGCAAAAGAGGTATTTTCGAAGCATACAGGATATGAAATGAAAGTTGCTTCCTGTCAAAACACCATAGGACTTGCTTGTACTAAACTTAGGCTGTATGAAATTGCTGAGGAAAATTTCATTTCAGCTCTTAGAATATTTGAAAAATATGGCGAAGAACAATTAATAGCTAAAGTGAAACATAATTTAGGATTATTATATGCTGATCAAAACCTTTCAGAGTTAGCGATTAAGTATTTAAAGGATTCCTTAAAAAATAACCCTAAAACTATGTTTTTATTAGCTAGGGAATACTATAAGTTAGGAGAAAATTTTCTTGCTGCAGATCTAATTGAACAAGGATATAACCTTACAAAACTTAAAGAATATAAGTGCCATTTTGCTATCTTAAGAGAACTGAATAAGGGAGCAGAGATTGAGGAACTAGAGAAAGTTATTATGACAGGAATATATTACTTCAAGAAAGAAAATCTATGGGGTCATGTAAAAGAATATGCTTCAATTCTTGGAAATAAATTCTATGACCTAAGCAATGATGAAAAAGCCAGTAGATTCTTTCACATTGCCCTAGATGCTGACAAAAAAGATTTGGAGAAGGGAGCCTAAAAATAATGAAAAAAGTACTTTTAACTGTAATGATTTTTACAGGGATTTTATCTTTTGGTGTTGCTAATCAATCTATTGAAGAGCCATCAGCTAAAGCTAATCTACTTTGTTTAGATCATGGAGAAACTATCTAATTGAAAAAAGAGAGTGCCTTTTTGGGAAAAGGGACTCTCTTTTTTCAATTATTTTATTATTTATGATTCACATACGTATCAAACTATAAGTGGATATATCCAGCTGTGTAATACGTTGCGCCTCCATTAAATGTTTTCCGGTCACCGGTGTTACTTCAACACGCCGTTTATTCCGCTATTTGTGGGCAGTAATACTCCCGCCTCAAAATTCTGCGAAAGCATTGTCCAGCTCTAGCGGCTAGAATCTCCGGTCGTTTCGCCCTCTCGGACGAGGCAAAAAGCGCCTCTCTGTCGGAGGCTCCAACGTCCTGCGATTCTGAGCGAGCCGCTTCCGCTTTTCTAAAGAAGCTAGGTGGGAGATAAACTGCCCGTAAAAGCCCGATTGGTTCAACTAATAATCAGTGGGGGATGGAGAAAACCCCCACTGATTAAAGTTTCACTTTATCAGCAGCGTCTTGTGATACAGTGGCATCTATAAACAACTCTTTCGTCTTATCATGTACAATTAATGGGAAAACAGCTTTTGCACCAACTGCAGAAGCGTGAACCCAGTCTTCTGGATTTACACTTTTCCAGTTCAAATAGCCATTTCCATCTTTTACTTTATAATTGTCTTTTACAGTAGCGACGAAGTTTTCATATTTTGAGTGTAAGGCAACTGGAAGCGAAACATTAGTAAAGTTTGCTGCATGCATAGGCTGATTAACATCTCCTAAATAATGAAGTGATAATCCTAAATAGAAAAATGCATTTTTCAAATCGTTATGGGAAGTTAATTAGATCCATCTTATAAAATAATAAAGATGATAAAGTAATAGGAATACTGTTTTAATAATCTATTTCTTAATATTGCTGTCTATAGCAAAAATGTTCATTTTAATTACAACCTAAATAATAATAGATTGGTAAATATTATATCACTGTGCCCCGTTTTTACACGTATCTCGGCTGAACCCCTAGAAGAAAATTTCCCCTGTAATGTTTATGGAAAATTAAATTACTATTCATAAGATAATAATAGTATGAGTTATTTATGGTTGATATGACTATATTTATATGTAATTGTGCATTTCCAAATAAAGTAAAATTATATATGAAGTACCATTAAATTATATTGAAAACATTTTTTAGCAAGAGATTAATATAGATCAATGAAAATCACTATATTTTAGGTTTAATTATCATAGTATAATTATTTCACTTAGTGAAGTGATTAATAATATTTAACTTTTTTTAATATAATTTTTTTATATTATAAATATAAAATATCTGAATTATTAAATATAAATGATGGAATTTTATTGTTTACTTATTAAAAACATAGTGTTTAAATGAGGGGGAAGTAAGGTCCTTACATTCTATGAGAAGTAAATAATAACCAGAGTTTAACACTCTATCCGAAAGAATTCTCCTTCCTCAAGCGTGTGCAAGGAGAGAGCCTAGCGCTAGGTCGTTCAAGATATATGAATAAGATTGTAAAAAGACAATAGTAAAGAGGTGTACTGAATGAAAAATAAAATAATTAAAGGATTTTTAATAACATCCATTGTTACTGGGGCAGCTATTCCTATCAATACTCTCGCAACGCCAATCGTTAAGGCAGAAACGCAACAAGAGAACACGGATATTTCCTCATCATTACGAAAATTAGGTGCGCAATCTAAATTAATCCAAACATATATAGATCAAGCTTTAATGAGTCCTAATGTACAGCTAGAGGAAGTTCCATCTTTAAATACGAACCAATCCCTAATCAAGAAAGATATGACAGAATGGTCATCGGAACTTTATCCAAAATTAATTCTATTAAATTCAAAAAGTAAAGGATTTGTAACTCAATTTAATAGCTATTACCCAACATTAAAACAGTTTGTAGATAATAAAGAAGATAAAGAAGGGTTCTTGGATAGACTTGAAGTTCTTCAAGATAAAGCTATGACAAACCAAGAAAACGTACAACGTCAGATTAATGAATTAACAGATCTTAAATTACAGCTTGATAATAAGCTTAAAGATCTCGATACTGATGTGACAAAAGCACAGGGTGTACTAAGTTCAGAGGGAACAGGGAAAATAGACCAGCTAAAAAATGAATTACAAAATACCCAAAAATCAATTCAAAATGATTTACAACAAATAGCATTGTTACCGGGAGCTTTAAATGAACAAGGACTTACTATATTCAAAGAAGTCTATAATCTTTCAAAAGATATCATTGAACCGGCTGCCCAAACAGCGGTGGCAGCGTATAACAAAGGAAAAGAAATTAACAACTCTATTTTAGAAGCAGAGAAAAAAGCAGAGCAAGAAGCGAAAGAAAAAGGTAAATCTGCTTTAGAGATTGAAGCTGCCAAAAAAGAAGCTCGTGAAGCAATTGAGAAAAGCAAACAAGCTGAAATAGCTGCAGCTGCAGTTACAAAGACAAAAGAGTATAACCTTACGAAAGTTATTGACCCTGAAAAAATTAAAAAAACATATAGTGCCTTCGCTGAAGTAAATAAACTAACAGCAGAGCAACGAGCGCATTTAGATGATTTAGAGACACAAAACCAAAAATTTTATGATTTAACAAAGAACCTAACAGTAGCAGATTTACAAAAATCTATGCTTCTTATTATGCAAAATGATTTACATACATTTGCAAATCAAGTAGATGTAGAACTTGACCTACTAAAACGCTATAAAGAAGATTTGGGTCTAATCAAAAATAGTATTACAAAATTATCTACTAATGTTGATACAACTGACCAGCAGTCTCAAAAGGATACATTAAGACAATTAAAAAATGTAACAAGTTACCTTGAAGAACAAGTTTATAAGTTTTAATATTTAGAATTTAATAAAAATAATATAGAGATTATAAGAATCTATCAAAAAACTGAGAAGGAGAATAGTTATGAAAAAACTTCCATTTAAAGTGTTAGCTGTAGCCACTCTAGCAACATTTATAACTGCTACGAACGGTAACACTATTCATGTACTTGCACAAGAACAGACCGCTCAAGAACAAAAAGTAGGGAATTATGAATTAGGGCCTGAAGGGCTGAAGAAAGCATTAGCTGGAACAGGATCTAATCTTCTTGTAATGGATTTGTACGCAAAAACAATGATTAAACAACCAAATGTAAATTTATCCAATATTGATTTAGGTTCAGAAGGAGCAGAATTAATTAAAAATATTCACCTTAATCAGGAACTGTCACGAATCAATGCGAATTATTGGTTAGATACAGCGAAGCCGAAGATTCAAAAAACAGCACGTAATATTGTAAATTACGATGAACAATTTAAAAATTATTACGATATATTGGAAGCTGCTGTACAAAAGAAAGATAAAGCAGAGTTAAAAGAGGGCATAAATGATTTAATCACTACAATTAATACAAATTCAAAAGAAGTTACAGAAGTAATTAAGATGTTACAAGACTTTAAAGCAAAACTGTATGACAATTCTATAGGGTTTAAAAATAATGTTGGTGGCCCAGATGGGAAAGGTGGATTAACGGCACTATTAGCCGGAAATAATGCCCTAATTCCACAAATTCAAGCTGAAATTGAGAAGCTACGTTCTACTCAGACAGAGCATTTTAACAATGTATTAGCATGGTCAATCGGTGGTGGATTGGGAGCAGCCATTTTAGTTATTGGAGCTATTGCAGGAGCGGTAGTAATTGTTGTGACTGGCGGTACAGCAACACCGGCCGTTATTGGCGGACTTTCGGCTCTCGGTGCAGCTGGTATCGGTTTAGGAACAGCAGCTGGTGTCACGGCGTCTAATCATATGAACTCTTATAACGAAATTTCTAAAAAAATCGGAGAACTAAGTACGAAAGCCGATCTTGCTAGCCAAGCAGTTATTTCGCTTACTAACGCGAAAGCAACTTTGACAGATCTGTATCAAACAGTGGATCAAGCAATACTGTCTCTAACAAGCATCCAACAACAATGGAATAAAATGGGGGCCAATTATACAGATTTACATGATAATATCGACTCTATGCAAGAACATAAATTCTCTTTAATACTTGATGATTTAAAAGCTGCTAAACAAAGCTGGAGTGATATTCATAAAGATGCAGAATTCATTTCGAAAGACATCGCTTTTAAACAAGAATAGAACTTACAATCAAAACCTATATTGGAGGAATATGAAATGATGAAAAAAATCCCTTACAAACTAATCGCTGCATCGGCATTTTTAACCTTGACAACAACTTCTGTAGTCTCACCAGTAGCAGCTTATGCAAGTGGAATTGAACAAACGAACAATGGAGAGACGTCTCTTTCAGCAAATGAAGCGAAAATGAAAGAAGCCTTGCAAAAGGCTGGGTTATTTGCAAAATCTATGAATGCCTATTCTTATATGTTAATTAAAAATCCAGATGTGAACTTTGAAGGAATTAATATTAATGGATATGTAGATTTACCTGGCAGAATTGTACAAGATCAAAAGAATGCAAGAGCACACGCTGTTATATGGGATACGCAAGTAAAAAAACAACTTTTAGATACATTGACAGGCATTATTGAATACGATACAACATTTGACAATTATTATGAAACAATTGTAGATGCGATTAATACAGGAGATGGAGAGACTTTAAAAGAAGGGATTACAGATTTACGAGGTGAGATTCAACAAAACCAAAAGTCTGCACAAAAATTAATAGACGATTTAACTAACTTAAGAAACGAGATTGGAAAAGATGTTAGAGCATTCGGAAGCAATAAAGAGCTGTTGAGTTCGATTTTAAAAAACCAAGGTGCTGATGTGGAGGCCGATGAAAAGCGTCTACAACAAATTTTAGACTCAGTAAACTATTATAAAAAATTAGAGTCTGATGGATTTAATGTAATGAAGGGCGCTATTTTGGGCCTACCGATCATTGGCGGTATCATAGTGGGTATAGCAAGAGATAATTTATCTAAGTTAGAGCCTACATTAGCAGAATTACGTCAGACTGTAGACTATAAAATAACATTAAATCGTGTAGTTGGAGTTGCCTATATTAATATTAGTGAGATGCATAAGGCACTTGATGATGCTATTAATGCTCTTACTTATATGTCCACGCAATGGCATGATTTAGATTCTCAATATTCGGGAGTACTGGGACATATTAATAATGCATCTCAAAAAGCTGATCAAAATAAATTTAAATTCTTAAAACCTAACTTGAATGCTGCTAAAGACAGTTGGAAAACATTAAGAACAGATGCTGTCACATTAAAAGAAGGGATAAAAGAATTAAAAGTGGAATCTGTTACTCCTCAAAAATAAGGAAATATTGGTTCCGTTGCAAAGTTACTCAAAACATAGAGAATCTATGATTACATTGTTAAATGGTTATAAAATAATTAGTAAATCCCTATATAACGAAAAGGCGAAGTCTGATTCAAGACTTCGCCTTTCACTATAAATTTTCTTTAATACTTGATGATTTAAAGGCTGCTAAACAAAGTTGAAATGATATTCATAACGATGCAGAACTAGCTTCAAAAGATATCGCTTTTAAAGGAGAAATGAACTTACAATCAAAACCTATATAGGAGGAATATGAAATGATGAAAAAACTCCCTTATAAAATACTCGCTGTATCAACGTTTTTAACTATGACAACCACTTATGCAGTCACACCAGTAGCAACTTTTGCAAGTGAAATTGAACAAACTAACACTGGAGATATGTCTCTTTCAGCAAATGAAGAGAAGATGAAAACAGCTTTGCAAGATGCTGGGGTATTTGCAAAATCTATGAATGACTATTCTTGTTTGTTAATTAATAATCCAGATGTGAATTTTGAAGGGATTATTATTAATGGGTATGCAGATTTACCTATTAAAATTGTACAAGATCAAAAGAATGCAAGAGAACATGCTGTTAAATGGGATACGCAAATAAAAGGACAGCTTTTAGATACATTGACAGGCATTATTGAATACGATACAAAATTTGATAATCATTATGGAACATTAGTAGAGGCAATTCATACAGGGAACGGAGATATTCTTAAAAAAGGGATTACAGATTTACGAGGTGAAATTCAACAAAATGAAGAGTATGCACAAAAATTAATACAAGAATTAACTAAGTTAAAAGACGATATTGGACAAGATGTTAGAGCATTTGGAAGCGATAAAGATCTCTTGCAGTCGATTTTAAAAAACCAAGGAGCTGCGGTTGAGGACGATCAAAAGCGTCTAAATGAAGTTTTAGGACAAGTAAACTATCAGAAAGACATAGAATCTAAAGGATTGACAATGGTAAAGATTCCGTTTTTTCCCGTAATGATTTCTGGTGGTATAATGATAGGTGATGCAAGAAGTAAGTTAGGCTGGTTAGAGCCAGAATTAGCAAAATTACGTCAGACTGTAGATTATAAACTAACATTAAATCGTGTAGTTGGAGTTGCGTTTAATAATATTGATCAGATGCATAGTGCGATTGATAATGCTCTGAAATCTCTTACTTTTATGTACGACCAATGGAGTGATTTAGATCGTCAATATGGATCAGTTCTACAATTTATTGATAAGGCATCTGAAAAAGCTGATCAAAATAAATTTAAATTCTTACTACCCAACTTGAATGCAGCTAAAGACAGTTGGAAAACAGTAAGAACAGATGCGTTCACATTAAAAGAAGGGATAAAAGAATTAAAAATGCAACCCGTCACTCCACAAAAATAAGGAGATATCGGTTCTTTTTTAAAGCTTTTGAATAAACATGGCAAACTTAAGTTAGACGTTAAAGTTCTGCCATGATAAAAAAGAGAGCGGTTTGCTCTCTTGAGGGCTCTGGTGCAGAAAATTAAAAATGATTGAAAAAAGTCTTCAAAAATTATAAAGAATAGGTCATAAAGACTATTTAGGTGCAAGTATAATAAATGTAAAAATAATGTATGGACAAATTCCATTTAATCTTTAGAAAAATCTACTTGTTGGTGAGAAATTTATCTTTTGGTTCATGCATTTTCTTTATGTGGAACATCATCAGCATTTGGAGAACTCCTTCGGTTTATCCTACCGAAAAATATACTATTCCTTTTAAATTGGTATGTATAGTGACCTCAATTAAAGGAATAGTATATTTTTTCCGTCTTGGGGGTAATTCTTTTTCTTAGCTTGATGGTGATGTGGCTGTATCCCATATAACTTATGTTATTGAACTCTTTTATTATGTATCAATAAATACTAAGCATACTATTTAAACAACCTTTTAATAAAAAATTTCTTTTCTAAAAACAAACTACTTGTAGTACAAGCCAACATAAATCTAAGTTATTGCCGTTCTTGTTCCGTTACTACACAGATCCTCTTTGCTACTATTAAGGTACCACCAATTGCCCAGTAAATATGTATCAATCAAAATAAAGCAGGCCAAACAAAAGCTGTGTAACCTATACCCTTTAACCATTTCGAACGTTGCTTTTGAGATTTATTTAGTAAAATAAATCGAGGTTCATCTTCCTCTACTTGATGATTTTCGTTCCACGGAATCGCTCATGTCTAATGAGTTTAAGTAGGGCCTTAGGCCACTGGCGTTAGCCCCAAGACGATTAAAAGGAGCGCAACGGACAATAAAATCCAGCTAGGATGAGGGCGGCGCATTACCCAAAAAGAGATGATAGCACCATATAGAAAAGAGCTACCTGCAAGTAGGCCAGTCACGAGCCTTGCATCCTGCTTGAACCAGATTGCGGCGGCAATCAAGGTGAGCCCGCTGATTAACCAATTGAGCGTGGTAAAATGCAAAAGCAATCGTACGAGTTTTTGTATCGGTGCAGATATCTGCCCATTCGTCACAAAAACTGCCTCAATCGGCTTGATTATCAGCCGTTTCATCAGTATGCCGTGAACTATCGCGGTACCACCGCCGATGACCCCGGCTGCCGTCAATGTAATACTATGCCAGTCCATATCCATACACCTCCAGAGAATTTTACTAATGGGGAGATATCACTACATGCGCATCAAGCTATGAAAATATAAGTACTCCAAAACAAAAAAATGTATATTTTTTTGTTTTGATGGGCGTTATAAACTTCTTAAGTTGATGGATATATGGCGGTACACCTATATTTCTATTCGCCTTTTTCTAACATTAGAACCACGAATCTTGGTGAAGACATTGGTTTTCGCCCTGTCCTGGGATCCATCCTCGCTTTTTCTAATTCTTCCGCAACTATTTTTCTTACCTCACCTGCTGCAAACATAACTTGTTAAACTATAGGGCAGGATTATTTAATAAGAATATCTTTAAAGACCTAACAAAGGGGTATTAATTTCCTATATAATTATAACAAACAAAAAATAGATTATTTTAGGATGGCTGATATCTTGAAAACGAAAGCTAAATATCAAACTTGGATACGAATTTACAAACTACTTATTTTTTTTGTTATTTCACTCATTTTTCTCTTGGTAACATTATTACCTGTTAATTTATATCTGCGAGTCCTGTCAGGGGGTTTAGCGTTGCCTTTTATGTATATAGCATTCATACTTTCTTATTCAGTTTACCAATTCGCAGCATTTGGAGGGAATTATCAGTCAAAAATACATGATTTAATTGTTGCCAAGGTGAATTGGGATGGAAAAGGAAAAATACTAGATATAGGAACAGGCAGTGGTTCACTGATTATTAAACTGGCAAAGACTTTTCCTAAGTCCTTTTTAACTGGAATTGATTATTGGGGAGCAACATAGATAGGAAATGATCAAACTTTTTTATAAAAGAGTAAACCAACTGAAAATATTAAGAGCGTGTTTTAATTAATCTTTTTTCAAAACACGCTCTTTTCTATGATTATTTATCAAGATTATTAGTATCAATTTGATCAAACTTTATTTTAAAGCAACACCAGCATTTTGTTTGGAATTATTTTTCTCTTAAACTCGTCTCATATTCTTTTACTTCATCCAGCGTTCTAAATACTACTACATTAAAAATTTCTTTTTCATTACCACAAATAACAACAAACCCATCAGTTGTTTGTAATACTCTTCCTACATTTCCATTCGGAAGAGGAATGCTAGTCGGATGTTTAATATTCATCTTATTTTTCTTAGCAATATATTCATCAATCGGCATCCCAATGGGGAATTCATTTTGCAATTCTTTGGTGGTATACAGGGAAGCTGAACTTTCATTCTTTGCTGAGGCTTTTTGATAATTTGGTGTACAAGCTGTTAAAGACATGAATAATGCACCGGAAACAAAAAGCAAAGAAAGCTTTTCAAACATAAAATAATTCACTCCATTCAGTATTCAATTAGTCACCAAATTAGAATAGCAAAAGGGTTCTATTAAATTTGTTGCAATGTGTCTGTCGAAAAAAGAAAAGAATGCACTTATTTAGTGATTTTCCTCGAAATACTAAAAGGTTACTACGAAAATTTGTAAATATAAGGATAAAATATGCATTAGGGGAGAAAAAAGTTTGTACAAGTTATATATGAAGGGCATAAACAAAAGAAAAGACCTCTTCCGAGTATCTTTTTGTGATAATTAGTTTATGAATTGTGAAAGTGGACCTTGTAGGATTCGAACCTACGACCGGACGGTTATGAGCCGTCTGCTCTAACCAGCTGAGCTAAAGGTCCATGGTAAGCGATTAGTTTTCCAGGATAATCGCAATAATGAAGTATACCGATATAATTATATAATATTTTGAATGAAAAGAAAAGACACTCAATGAGTGCCTTCCTTCAGTTCTTTAGTTCACCAATTGTTTTTCTATAGGGTTTCAACATGATTAATGAAAAATATAGAGCAGATCTATAACAAAATAATAGCATTATGTTACCTGGTGTTTTCATGCAATTTTACATATGAGAGAATTCGTCCAACGAGGGTCTATAAAATCAGTATTTTAATGAACAGAAACTAAAGATGATTCAATTATATAACGATTAGGCGCGTCACCAATATAATCAAAAGGATAACAGGTTGTTAATGTTAGGAAGCGGTACCATTGTTAGTGGAGAAGCTGCCCATGCAGAAGGTACTGGTTCAATAGCTATAGGAACGGCTTCTCATACGGAAGGTACTAGTACGGAAGCTAGGGGACAATCTTCTCACGCCGAGAGGGAGGCTACGAGAGCCATTGGAGATTTTTCACACGCTGAGGGAGGAGGTTCACAAGCGAGTGGTGAATCACCTCATGCGGAAGGTAACTTAACCATCTCTAGTGGAGACTTTTCCCATGCAAAAGGGAGAAGAACAGATACAGCCATGCATATGATGAAAAAAGGACAACTTGTTTTACCGGACAAGTCCGTCCAAAACCAGAGAGAATTTATTCATAAATTGTTTGGCTCAGCTTCATAAGAGGGAAATGTAGAGCAATTTGCTACTCTATGTTTCTCACTAACATTTTTGTGCCAGAACCAAACTGTTTATAAAGTTAGAGGAGGATGAAATTACAGAATATAAATAAAATTATGTAAACAAAATAAATTATGGTAGAATATGGTTGTGTTATCCGGATCAATGTTTAGCACACTGAGAAAATAATCAACAAATCTGGCTTTAAAGGGGGAATTAATTTGGAAAGAAGAAGTCATAGAATTATTCATCATTTTCGAAGTTTATTAGTTATAAGCCTATGTTTCTTTCTAGTATTTTTGGGTGGTAATAACTCGAAGGCTGAAACAGTTTCTTCTATAGCATTAAATGCTATAGATGTAGAAGCTTTCACAAATAAAGTAATTCCAGAGAAAATGAAAGCAGAAAATGCACCTGGTGTAGCTATTGTCGTTGTCAAAGATGATCAAATTCTATTTCAAAAAGGATACGGTTTTTCCAACAAAGAACAGAATATTCCCATCGATCCTAAAAAAACCGTTTTTCGATTAGCGTCAGTATCAAAGGTTTTTACTGCTAGTGCTGTAATGCAGTTAGTTGAACAAGGAAAAATTGATTTAAATAAAGATATAGTAAATTATATGGGGGGATTAAAGTACCAAAATAATGTGGGTGAACCAGTTACAATGAAACATTTACTCACCCATACAACAGGTTTTGATGATGTGGATCCTAGATTGGGGGATATTCATGATCAAATAAATGACTATACAAAACTTAAAGATTATGTAGAAGAAAATATGCCCACAGTAGTGAGAAAGCCAGGAGATACGTATACATATGATAATTTTGCTTCTATGCTGCAAGGATATATTGTTCAAAATTTGACAGACACACCTTTTTATAAATATATGGCGAAAAATATTTTTTACCCTTTAGAGATGCAAAATAGTAGTTTTGTTATGACTAATTTTATTAAAGATAAGCTTGCAACAGGATACGATAAAAAAGGCGATGTCATCCCATTTTATCAAACAAGACCGACGGACATGCCACAAGGGAGTATGTTTTCTACAGGAAGTGACGTAGCCAATTTTATGATTGCTCAATTGAATGGTGGTAAATTCAAAAATAAACAAATACTAAAAACAGAAACTGTGCAAGATATGCAACAAACAAAATTTGCGTTGCATCCAAAGTATCCCAATATGACATATGGATTTGAATTCTTTTCACCGCAAAGCCATAATGGTCAATATGTTTTTGGGAAAGGTGGAAATATACCAGGGTTTTCTTCTTTAATGTGGTTAATTCCTGAACATAAATTAGGTGTTTTTGTTGTCACGAATAAAGATAGTTCATTACTTCCTTATAAATTATTTGATGAATTTATGAATCACTATTTTCCAGATAAAACGAAGCCAGAGTATTTAAAACCTAGCGAGGAAGAGTTAAAGAAATTTGAAGGTGTGTACCGTGATTTACGGGTGAAAAACCTTATTACGCATGTAAAAATAAGCGAAGGAAAGTTATTTGTAGCTGATAAAAGGTATGGTAAACAGGAATTAAAACAAATAGATCCTTTACTATTCGAAGATGAAAAGGGTAATTACATGGCGTTTAAACTTCACAAAGATGGTACTGTAAAAGAAATGATACATTGGAACTCTGGTAGTTCAGCGGTGAAAGTAAGTGAACCTAAGAGATTTCAAGATGTAGAGGTGAATCATCCATATGCTAAATTCATAGATCCTTTACATCAATATGATATATTAAAAGCAAATAAGGAGGGGAGTTTTGTTCCTGAAGCCCCTCTTACACGTGGAGAGTTTTCATATTGGTTGTCTCAAATTGCGTACTTTGCACCACCTTCAAAAAAAGACCCTGTATTTTCTGATGTAAAGGGTCATCAGTATGCATCTCATATTCAAAAGTTATATGAACTGGGTATATTATACGAAAAAGAGGGAGAACACTTTTATCCAGATCGTGCTATCACTAGACAAGAAGCAGCATGGATTGCTTGGCATTATTTAGAAATGCTAGAGGCTCCACCTGCAGAAGCTACTTTAAAAGGACAAACTGATGATTGGGCGATAGAGTCTGTGAAAAACATTGTAGGTCATCACTTAGTCGGACCAGAGGTTATATATAATGAAGATGGATCAGCAGATTATTTATCAAAACAAATAATGAAACGGCAAGAGGCAGCGGCCTTGTTATTATTTGTTATGTTAGGTAGTTAATTTGCCACAAAAATAGAATAAATATCTGAACAGAAAAAGAGGGATAGCATAAAGATGCTATCCTTCTTTATTGAAGTATATTTTTTACTTCTTGGCACAGATACGCCTTAAATCCCTTAATGAGTATTATTATGCATGGTCAAATTTAAATTAAATATTCGGAATAAATAATTATATTTTTTTCTATAATTTTTAAATATTTACAATTTATAGAAAATATAATATCTTCTAAAGTGTACGTTCAGATTAAAAAAGGAGTTTTTTATGTTAAAAAAACTAGTAGTTGGGGTTTTAGCAACTGGTATTCTATTGACTAGAGCTGGAGGTGCACTTGCTGCAGAAGAGTTTCCGTATCAAGTAAAAACAAAAGGGTTTAATGGACAACCAGTATCTATTGGTTTTGATAACAAAACGGATTTAGAAGATTACCTAAAGAAACATCCTGTTCCGCATTGCCATAAAGCTAAGTTTTTATGATACCACCAAAACGAAAAAAACGAATTGGGGCTACAAAAGTGAAATATATTATGTGTTAAAACAATTAAAATAAATATTTCTTATTATTCGAATAAAAATAATACGTTGATAAATTTTTACATTTATTACAAAAAATTGATAAAAGGCGTAAGATTAGTTTGCAAGCCATTTTATAAAGGAGTGATTCATTTGAAACGAGTTATGGGAGTACTTTCTACAGGTTTATTAGCAGGCGCGATGCTATTTGGTGTTTCAAGCCCGCAGGCGTATGCAGATTCTCCAGCAAAGCCTTACCAAGTAATAACTGATGGATTTGATGGGGAGCAAACAACGATTGGATTTGAAAACAAGACAGATTTTGAAAATTACTTAGAAAGCCATCCAGTTCCTAAAAGCAACAAAGTGCAACCTTTAGCATCAATTTATTCTACTTTTTATTATGATAATGATTTGAAGGGCTCACGTTTTACTGTAAATGCAAGTAGAAACCCAGTTGTTGTTGTAAACTTTAGTGGTTCTAATAATGATAATGTTTCTTCTATACTTACACATCCTTATGGAGATTATACGACTATTTATGAACATGTTAATGCAGAAGGGCGAGCACTTGCAATTGTAAACAATGGAAAGTATATTAATTTGACTGATGTTAGTATGGGAGATGGAGCTAGAACTTGGAATGATGAAGTTTCATCAGCGATTGTAAAATCTAATTAAGCTTAGTAGAAAAACTGATTTTCATCGAGATTTTCTACAATCTGAGCATTTCACTGATAGTGAAATGCTTTTTTGTCATGTTTAATTTCACTTAAATATGCTTTAACTTAGTTTAGGGTACCGCCCATCGCTATCAAGTTAACAAAATTCCATTAAAGTAAAAAAATACGCTATTCTTTCTATAGAATTATAGGAAATGATAACGTATTTTTTGCTTTATAGATGGTGAAAAACCTTAGCTTTATAGCGATGTGGTGCTACCCTGCATCTATCAACTTAAGAAAATAGATAAAACCATTAAGAAAAATCTTTCCATGTAAAATCAACACTCAAAATACCAATGGGCTGTTCGTTACTCATATAGTTTTTTGCGGAAACTACTTCCGGTTTGCGAAAACAAACAAGATTGTTGTAATACCCAAATGCTCGGCAAATTATTGGACGTACCGGATGAATACCGCAACGATCGTTTATTTCGTCATAGAAAATACATGTTCCAAAATATCGTTGCTGACTTTTTAAATCTAGGCGTTTTTTTGTAGGCATCGATTTTATTTTCTTCTTTATTTTTTTAAATTCTTCTTCTGTAATTGGAACGGGACCGCAACACATTCCTTTGCAGCCATTACAAGGTAACCCTTCCATATAATCATCTCCTAAAATAAGTAATTGTTATAATTAATCCAAAAATAAGGTTTTTCTAGTTCAGCAACCAAAAAGAGAGGATTTCATTTTATATTCAGAGAGTTTGGCTTGAATTCTCCTTTCTTATCGTTTTAGAACAACACAAAAAGGTCTTTAGACGCACTTGAAGAAGAATGCTCTTCAAGTGGTTCAAAGACCTTGACCTGCTATTCAAATAAAATACCCGATGTCATTTTTTCTAAAAAAGAAAAGTATCTCTATTATTATTTTAACAGATTTATCACAATATTACAACGATAGACGAATTAAAAGAGATTTCTTAAACATCATTTTTAATTTTTTTAATCTCTGTTAAATATTCAAAGTTTCTTTTCTACACTAGCAAAGGGATAGAAAAGATTTTGAAGCTACGTAAAGCTAGAAGAAAATGTATATATTTCCACTTTATTGATAATTCTTACTATCAATTAAATTTAGAAAGAGCGAATTTAGCTGTAAAATTCATTTTCTTCATAAATGAAGAATTCACTCCTGCTTGAAATTGTACAGAAATATTACCGTCTTTTTGCGCTTTGAATACGCGTCCATAAGGTGAATTAGCATTGTATGTACCAATTACTTGATTGTCTGCGTCAAAGACTGTGTAAGAAATCGGGAATCCTGAATTATTTACAAATACTGTAAGTTCTTCTCCTTTTTTAAGATTAAAAGATTCTTTTTGAGACACTTCATATGAACTCAGAGAATAATATTTAGTAACCTCTTGAATTTCTAAATCCATAGTTGCTGCACTAGCTTTCGGAACTTCTAACCCTGGTAAATTCATACCCGAAAGTACTGCTACTCCTAATGCTCCTGCTAAAATGGCTTTTTTCATAATTCTAACTCCTCCTTTAATATTCTTTCATAAAATAGTTACAATAAGTAAATGTAAAATCTACTTACTGTAACTATTATAGTTACGGTAATAATTGTTTTCAATAAAAAGTGGTATGCAATTTTGCATACAGAGAGGTATCACTACATGTCCATAAAGCTAACAGAACAGATTATCCCAAAAACGATAATGTCGGTGTGAAGTCCTACATGGGCTTTTCCGAATCGTGAAATTTGTAAAACATGTGCTTAAATTGATGTTAAATAATACCACACTGAAAATATTCATAAATAAAGGACGTATACGACGATGAAACAACCAGTGAATTTTAAATGGGAGCATTATGAGCCGGATATTCTTATAGAGCTACTAGACAAGAGAATAAAAACTCCATCCTATGAAGTCCTAAAGTTGTTGAGAGATAGGGCTTCATAGGATGAAGTTACTTTGCGAGAGGATTAAGTGTGCAAAAAATTTTGTTAAACGAATCCTAAAGGGAGTAAGAGGCATTCGTTTAAAAGAATTTACCTCGCAAAAAATATTAACATAGGCCTGCCGGTGAAGATGTGATAAAAATTACAGAGTTAATAAAAACTTCATTTTGTACAAAACAAAACCCTAGTTTCCTAGGGTAATGGATATAACAACCCGATTTAATCTAGCTTCTATATTATAAGGTGTAATCACAATGGTTATTAATGGTAAATGCAACCGGAAAGAGCAGCTAGCAAAAGCTAACTGCTCAAGGATCTCCAGGGGGACGGAGAAATTATTATGGTATCTATAATATTGACGGAATATTGAAATGTTTGCTTCGTGTGGTATGCCGATAGGTAAATATCCAGGTATGAGAGAACCAGTAGTTACGGGGTTACAGTTTATGGTGGTTGTTAGAGCCATACTAGAGACGTGTAAAAATATTGAAGAAGCCGTCTATGCTGTGAAAAACATGCCTGTGGGAACGAATATGAATTTACTTTTAGCGGATGCAAATGGTGAGGCAACTTTAGTTGGAACATATGACGGGGTTAAATATATTATTTAGAAGGTTAAATCCTAATGTTAAGAAGGTATTGTCTATGCAAAAGGAATTAGTATTTTTAGGGTGTAAATATGAGGGGAAAACATTTTAATAGCCCGAAAGCTACGTGGTTCCCTTCTATATTCGAAAGGAGTATCCATATTGAACAAACTATCTTTAAAACCCATTGACAAAAGTAATTGGGAAGAGGCTATAAAATTATCAGTAAAAGAAGAACAACGCACATTTATCGCCTCCAATCTTTATTCTATTGCAGAGGTTCAATTTTTAGATAATTTCTATGCAAATGGTATATATCTTGATAATAAGCTAATAGGATTTGCGATGTTTGGAATAGACTCTGATGATAATAATTATTGGATTTATAGACTAATGATTGATAAAGAGTACCAGGGACAAGGTATAGGTATACAGGCTATATTTCTCATTATTGAAAAGATAAGAAGTATTAATAATAAAAATATTCCTCTAATCATGATTGGATATAATCCTAAAAATCTTTCAGCAAAAATTGCTTATAGGAAAGCTGGATTTGTTGAAACTGAAGTATCATCTTGGGGTGAACAATTGGCGAAGTTCACCTTATAGGGGCACTATACATGCCCATCAACTTAAGAAATTGGTTGTTCCCCAAAACGAAAAAACGAGCTAAATTCTCATAAATACTTAACTATAGAGAAGTGAATTTTTTGTTTAGGGGGTGCTTCAAAATATTAGCTTGATGGTAAATAAATTTTGACTAAATTGATAATTGTAATTCTAGGCGCTGCCTGAGTTTAACTTAAAGAAACTAGCCATGCTCGTTTCATATGATGATAATACATTTATAGTGGTCTTTGATGAAGAGGTGCAAATAGCTGCTCAAGGTAGAAAGGCTTTGGAGCTTTACTTGCTAAACATCTTCTTAGTTATCAAAATATCATTGAAAGCTATATGAGAGTCCAAAGAGAGTTTAGCAAGTAAAATAACTTAATTAATATTATCAAGAGCTGAATTCTCAACACACCTTATAACCAAGTCTTCAACATATTAGAGATATATAATATGTTGAAGACTTTCTCATTTTATAATAAAATACCGTCGGAATATTCGGGTTATTTTTAGGTTTTTTTATCTTTTTTACGAATAATAAATTAAGGCAGGATATAGTATTAAATGGTATTAACAAAATATGCAAACGGGGGTATTTATGAAAAAACTAAAATTTTTATGTTCGGGGATTATAGCTAGTATAACTTTAACAACATGTTTAAGTATTAATTCTGTATATGCAACCTCTGATGAAAAAAATTCTCTTATTCAATCTAAAAGCTCTCCTAACATTCCATACTCTATTCAAGATCCAAACAATACAGAAGATCCTTCGGGTTATTGGACAAAAGAAAAAATGCAGAATGCAATCCCAGCAGATGAAATCAAGACTAATGAAAAAACTACTCCAAAAAAACAGGAAGCTCCCTCAACAGAAAAACCTAGTAATATTTCTGATCCAGTTCCGCCTGATACTAGTGGTGGAATTAAAGCACTAAATGTTGTTGTTCCATCTACAGCAGGCAAAGTATTTTTTTCATATAGCGGAAGGGACTATGTTTGTTCTGCTTCTGCTACTAATAATGATTATAAAAACCTTGTCATAACAGCGGGTCATTGTGTACATGGAGGTAAGGGGAAAGGATGGCACTCAAATATTGCATTTGCTCCAGCATATAATAATGGTTCCACACCGTATGGGATTTGGAATTGGAAAGATGCTCGTACATTTAATTCTTGGATAAACGATAGTGATTTTAGCCATGATCAAGCGTTTTTTACTGTTTATCCTAGAAGTGGAAACAATTTAATAAATACTGTCGGAGGAAATGGACTTTCAACTGGATATGGTACTAATCAACCGAGTGTTCGTATTTGGGGTTGGCCCGCTGAAAATCCATACAATGGACAATTACCTTATTATTGTGGCGGATCAACAAGTAGTGCGGGATTGTTTAGTAGTGATGCCAAGATGAGTTGCGGTATGAATGGGGGAGCGAGTGGCGGACCTTGGTTAAGAGCGATAATCAATGAAAACCTTGGTTATGTTTTTGCAGTGACATCCCGACGTTCAACTTCAGGAACACCAACTTTGTATGCTACTCCTAATTCTAAGGATGTAAAAACAATGTTTGATCAAATGAAATAAGTGAATCTGATATGATTCTTTATTCTCAGTATAAAGTACACAATTCGAAAGAGAACACGTATTACATTACGGCAAGTAATGAGTATGTAAACGTGCATTGATATACGAAAAAGAAACCGGCTCGGTAATCGGAATCGGTTTCTTTTACTATATACCGAGGAGTGCAAACAAAACGTGGATTACGTACTAAAAACAAAATTCTACAGAGATACACTGATTTTCTGTACGATGAGGAATCCATTTTTCTAAATATTTTCTTTAAATAAAGCCTACGGCCGAAGAAGATTTTAAGTATTATATTTTCTATTTAAATTAAAAGAAGGGATAAAAGAATTAAAAGTGCAACCCGTCACTCCGCAAAAATAAGGCATGTGCTTATTTTCTTACTACTAGTAATGGAATTTATGTAAATTACCAAAGAAACATCTTTATTTAATGAGAATGTATAGCTACTCCATTTGTAATATTATTGCAATAATTGTAATGGTAATTCTGGAAAATCGAAATCAAATTCCAATTCTAAGGGTATTTCTAATTGTTTGATTGGATTTTCAGAAAGAGTAAGGTAAATACTTTTAAAATAATATAAAAGGAAAATTAGGTGCATTTATGCGTGTTAAATTAGCATAAATAGGCATATGTAGAGAGTTCAAACTTATTTGAATTTAAAGTATTGTTAACCCCGATGAAACACGAAATATTCTAATTGTTAGTACAATTAGAATATAAGATTTAATTGGAAAGAAGGGGTTATTATGAAAGAAACAATTAGTAGTTATGAAGATTTATTGGATATGTTAGATTCGTTATTGCGTGAACCAACTCAATTTTGGGATGATTTTTATTCTAATCGTGAAAAAGGAGTTCCCTTTTTTACTAATAAGCCAGATGAGAACTTAGTTAATTATTTCGAGAAAAAATTACTTAATCCAGGAAAAGTTCTTGAACTCGGATGCGGTCCAGGCAGGAATGCAATTTACTTTGCTGAAAAAGGATGCTTAGTTGATGCAGTAGATCTATCGCAGGAATCAATTCAATGGGCAACCGAACGGGCAAAAGAAAAAAATGTAAATATAAATTTTATTTATAACAATATCTTTGACTTACAAATTGAAGAGGGTACATACGATATTGTGTATGATTCAGGATGCTTTCATCATATTGCTCCACACAGAAGAATGAGTTATATAAATTTGGTGAAAAAGGCTTTAAAACCAGGTGGTTATTTTGCAATCACTTGTTTTGTTCAAGGTGGAGAATTAGGTGGAGCAGACATAACAGATTGGGAAGTATACAAACTGCAAAGTTTTAAAGGTGGATTAGGTTTTACAGATAAAAAACTTAGAGCCATCTTTAAAGGCTTTTCTGAAGTAGAAATACGTAGAATGAAAGAGATAAAACAATCGAATAAAGTATTTGGTGTCTCTGGACTTTGGACAGCCTTATTCACGAAAAATTCCACTGAATAGTAAAAAATGTTTTCTAAAGAATTTATATCCGTTATTTAAAAATTCGCATTTTACAATGTCCACAAAAGAGTGTTATGGGGTATAATTAATATAATCTTTCAGATGAGGTGAAGAAGATGACCTTCCGTATGGTTCGAAGTAACTAGTTTTCGGGCTGGAAAAAACGCGTACCAGCCATCAAGGGAGAAGTCTGTCCCTTTTCGGAAATGAAAACTATACGTCGCGGTAGTTACCGTTATCATCAAACAAGGGTACGGGATTGCTTGATTAACAAGTCTCAGAACCTTAGTTTTTACACTCTTTTGGAAGGTGGATATACAATATGAATGAATTAGATTACAAAAGCCGATTTCCATAGTTTAGGAGAACGGCTTTTTTCGTGGGGTACCTTGTGCTATCTAATTAAGAGATTCGGAATCCAAAAAGCAAAATAATTTCGTTTTGTGGGCATTTTAAAATCTGAGGTTGATGGGCATTGGCGTTACCCCGTAACGAGCGGGAAAATCCTCTTAATGTTTCTATAAAGTAGGGAAGAAGGAGATTGACTATGATTACAAAGGTAATGGAAAAAAGTGAATGGGAAGTAGCAAAAGCAAAAGGAAACATAATGGAACCTTCACTGATGCAAGAAGGGTTTATTCATTGTTCTTTTTTAGAACAATCTCTTCAAGTGGCAGAAAAGCATTTTAGTACTGAAATGGAGTTAGTATTACTTGTAATTAATCCGTCGTTAGTTGAGGCGGAGATAAAATATGAATTGGCTTCTAATGGTCAAAACTATCCACATATATACGGAACCGTAAATGCTAATGCTGTTGTGAAAGTAGTAGAACTTCAGAAAGAAAATGGCGGCTATGTTTTACCAGTAGAGTTGGAACAAAAATAGTAGAATGCATTTGTTAACCTCATAAAAGGATTTTTGATTCGTATTATCGAAATACTGAAAGGGATAAAAACGAAATCGAGAAGAGGCGTACAAATGGAGGAAGTAATCAAGAAAATAAAGGAGATAAAATCAGGTCAAGTAGGTATAGTTGCTTATTCGGCAGAAAGACAAAATATTGTCGCTTTATATAATGATGATATATTGGTTCCACTAGCGTCTGCCGCAAAGGTTGCAATTGGATTTGCTGTAGCTAAAATGGTTGCAGAGAATCAAGTTCGCTGGAGTGATGAAATCGAAAATATCGAATTTAATCCGAAAGAAGATAGTAAAGAAATATACCCACATTTACAAAGAAGAACCGTATTAACACTCAAAGATGCTGTAGAAGTAATGATTGCATGTCATGACAATTGTATTGCACAATCTGTTGTCAACTTTTGCGGTGGATGGGAAGAAGTAAATAGGAGAATTCAATGTTCTTTTTCAAAGATTTATATTACGAAAGACCCAAGGAATATGAAAAATGTTGGGAAATTAAAACAAGTTCTTAAACTTTTAATTCGTATATTCCAAGGATATGAATTGAATCCGGTGCTATGGGAACCAATTATAAATGGAATGGTGAGACAACAAGGACAATATGAAGGAATACCAGGGTACCACTTAGCCCATATGACAGGTGGGTTACCTACAGCTGTTATAAATATCGGTATACTAGGAACGTTTTATGAAAAACCATTGCTTTATGTGATTGGCGGAATGGAGTTACCAAATCGTTATGAAAATCAAGAAGCTGATATGAAAATAAAAGAAACATTGCAATGTTTGTATAAAAAGTATACAGAATGCTATATATAGTGATGAGAAAGGAGAATAGACTTGAAAATTATACAACAAAATAACTCAAAAGATAGCGAATATATTAAAAATAAAGTAATCCAATACAATATGTCTGTACTATCAGATGAAGTAAAAAGCCCATTAGAACATGTAAGTTTTCTATTAAAAGACGATGTTGGCAAAATATTTGGGGGCATAACAGGCACAATATATTTCTATCACCTTCATATTGATTTTTTATGGGTGGATGAGTCAGTACGTCATGAAGGATATGGTAGTCAACTATTAAATGAAATCGAAGAAATTGCCAAAGAGAAAAACTGTAGACTTATATTACTTGATTCATTTAGTTTTCAAGCACCTGAATTTTACAAGAAACATGGTTACAGAGAGTTTGGCGTAGTGGAAGATCATCCTAAAGGGTATAGTCAGCATTTTTTAGAGAAACGTTTATAAGTATAATATAATAATGTTATGTAAATTAATTTTCGGGATATATAATCATGCATTCTAACCAGTTAAGCAATTAAGAGCAGATAAGAGGAGAAAAAGAAATGGAATCAACACGTACATACTGTCTTTCAAAAAAGCAACTGAAACTAACTCTTCTTTGCGGACAAGAGTGATGGAAAGTACATAATATAGTCAATATGATGAAGACCAATAGGAGACAGACCATGAAAGAGAACGAATTGTATGTTTATCACATTGTTACTAGGAAAAAAATGATTCTTGGGCAGATAATTAACTTTGACAAGAACAAAAACAATACCTTATATCGCTTCTTTTTTGAGAGAGAACAATTGAATTCTAAAGGCGAAGACTGTATTCAGATTTTACAAGATCATTATACAAATGAAGGCTTGAACATGAATAAAGAAAATGCCGAAGTAGCTATAAAGTATGTAGACCAAACAATCAGAGCTATTAGAGAAGTAATAGTAGAAATGGTTAGACTACAAGAATATCCTGAATATCCTTCAAGATTGTCTTGCTTATACGCTGCGAAAAGCTATGAAGATGCTTTGAAATGGAAAGAATTATTTGATTCTTATAATCGGAAAGTTTTGCAGATTGTTAAACTTCGAGTTATTGGGAATTCTTTTGAGGGGGATGGAAACCTTTTACCAAAGGAAGATGGTGTTCCTTTCTCTCGAAAAATTGAACAAGCTAAAGAATATTGGAAGGGTAATGTAAAAAACGAGCTTCCAGAGCTTTTGATTAACGGAAAAATTGAAGTGGTAGAAATTATTGATGATTTCTCAGCTTAAATTCTAGGAAAGTTGTATAGTCTAATAATAAGAGAATGAAGGGAAGAGAAACATTATGTCAAAGCTACTACATGAATTATCTAAACTGGATAGTGAAGTCCTACGTCCTGAAGTATTAGACCATTTAAAAGTTACTTCAGGTAAAATGGTTGCTTGTGATCCTCTTATTTTTAATAAAAATCACTTCGAACAAACAATTCAGCCCGGCACATATCCAATTGTTGCTTGGTTGAACGAGGAAGATGGTGTAATTGCTGGTGCTGAATTGAAAGTATCAGAAGCAAAAGTGACAGAATGGAAGATGGCAATAAAGCCAGGACAGAATGTAAGTGAACTAAAGGAAGGATATATTTTTGGGTATCCAGTTGATACGGGACTAGGGTGTTTTGCAGATGTGGAAGCAATTGATAAGTTAGAAGAAATAGAAAATAGATTACAACAAGAGCTAGGAGAAGAATTCATTAGTTTGTATGATGATTTGATAGACGACGTACTAACAGAACATGATGATGAGTGGGGAAATTGTGTAGTATGTGAGGAAACAGGAAGTAATATTATTATGTTCCGATCAGGTTATGGTGATGGTTTTTATCCTTCTTATTGGGGATTTGATGAGAATGGGAAAATTGTTTCGCTTGTTACTGATTTTCAAGTGTTATATGAGGAATAAATGAATGATGATATAAGAACCAATGATGTGACTAGTGAAGGGGAGAGTGCATGGAAATCAGAAAGGCACATTCAGATGATGTACATGATTTAACTTCATTTAACTTCATTAATGGGACACCTTGGCTATCCAACAACTATAGAAAAAATGAAAGTAAGACTTCAAAATATTTTTTCTCACCCAGATTACTATACGTTGGTAGCAGAAGAAAATGAGCGTGTTATTGGAATGATTGGCTTATGTACAGGCATACTTTACACTGAAGATGGAATATACACTCGCATTATTGCATTAGTAGTAGATGAAGAGTTTCGAAATCAAGGAATAGGAAAAAGTTTAATAGAAGCAGCAGAGAAATGGGCGATGGAACAAGGGATAGATTCGATTTGCTTAAATAGTGGGAATCGTGAGGAAAGACACCATGCGCACCAATTTTATAAATGTATGGGATATGTTGAAAAAAGTACAGGGTTTGTAAAACGTTTTGTGTAATAAGAAAGGACTTCATAATGAGTTATAAACGAAATAGGTTGCTGTATGCAATCTTGACAATAATAGTAGTTATTTTAGGATTGGCATCAAGGAAATTTGCTTATGCTTTACCTAATCTATTAAATGCATATTTAGGGGATGCACTTTGGGCTCTCATGATTTTTATTGGATTTGGATTCCTTTTTCATAAAATGAAGATTAAAAAGATCGCGTTTTTAAGTTTACTATTTTGTTATGGTATTGAAATCAGTCAATTATATCATGCGGATTGGATAGATAATATTCGTGCAACGACTTTAGGGGGACTTGTATTAGGGTATGGTTTTTTGTGGAGTGATTTATTAGCTTATACAATTGGAGTTGGAACGGGTATGCTGTGTGAATTAATGTTTCGAAAAGTATAAAAGGCTTCGGATTTCATAAAGGGGTATATATACAATGGAACACATATTAGATATTACAAATTTTTGGTTTCAAGACGAGCAAGTAACAACAGAAGCAATCCAACCGAAAGTAACAAAGATTATAAGGAATAAGCAAAATTATATATTAAAAGAAAAAGGTTCGATAAAGCAGTTGTTGGCTGAAACAAATGTATTAAATCAACTTGCACAAAAAGGAATTAGAATACAAAGGCTTTTGAAGACGAGAGGCAACGAAAGCTATATTTTACAAGATGATAAATATATTGTATGTATGAGTATGTAGAGGGAAATGTTGTAGAAGTAAAACGCGTTGGAAATCTTAAAGTGTTAAGTAATACTATTGGAAGTGAAGTTGCTAAGTTACATCAGGCACTTTGTTCCACAAATCATGTAGACGAATTTGTGGAACGTAATTTGTACAATGTAATTTATGATTGGGCCACACCTGTTTTGAAAAGCAGTGAGCAAGTTCATCCTGAGCTCATTCAAACTATGAACCAGCTGCAAAAAGATTTTAAAGACTCCATTACGCTGTTACCAAGGCAACTCATTCATCGAGATATGCATTTTTCTAACTTAATCTTTAAGGAAAATGAGTTTCAAGGATTTATAGATTTTGAACTTGTAGAAATAAATGTGAGAGTGTTTGATTTGTGCTACTGTTTCACTAGTATTTTAAGCGAAGTATTTTGTGATGAACAATTAAGAAGGGACTGGTTATATATTGTTCGAAATATTTTTGAGGGATACCATAAACAGAATCCTTTATCAGAAGCAGAAATTCAGGCGATTTGGTATGTAATGCTAGGTATTCAAGTCATCTTCATTACTTATTTTGTTCAATCAGCAGAATTATTAAAGTTAAATGAAGAAATGTTCTTTTGGATTTTAACAAATAAAGAGGCGATTGAAGAAACAATAAAGGGAGTAGAGATAGTTTAAGAGACGACAATGTATAGATGAAAGAATTGATAGAGTATATTATAAATGAATCGTTTTAAAATCCCCTTTATATAGTGCAGAAAGGGGATTTTACTTTATTATTTACTAACTTCTTTAATCGATAAATCCTTTGTCATAAGAATATGCGGAATACCGTCTTCCATAAATACGTCTGAAGAAGTATGATAGCCTAGTTTGTTATAAAACCCTTCTGCATGTGTTTGCCCATGTAATTTAACTTTGGATATTTCTTTTTCTCTAGCAATCTCTTCTAATGTTTGAATAATTACTTTGCCTAAACCATGTTTTCGATAAGGTTGTAATATGCAGATTCTTTCTAGTTTACCAATGTTATCGACGAATCTTATGCGTCCAGTCCCTACAGGTATTTCATTAAAATAAACTAAAATATGATGACATACATCATTTAATTTATCGAATGTATCAAATTCATCTTCCAGAGGAACACCTTGTTCTTTGACAAACACTTCTTTTCGAATTTGAAAGGCAGTTTCTAAGTCAGTTATTTCTTTTATTTGTTTTGATTTCAACTTATTCAGTCCTTTCTTATATGATGGGAATATAAAGATACTGTTTTATATCGAGAAGCCCATTTTTGGGTTTTTTCCTGTCTTTGGACCTGACTCAATATCGATAATAATACACCACTTGAAACTCTTTTTCGAATTGTATGCACTTGCTTCATCTAATTTTGAATGACGTTGTAAGCCTAGTTTTAATTTTATTGCTATGAAAATTACATGTTTGGACATATTAGCGAATGAATTAATTTTATCATATATGAATTTGGAGAATGAGCAGAGGGCGGTAAGAAACCGCATTAGGACAAAAGACCAATGGAATTCATATAGACGGTCAACGGTGTATTAGTGTCGTGGTCTTTATAAAACAAGCATAGAGGACATAATGTCTCATATGTTGCATATATTGCAATGAAAACAGTACAAGAACATTTTGTTCCTTGGTTAGCTTCACCAACTGATATGTTAGCAGAAGATTGGGAGGTTGTTGAATAATGGATAATACGGTAACTCAACAGGATATTGATAATATTTTAGAGAAAACTCAATGGACAGTAGAAGAATTTCATGGCAAATGTACAGTCGTAGTTGCGAAATTGCCAAATGGATTTATTTTAACTGAATCCAGCGCATGTGTTGACCCTGCTGATTATGATATGGATATTGGTATGGAATGCTGTAAAGAACGAATTGTAAATAAGATTTGGGAATTAGAAGAATATAGATTGCAATGTGAATTAGCTAAATTAGTTAAGTAAGTCGCTATTAGTGAAGTGATCTCAAAAAGTTAGACAGGCTACTTCATTAGTCAAAACTAAAGGGCATGGGCTTCGTATTGTACCGGGCTCATGCCCTTTAGTTTTGTCATAATACTTTTATTCCTTTTTCAGTTGCAATAATCGCTTTATTTACCATATTAATAAATAAACCAGTTTCAATTACACCAGTTACTATTTTTACCTGCTGATGAGTTTCGATTGGGTTCGTTATTTGGTTTGGAAAAACACAATCTAAGATCATATTGCCATTGTCTGTTATAAATGGTTGATTATTTTGGGTACGTAAAATCGTCTGGCAACCAAAGGATTGAATTCGTTTTGCAGTTTGCTCCCAAGCGAACGGTACGATTTCAATAGGAAGAGGAAAGGTACCTAAATCTTTTACAAGTTTTGATTCATCAGCGATTATAATGAGTTTTTGGGAAGAAGTGGCGACTATTTTTTCACGTAGAAGAGCGCCGCCGCCCCCCTTAATTAAATGTAGATTGGGGTTAATCTCGTCTGCACCATCAATCGTGAGATCAAGGTAATCAACGTTACTTAAAGGAATTAAAGGGATAGAAAGCTGCACTGCTAATTTCTCAGTTTCTATTGATGTTGGTACAGCTTGAATCGTTAAACCTTCGCTGATTAGCTGTCCTAATTTTTGCATTGTCCAATATACAGTAGAACCAGTACCAAGGCCGATTTTCATCCCGTCTTTTACAAAATCAGCAGCATATTCACCAGCTAATCGTTTTAAATCCGTCATTCTGTTGCCTTTTCATTCTACAGGCCGTGGCCCAGCATCTAATCCGGAATTTTCAACTGTTAATATGGGACGAACGGTGAGATCAGTATGTACATGCATTTGACATGATAATCGCAAATGATCTTCAATACCTTTTTCAGTAATAGCGTTCTTCTCAACATGTGTAGGTTCACAAAAATCCCCAGCTATGATTTCTACACGGCAAGTGGTACAACGCGCTTTCCCGCCGCAGCGGTGAAGAATATGGATACCATTATCTTCAAGTGCTAGTGCTAACTTTGTTCCTTCTTTTACATCAAATGTTCCACTACCAATAACGGTTAATTTTGGCATATTGTTGCCTCCTCATGTAAAATTCTACATAACATATTTATGACCCCACTTTCGTAATCATAAACGTTATAAAATTTTTTTATCAAACCCGTAACTTTTTTATCGGTAAAATCGTTTATTAAGTAAGCGCTGAAAAGGAGTGGTTATTTTGTGCACAAAAGTAACTCAAATGTTAAAAAATCATATCGATATGAATCATTCAAATATAAACTTTATCATTGAAAATTATGCGGAGTTAAAAAGGTACTGTACCTTTTTAACAAAAAGCAAATGGGATGGGGAAGACCTGGCCCAAGAAACGGTTTGTAAAGTACTTCAAAAATATATAGGTGTAGAACATAAAGATGTTTGTATTACGCTTCTATATAAAATTGCTCGAAATCAATGGCTCGATCAAATGAAAGCAAAATCAGCTAAGAAGAAATTAGAGCAGGAGATTACATTTGAAGAACCACATGAAAAAATTGCTGATTTGCATGAGATGGCGGAGAAAGTCTTGTCTTTATTAAATGTACAGCAATCCGTTATCTTCTTGTTAAAAGATGTTTTTCAATACAGCTTATCAGATATTGCGGAAATATGTTCAATCTCAGAAGGCGCAGTGAAGGCTTCGTTGTTTCGTAGTAGAAATAGATTGAAAACGGTAAGTGAAGAAGAGGAGATTGAATTAGCCGGGCAGGATGATGACGTTGAAGTAGTTGTAACAGCTATTCGTGAACAAAAACCACAATTGTTAACAAGACTTCTTCCAACAATCGACTTTACACATCTATCATCTAAGCAGCCTGTGTTATTATTCAATACAAAAACACCTTCTTCTTACGGTTATATGCTATGCGCAGCTTAAAAAGTAGATGGAGGGATTATGATGAATACAATTCCGTATGTTGTAGAACAAACAAAATTAGGAGAACGCTCCTATGATATATATTCAAGGTTGTTAAAAGACCGTATTGTCATGATTGGATCAGAAATTAATGATCAAGTAGCAAGCAGTGTAGTGGCACAGTTATTATTTTTAGAAGCAGAAGATGCGGAGAAGGATATTTTTCTTTATATCAATAGTCCAGGAGGCTCAACTACAGCGGGATTTGCGATATTGGATACAATGAATTTGATTAAACCTGATGTTCAAACGCTTTGTATGGGATTCGCAGCTTCATTTGGAGCGCTATTATTACTCGCTGGAGCGAAAGGGAAAAGGTTTGCGCTTCCAAATAGTGAAATTATGATTCATCAGCCGCTTGGCGGAGTGAAAGGGCAAGCGACAGAGATCGAAATAACTGCAAAACGAATATTAAAGTTAAAACACGATATTAACAAAATCATATCAGATCGAACAGGTCAGCCAATTGAAAAGGTAGCTCTTGATACAGAAAGAGACTACTTTATGACTGCGGAAGAAGCTAAAATATATGGTATTGTCGATGCTGTTATTGAAAAAAAATAACTTAAAATAGGCCAGAGAACATTAGGCTCCCTGGCCTATTTTTGCGTAATAAATTAATCTTTTATCCACTCATTTACTAACGCCTGATTCTTTTTAATCCATTTTCGAGCCGCCTCTTCGGGATCCTTTGTTTTATTTAACATAACCATCAATGTACCAAGTTGTTCATCACTCATTTTCCATCTATCGAAATATTTCACAATCTCTGGATAATCTTTTTCAAAACCTTTTCGTACAGAGTAATAAATGTCGTCTTTTTCACCATATACTTTCTTAGGGTCTTTTAAATATTTTAAATCAAATTCTGAAAAGCTCCAGTGTGGATTCCAAAGCGTTACAGCGATGGGTTTCTTTTGTGTATATGCTTTTTTTAGCTCACTCATCATCGCAGCTTCTGAAGATTGGACAAGTTTTAGCTTTATATCATATTCTTTCATTGCTTTATCTGTTAAATTCATAAGGCTACTACCAGGCTCAATTCCGATAATCTTATTATCCAATTCATCCTTATGGGAATTTAAATCCTCGATACTGTTAATGTCTTTCATATAAGAAGGAACGACTAATCCAAGTCCAGTTCCCTCATACCATTTCGATTTTAAGACAATATCATTTTTATATCGGTCATTTAAGGGCTTATCGGTTACAGGAAGCCATACTTCTAAGTTTGCATCAACATCGCCGCGAGCGACGCCAGTCCAAATGGCTGCTTTTTCTAAATACATGAGTTCAACTTTATATCCTTTTTCTTCTAATAAAACTTTCCACATATTTGCAGCCGCAATATTTTCCTTCCAACTTGTTACACCAAGTTTAATTTTTCCTTTTGTATTTGCATTTGTGGCATTACAAGAGGTAATAATCATACTGATAAATAACAAAATGCTTATAAGCCATATTTTCTGTTTCATCGAGTCCTCCCGTTTCGTAAATAGAGATTTTTCATTCCGTTTTGTATCACGTTGTTTGTAGGAATAAATCTATAAGTGAACCTTCTTATTATGAACGGAAACAAGAATTTTAAAAAAAGCCTCTTTATGTAATATTTCTGTTTAAAATCGTTACACTATGTGAATAGATAGGCAGAAAAGGAGTCGTTGTATGGAAAATACAAAAGTACGTGTTGAAAACGTAACAAAAGTATTTGGAAAAAACCCTCAAAGAGCAGTCACCTTATTAAAGGAGGGAAAAAGTAAATCAGAAATATTAAAAGAAACGGGAATGAACGTTGGGGTGAAAAAAGCAACATTTGAAGTGTATACAGGAGAAATTTTTGTCATTATGGGGCTATCTGGGAGCGGGAAATCAACTCTTGTTCGAATGCTCAATCAGCTTATAAAGCCAACAGCAGGCCACATATACATAGATGGGGAAGATATCGCAACAATGGGGAAAGAGGCACTTAGGAAAGTACGAAGAACAAAGATGAGTATGGTCTTCCAAAAATTTGCGTTATTTCCTCATCGTACCGTGATACAAAATGTTGCCTATGGATTAGAAATACAAGGAGTACCAGTAGAAGAAAGAGAAGCGAAAGCTTTGGAGTCACTTAAATTAGTTGGATTGAATCATCATAAAGATAGCTTCCCAGGACAATTAAGCGGTGGTATGCAGCAGCGCGTTGGAATTGCAAGAGCTCTTACGAATGATCCAGATGTTTTACTTATGGATGAGTCATTTAGCGCATTAGACCCACTTATCCGTAAAGAAATGCAAGATGAACTGTTAGAGCTACAAGATAAGATGGAAAAAACGATTATTTTTATTACACATGATTTAGATGAAGCACTTCGAATTGGGGATCGTATCGCATTAATGAAAGACGGAGAAATTGTGCAAATTGGAACGCCAGAAGAAATTATGATAAGCCCAGCTAATGAATTCGTAGAGAAATTCGTTGCGGATGTGAATTTAGGAAAAGTGATTACGGCTGAATCTATTTTAAAAAGACCAGAAACATTATTGATTGACCGCGGCCCTCGAGTGGCCCTGCAAATTATGAGAAATGCAGGGGTATCTACCGTATATGTTGTAAATAAAAAACACGAGTTTTTAGGGATATTAACAGCGGATGATGCGAGTAAAGCTGTTCAAAAGCAGTGGCCAATTGCTGACTTGTTACTAAAAGATATTCCGCACGTATATTTAGATACATTATTAGAGGAAACGTATGCGAAAATGGCGGAAATGAAGCTTCCATTACCAGTCATTGATGAAAAGAAAAGGTTAAGAGGCATCATAAAACGAGAAAGTGTCATTCAAGCCCTTGCAGGAAATATTGAGGAAGAGGTGAATGACGATGAATAGTATTCCGCGTATTCCTTTAGGTGAATGGGTCGATGCATTTGTTACGAGTTTATATGCGCATTTTGAAGGATTGTTTAGAGGATTTTCATACATCATTGGTGGTTTCGTTGATTTACTTACAAATTTCTTAACATTAATTCCAGCATTTTTAATGATTATAATCGTATGTTTTCTCGTTTGGTATACAACAAGGAAAATATCTTTAGTGGTATTTGCGTTAATCGGCTTATTATTTATTCTAAACATTAACTACTGGGGACAAACGATGCAAACATTAGCGCTTGTTCTTACATCAGTCATTATTTCCATCATTGTTGGAATCCCAATCGGCATTTTAGCATCTCAAAATGAGCAATTTTCAAAAATATTGAGGCCAACATTAGATTTTATGCAAACAATGCCAGCATTTGTATACTTAATTCCAGCGATTACATTCTTTGGAGTAGGTGTTGTTCCTGGTATTATCGCATCTGTTATTTTTGCGATGCCACCAACGATTCGTTTTACTGATTTAGGGATTAGGCAAGTACCAGAAGATTTAATTGAAGCTGCAAATGCATTTGGTTCAACTACATCACAAAAGTTATTTAAAGTTCAGTTACCTCTTGCAACGGGAACTATAATGGCTGGTGTAAACCAAAGTATCATGCTCTCTTTATCGATGGTTGTTACAGCTTCGCTTGTAGGTGCACCAGGACTTGGGGTAGATGTATATCGTTCTGTAACACAGGTTAACATTGGAATGGGGTTTGAGGCTGGACTAGCTATTGTAGTAATTGCGATTGTATTAGATCGGATTACGCAAGGATTTCATAAGAAAAGAAGAGTGTAAATAGAAATGAAACATGCATCGTAAGTGAGGCTACTTATTATGATGCGTGTTTTTTATTTGAATGAAATAAGGTTACATACGCACAATTACTGAACTTCCAGCTGGTGCACACACTTGATTTTGTTGTTGTTCCATCGCTTTTATTAATTGATTATTTTCTTCAATCAATGAGATCAATTTTGCTAATTGATGTTCCAGGTTCGCTATACGTTGCATCATGTAATGAAAAGCATTAGGGATTGGTGGTGTAGTTCGTACGGCGTTGTTTGAATAAGAGGTTGGTGGGTAATTCATGTGAGAATTCCAATGTGGATGCATATGATTTGTTCCACCTTCAAGAAAAGATTTCTTTTTCTATAATAAATGCCCATCTCTGTTTAAAGGTGACTCGATGAAAAAGAATTACAAAGGTTTATACTGTTAAATTGAAATAATAGGAATATATAATAAATTTATTTCTGAATAGTCTGAACGGAAGGGTGTTTTATGGTATTATAATGGTAAATCCAAGGGATAGAGGGATGCATATGTCGACACAAAGTCACTTTGAAGCACACTGTTTTATATGTCAGAAACATAAAGGGGAGATTAAGGTGCTAGGCGGGGCAATCTATGAAGATGAACTCGTATATGTGGGGCATGTTCATTGGGAAGAAGAGGAAACGTATCTCGGATATGTAATGATTGATATAAAAAGACATGCACCAGGATTAGCTGAATTAACAGAAGAAGAAGCGAAAGCTTTTGGTTTAATTACGAGTAGAGTAAGCCGTGCATTAAAAGAATGCGAGGGTGCAGAACATATTTATGCTTTCGTTTCCGGTAATGGAGTCAATCATATGCACATGCATATAATTCCTCGTTATCCAAATACACCGAAGGAATTTTGGTCACCAACTAAGATCGCCAATTGGAAAGGTGCACCTTATGGACAAGCAGAACAAATCCAAAAACTATGCGAAAGAATACGAACGTATATGGTGAATGAGTATGCATACAACAAATAATACACAATCTTCATGGGTTGGTAGTGATGAAATGTGTTTAGGCGAAATTTCAGTTAAACAGTATGGTAATATAGTGCTTGGCAGATATGGTGGAAATACGAGTGCAGGCGCAAAGAAGAATGAAGATGGCGCTTTCGTTTGGTCAAATGGAGATTGGGAATTTGCGATGATATTAGATGGACACAATAGTGCAGAAAGTGTCGCCTTAGTAGTAAATACAATCCAAAATGACTATGAAAATATAAAAGTTTTATTAGAAGAACCAATTGAAATAGCATTCCGTTCTGTTGAAAATCATATCCTTACACTTTTTCAATCTAATTCGTTTCAACAGGCGTGTCAGCAAGTAAAGGGTGAAACAGCATGCTTAATTTGTGTGCGAAAAGAAAATTATATTTGGTGGTTTTCTATAGGAGATTGCCTCGTTTATGTATTTCATGAAGAGTTACATAAGCTAGGACAGTATATGCTGAACCAACGTCATTTTTATGAATGGATTGGGAATGTGAATACATTTTCTTTACCTGTTCCATGTTATTCTTCAGGTGCTCGAGAGCTACGTACAGGAAGAAATAGAATCGTAATGGTAACAGATGGCGTACTAGAATACGGAGAACGTCGTTATGAAAATCCAATTCATTTATATAAAGATATATATGAAAACAAAGTGAAACTAACAGAATGTATTCAAAATGTACTAGAGCATGTTCATCACCAACTTGGTCGAGATAGTGCAACGATAATTAGTTGGGATTATGATAATCGTGTATATGCTACTTATCCAAGCGATCAGCCGGAGAAAATACGATCTTCAAATTAGTAAAATAGGGGGTAGGAAATGAAAAGCCCCTTATTGCGCGCGGAAGCTATTATCATAGATGAGGAGTATTCTAAAATTCTTGTTCAATGTAATGAAGAAGAGACATTTTATCGTTTTCCAGGTGGATCGATTGAGTATGGAGAATCGGCATATGAAGCGATTATACGGGAGTTACTTGAGGAATATGATTTACAAGTTCGAGTAGCAGAATTAGCGATTGTAAAAGAACACATATTTGAAGTTGATGGAGAATCACACCATCAATGTACGTTGTTTCATTGGTGTAAACCTGTAAAGTCTATAAGTGAAGTGTTAGTTCATAAAGAATATAAGAATATTATTCTTATATGGAAAAGTATACAGGAGTTAAAAGATAAACTGACTTATCCTGAGGGGATTGTTTCTTTGATAGAACAAAAGAGCGATAATATTGCGCATTTACTTACTCAAAAAGTATATTCCTAATTAATATGTATAACATTGGATTTTTAAGGATGGGGGGATGAACAATTTTCACAATAGTGATTGTGTTGATTCTATGGATTTTCGTGCTATATCTTTTAGAAAAGCTTGTGAGAAAGAAATTAAATATACCAAAACAAAGTGGCTGGATTTATGAGCCTGTAAATGAGCTTCATAAATGGGGAGAGCGGATTATAATCATAATCTATTTAGTGGCTGGCTTTGTTTGTATTTATACTTCAGAGTATATAAAGGGTGTATATATATTATTTGTATTTTTAGGTACGCAACAGCTTTTTCGGGCGTATATGGAATGGAAATATGATAAAAAATCAAAAAAATATGTAATTTCTCTATTGGGAGTATTTTGTTTAATCATTACATTTAATGTAATGATATATTTATTCCAACCTGTTGGTTAAAAGGGCTAGATAATAAGAGTCGTTATCCCAATTTCAATGTGTATAACGACTCTTATTTATCAGTAGTCTTTTTACATTACATCTTCTTAAAACTCCTCAAAACAAGAAACTCCCATACTCTCCACGGAAGAATTTTTTTAGCAACGATCATCAATTTTACACCTTTCCCAATTGGGTATCGTAATGTTGCGTTTTTTGCTTCAGCAATCGCTACAATCTTTCTTGCAACATCTACTGGATTGCCAAATGTATCACTGCCATTATTAATATGATTTTGTATTTTATCCATATACGCTTTATAAGGAGAGGTTGATTCTGAATAATTTTCGGCAAGTTCTTTCCCAACTTCCCATATGTTTGTGTTATAGGAACCGGGTTCGATTAATGAAACGTCTATTCCATATGGTTTTACCTCTAGGCGAAGGGATTCACTCCAACCTTCTAATGCGTATTTTGAAGAAACATAGGGGGATAAACCTGGGAATCCAACTTGGCCACTAATACTACTTACATTAATAATTTTCCCACTTTTTTGTTTTCGCATATAAGGTAATACAATTTGAGTTATGGATATTGCTCCAAATACATTCGTCTCAAATTGTCTACGATATTCTTCTACCGGAATTTCCTCTATAAATCCACCACTCGCATAGCCTGCGTTATTGACGAGAATGTCTACTTGGTTTAATTCTTTTAAAAACAATTGGAATGCATGTATAGATTTTTGATCTGTTACATCTAATTGATGAATTTTGATATTTTGTTGTAAGTGTAATGCAGCAGCTTGAGATAATAATTCCGTTTGTTTATTAAGATTACGCATTGTAGCGATGACGAAATAGTCCTTTTTCGCAAGCTCGAGGGCAGTTAAAAATCCAAATCCACTGGATGCACCTGTAATAATCACGATTTTACTCATTTTCCGCTCACTTTCTTTTTTCTTACATCATAGCGAGTTATACTTCAAAAATCTATCATTCTGGTCAAATTGACCTCCAGACATAGAGTTTATTCTCTCGTTATATACTACACAATTCCATTAGGAAAAGCTGAAGTAAAGCGCGAAGGTTCAGATGTCACAATTGTAGCAATCGGGGAACAAGTTCATACTGCTCTAGAGGCTGCGGAGCAATTAACAAAGAAAAGATTTGAAGTAGAAGTAATTGATCCGCCCTGCATCTATACAGCACCAGAGATCGCAAGCGTTGGTTTAACAGAAAAGGCAGTGCGTGATCAATATGGAGATATTTTCGTTGGAGAACTCCCCTTTACTGCAAATTTCGAGAAGGAGAATGTGTAAAAAACTAGCCTGTATCATAGATTATGATACAGGCTTTATATGTCAGTAATTAACTCTCTTTATATATATTTAACTTATGTAGGTAACTTTTATTTAATATAAATCGATTAAAGGATTTTTAAAAGAGAAAGGTGGTTACAGATAGCTACTTATTCTTAACTAACCTATGATAAACTGAAATTATCAAGATTTACCATATAGGACAATATCTTATGGAACAAATCGTGGGAGGTTATTTGGTTAAAATTGCAGTAAATTACTAAGATCTTTACCTGTCTTATTCTTCTAAATCAACTTAATATCAAAGGAGTATATTATGATTATTAACAAACAAGAATTTTATGTAAATGGGATTAATTATACTGTTAGATCTGCAATGGATAAAGATGCAAATGATTTGTCTAAATTAAGATTACAAATTGATGGAGAAACTGAAAATCTGGACAGAGAAGAAGGGGAGGGATTCATAGATACAACGAGATTTGAAGAAATTATCAAAACGGACACTGAAAGTCCAAGAAACTTATTTTTAGTCGCGGTAGTGAACGATCGGATTGTTGGGTTTTCAAGATGTGAGGGAGTGTATTTAAAGAGATTCTCTCATAAAGTAGAATTTGGAGTATGCGTATTAAAAGAGTTTTGGGGATATAGGATTGGGAAAAATCTTTTAAAAGAGTCTATATCTTGGGCTGACGTTAATAGCATTAAAAAAATGACTTTGAATGTTTTAGAAACAAATGATAAAGCGATTAAATTGTATGAAAAACTTGGTTTTGAAATCGAAGGTGTATTAAAGAATGACAAAAGGCTTGCGGATGGTAAATACTATAACACTATTATTATGGGGAGATTTAATGGATAATAATTAACCTTTCGTGAAAAAATACAGCGGAATGGGATAATTGAGGCATTTCAATAAACAAAGGGAAATGTATCACTTGCGGCAAAACTGTTAGATGTCCCGCGTAGTACTTTTTATAAACGGATGCAGCGATTTCAGATATAAAAGAAGCAGGCTTCTATCAATCTGCTTCTTTTATATGTAAGTGCACGTTCTGTCGGAATATGCGCTTACCGGGGAAATAGTAGAGTCAAATAATTTCTAAAAACTAATATGATCTTATCTCCGGCTATACAAATTAAAGATAATTTTGCTTAAGGAATTGGGAAATCATATGATATTCATTCAACACTCTTTTTTTACCAGTATCCGTTAAATGCCAAGTATCTTTCGTAAGATTTCTATTATCTTGTAATGGAAGAACATCAATAGTCATGTCATTTGTAGCAAACGCAGTTGCTATAAGCAAGAATCTTTTCATAAAAAAAGTTTTTCCCGCTAATAAAATATTTTTGTTTTCTGTTGTTTTTGATAGAAGAAGTATTGCGTTTTTTATAACATCGTTAGCTGTATTCGCTTCTCCTGTTATTGGAATAACTAGTTCTTGAGGAATTCCTGATTTAACTAGGATTTCTTTATGAAAGATAAACTCATTAGCATTTAAAAATGCATTATGTACACTGGGAATCATAATTGTTTTAAAGCCTTCCTCATGAAATAATGTGATGATTTGTTCATTTAATTCTGTGTAATGACCGGGATGATAGAGAACAACATCTGGATTTCGAAATTCATATTGTCTTTCTATAAAGGTCATTTCACTTAGGAGAGTAGTAAATTGATCGTTCATAACATATATACCTCTTTCAAAAGAATGGATTATTTTTGTGTTATTCGGTATATATGAAGCTTTTTCCTTTTTCTTTATAACAGGAATGTTGCTAATTTCAATTAAGTAGAAATAATAGAGAATCTGTCAAAATCTGCGCTTACCAGGGAAATAGTAGAATGCTTAGAACAACATTTCCTAAGGAAGATGTAAGTATTTCATATAAGGGGAGTTGTAAGTGAAGTACATAGAAGCCGGAATCGGAAATAAATGGTTGGTTCGAACAGAAATAGAACGAGAAGATGGAACAGAGTTTGAGCAAAAAGGAGTTGTGAAACCTATTTATTTTGAATCATGCTATTTACGAGTTTGGTTTAGAAAAACTTGTTTGATTTTTGATTCAAAAGAAGGGTTTAAAAAGATGAGAAAAAATCGAAATGAGTATAAGTTTATTTTGGGGATTGTGAGTAAAGTACAATAATATAAGCATACAGAAAATCTGTAAGGAGAATGGCATATGGCGATTTCTACATACTACAAACAAATCCGTGAAAAAGTAGGGTCTGATCTTATTTTCATGCCGAGCGTAGCGGCAATTATTAAAAATGAGCAAGGGGAAATCTTATTTCAATATCCCGGTGGGGAATTTTGGAGTTTACCTGCAGGAGCAATTGAACCTGGTGAAACTCCAGAAGAAGCAGTTGTTCGTGAGGTGTGGGAAGAAACCGGTTTACGAGTACAAGTGAAAGAAATAAAAGGGATTTTTGGAGGGAAAGACTTCCGTCATACATATTCAAATGGAGATCAAGTGGAATATATCGTTGTTGTGTTTGAATGTGAGGGAGTTGGAGGAGAGTTGAGAGCGATAGATGGAGAATCGTTAAAACTTCAATACTTTTCATCACAGGAAAGACCAAAGCTTGCATTGCCATATCCAGAAGAAATATTCCTATAAACGATTAAATAGCACACTTTCTTCATAGAGACGAGAGTGTGCTATTCATTTTTATATAAGCCTGCCGTATACAGCTCTGTTAATGTACAAACAACCTCCTCTAGATTTACATCGATCTCATTTCGGACAATCTCCCACTGAAACGCTTCATTCATATAAAACCAACTGCGTGCCACAATTGCTTTATTTAATTCTTTTCTAGCTAATCTATTATTTTGAGAATAGGTAATATCTTGTATAATTCGGCTAATAAAACGTTCTCGAATGTCATTCCACTTTTGTCGAACTTCTTTTGACACACCGATAGCCTCTTCAACGACTTGTAATATATTTCTTTCTTCTTCAGCTAATTGTAAAAAAGCTCGCACTTGATTTTCAATCATACTGTGAGCTTCTTTTTTTGTTTTAGGAAAAAAGGAACGTTCAGCGATTTTGTAAAAACGATTCATAACATCTTCCATAAGGACTATGAGGAGCTCGTCTTTATTTTTAAAATAAACATATGCCGTACCATAACCAGTTTCAGCATGTTTAATAATTTGAGAGATTGTTGTTTTGTGAAATCCGTTTTCTAAAAAAACATTGCGGGCAGATTTTAATAATTTATTTCTCGTTTCTATAGATCGCTGTTGTCTTGTTGAAAGAAGATCTTTTCCCAAACTGGACACTCCTTTATACTGAAATATCTGAAAATATAATTTTATTCTAGTAGAAGCGAATGCAAAAAGTCAACTGACATAATATCATTGACGTCATGTCAGTTATAGTGTTATATTTCAACTAGTTAGAATAAAAAGAAAATTAAGAGAAGGTGAAAGAATGTATCGAGAGCCATTTGAACCATCTTACGACTATGCAATGGAATGTGATAAATACGATGAACTTGCTGATTTTCAAAAAGAATTTTATAAGAAAGCAGATACAATATATTTAGATGGTAATTCATTAGGATTACTTTCAAAAAGAGCAGAAAAATCTTTACTTACTATGCTAGATTCATGGAAAGAGTATGGTATTGACGGGTGGACAGAAGGAGAATATCCTTGGTTTTTTCTCTCTGAACAATTAGGTGAATTAACTGCTCCTCTTGTTGGTGCTTTACCTGAAGAGGTAATTGTAACCGGTTCCACGACGACGAATATTCATCAAGTGATTGCGACATTTTATGAACCGAAAGGAATTCGTACAAAGATTCTTGCGGATGAATTAACGTTCCCATCAGATATTTATGCTTTGCAAAGTCAAATCCGTTTAAAAGGACTAGATCCAGATGAACATCTTGTACGAGTGAAGAGCAGGGATGGTAGAACGCTGCAAGAGGAAGATATTATTGATGCGATGACTGATGATATTGCGTTAATTTTATTGCCTGCAGTGCTATATCGAAGTGGACAAATTCTTGATATGAAGCGATTAACAGCTGAAGCGCACAAGCGTGGTATCTATATTGGTTTTGATTTATGCCATTCCATCGGTTCAATTCCGCATGACTTTAAAGGGTGGGGTGTTGATCTCGCAGTATGGTGTAATTATAAATATTTAAATGCAGGACCTGGTGGGGTTGCTGGATTATATGTAAACAAAAAACATTTCAATCGTCTTCCAGGGCTTTCTGGTTGGTTTAGTTCAAGAAAAGATAAGCAATTTGATATGGAACATACATTAACAGCAGCTGAGCATGCCGGGGCATATCAAATTGGCACACCTCATGTGTTAAGTACAGCGCCACTTATTGGTTCACTTGAGATTTTCAAAGAAGCTGGCATTGAAAGATTGCGAGGAAAATCATTACACATTACTCGTTATATGCTAAATTTAATCAACCATGAACTGAAGGGGATGGGATTTACAATTGGAAATCCATTAGAGGATGATAAACGCGGAGGGCATATATATTTAGAGCATCCAGAAGCTGCACGTATATGTAAAGCTTTAAAAGCAAATGGAGTTATTCCTGATTTTCGTGCACCAAATGGGGTTCGCCTTGCGCCAGTTGCTTTATATAACACGTACGCAGAAGTGTGGAAATCTGTGCAAATCTTGAAGAAAATCATGAAAGATGAAGAATATAAAAAGTTTGAAAATAAGCGAGAGGTTGTGGCATAAGCGATGAAGGAATCTGATTGGATTGATATTTCACAACCATTAAATAATGATATTGCGACATGGCCAGGAGATACGCCATTTTCATACGAAGTATCATGGGCAAAAGAACAAAGTGGATCTGTTAATGTTGGAAAATTAACGATGAGTATTCATACGGGTACGCATATTGATGCGCCATTTCATTTTGATAATAACGGAAAAAGGGTACTAGATTTAGATGTTAATGTCTATGTTGGTAAAGCTCGAATTATAGATGTATCAGGTATCGAAAGTATTGGCGCAAAAGAATTAGAAAAATTCCCTTTAGATGGGGTAGAGAGGTTATTACTTCGGACTTCTTCGCATGGGAATGCACAGGAATTCCCGCAAGTAATTCCGTATTTACGTGCTGATATTGCACCATTTTTTTCGGAAAAAGGCATTCGATTAATTGGAGTGGATGTACCTTCTGTAGATCCGCTAGATGATAAAGAATTAGCGGCGCATCACCAATTATTTAAATATGGTATTCATATTTTAGAAAATGTTGTATTAGACCATGTACAAGACGGAGATTATGAACTGATTGCCCTGCCACTTGCATTGACAGATGCGGATGGGAGTCCAGTTCGAGCTGTAATAAGACCACTATAAGAGCAAGCAGATGATGCATAGAAGGGGTGTTCATTTTTATGAAAGAAAATGAAAAAGTAATTATGGAAAAGGGAATTCATACGGATTTTAAAGAAAATATGACATACGGAGAGTACTTACAATTAGATAGTTTGCTAGGAAGTCAAAAAAGGTTATCTGATCATCATGATGAAATGTTGTTTATTGTCATTCATCAAGCGAGTGAACTTTGGATGAAGTTGATTTTACATGAGCTTAGTGCAGCGATTGAATCTATTCAAAATGATAGGCTGGCTCCAGCTTTTAAAATGCTTGCGCGCGTTTCAAAAATTCAATCGCAAATTATTCAATCTTGGGATATTCTTGCAACGCTCACACCATCTGAATATATTGAATTTCGTGATTCACTCGGCCAAGCATCAGGATTCCAGTCTTATCAATACCGTATGATTGAGTATGCGCTTGGTTATAAAACACCTCATGCATTAAAAATTTATGAAAAAGATCCAGAGTTACATGCTCGTTTGCATAAAGCGCTTCATTCACCAAGTCTTTACGATGTTGCAATTCAGGCACTTGTAAAAGAAGGGTTCCCAATCAATCCAAATGTTTTAAATCGTGATATTACACAACCTTATGAAGAAGATGCGACAGTTGAAGCTGCATGGTTAGAGGTGTATGCTGATGTGAAGAAATATTGGGATTTATATCAACTGGCAGAAAAGTTAATCGATATTGAAGATTGGCTCCAGCAGTGGCGCTTCCGTCATATGAAAACAGTAGAGCGAATTATTGGACATAAAATGGGAACAGGTGGATCATCTGGTGTTTCTTATTTAAAACGTGTTCTTGATCAACGCTTTTTCCCAGAACTTTGGAATGTGCGGACGAAGTTATAAAGTAAAGATTATATAATTGTTAGTACATCACTTATTGAAGCGTGGTGTACTTTTTTCTTTGTAATTATGTGTAAAAAAGATATCTAATAACACGGTAATTCACATTATAAATCGCATACCTAATAACAAACAAAAACGCCCAGACATATATCATTCTGAGCGTTGATTTATTATTTCGCTTATTCAGTTAAAGCACCCGTTGGTTTAGTAAACTATTTTCATTTCAGGCAATATTGTTTTTAACTCCATTAAGTCATTTATTACCAAATCAGCCTGAGCAAGTTCATCTTCTTGTGCAAAATCAAAATTACATCCAATTGCAATTAAACCATTATCCTTAGCTGCATTTATATCAGATAGACGGTCTCCAACTACCGCTGCCTTTTTTATGTCATATTTTTTTATAATTGTTTTAACTAAATCTCCTTTGTCGAGTGTTCGTATTTGTTGAATACTAAATGTTTCAGTAACCCAATTATCCAAATTATAATAACTCACAATTGCTTGTAAATATTCCGTTAAACCATTACTCGCTATGTAAATTGAACAATTATTTTCTTTTAAATAACGGAAAACTTCCTTTACATTAGGATATAAAGCACCTTTCCCACTTCTTATGTTTTCAACTAATCTTTCCAGAAAATAAGCATCCGTTTGTTCTCTTACTTCATTGGAATGATTAGGTAACAAAGCTTCCCAAACTTTTGGTAAAGGTACACCCATAATTTCACGGTATTTATCAATGGGGGTTACTGTATCCCATAAATTTAGTGACCGTAAATGGTTAAAAGTATCATTAAGTGATAATTCTAGAATTTTTTCTGTTTGAAATAGAGTTCCATCCATATCAAAAATCAGTGATTGTAACATTACTTTCTCTCCCTTTTTACCATTGCTGAATAACTTCTAAAGTTTAACATAAAGACAGAATAACTTAACCAATCCCTATTCAACTAATCTGACTCATCAGTTTAAGTACAAATTCTCACAATCTTTATATACATTTTAACATAAATTTACAATAACCTTTCTCTTTTTTTTAAAAGAGTTTAGAAATAACATAGCATTTAACAATAAAATTAACACCATAATTCAAACAATGACAATGACTATTGTCACGCTGTTATTTGGTATGCTATTTTGTACTTATTTTCCTTGGAAATATTGTTACATCAATGAAAAAAGCATACCAATTCGTATGTTATTAAGTGTTTTTCCACGAAAACGAAACTACTTAGTATGAGTGACCATGTCTTATATCTATAGTATATGTTTGCCACACGTGAAATTGGATATTTTTTTAGAAAGTACATAGAAATAGAAATATTTATTTGATTTGAGTAGAATAGTAAAAACAGACAAGAACAGTATACATTTGGAGGAATACATATTGGATTTTTACAAGTTGGAAAATCAATTTATGAAAAAGAAAGTGAATGCATTTCTCGTATATCAACAAGGTGAGTTAACAACAAAATATTATAAAACAAAAGAATGCGCACACAATTTATATAAAATTAATTCTATCACGAAAAGTATCGTATCAATTTTAATCGGTATAGCAATAGATAAAGGCTACATAAATGATATACATACGCCTATAGCAAAATGGTTTCCCAATGTACCGAAAGAAAAGAAGGAATTAACCATTTATCACTTGTTAACAATGACAACTGGTGAAGAGTGGCAGGAGTTTGGAAATGGAGTTGTATTTCCAAATGATTTCGTGGAATCAGATAATTGGATAAATTATATTTTGCAGAAGCCGTTAATGGAAGAGATAGGGGCAAAAATGAATTATAATTCAGGCTCTTCACATCTGTTAAGTTGTATACTACAAGTTGCTACTGGAAAGACAACGGAGCAGTTTGCAAAGAAATATTTATTTAATCCTTTACAAATTACCGAATATGAGTGGCAACAAGATCCTCAAGGTATTTATGTTGGTGGATTTGGCATGAAAATGAAAGCGGAGGATTTGCTGAAAATAGGATTATTATGTCTACAAAATGGATTCTGGAGTGGAGAAAAGATTGTATCCTCAAGTTGGATTGAACAATCGAGTAAGGCTGTTTTTTTAACATATGAACATGTTGGAGCATACGGTTATCACTGGTGGGTATTAGACAATGAAAGATTTCACATACCGTATTGTATATATTTTGCAATGGGATATGGTGGGCAATACATTATCATTATTCCACATTTAGAAATTGTAGCGGTAATAAGCAGTCAAATGCCAAAGCGTGGATTAGTACCATTAAAATTATTTATAAATCATTTACAAGAGAACGTTAATCATACATAAATAGAAGGAGAGTATAGTTAAGTAAGAAGTGAAAGTTAAATAGTAATAAAAAAGAGGGAATCGAGATGATTTCCTCTTTTTTAATCCCGCTATTCGCTGACAATAAGATTCTAATGTCAAGAATCAAAGAAACAACAGAAGATAAGTGGGGAAATAAAAGCCTGTAAAAGCTTGGTTAGTTGAACATTATCTACTGCTCTTTTGAAATGTAATCTTCAAAAACTTCTCCGTTCTTGTATCAAACTCTACATCAACAAAAACACCATATTCCTTTCCATCTTCACGCAGCCATAATTTGAATTTTTCTGTTGTTATATTCACTGTCTTCGGTTTTCTTCCAATATGAAGGTAATCAATAATTTGCGCTTTTGGATAGTTTTCTTTCGTTTTTTCTACCGCAAGTTTACCCCATTTTGCATATGGTGGTTGTGCGTGAACAACTGATGAATGAGTATATGTATTGCAATATGCTGTAACAAATACAATTCCTAATACAAAACATGCAAAAATACGCTTCATAATAAACTCCTTTTAGCCGTTTTTCTTATTGTGTACATGCAGTCTAAATCATATAAGTTTGGATTTTTTTGTCTTCTTTACATAAAAGCGTTTTATTTACAAAACATAACCATGAAATCATCACTGCAAATAAGGAGGGAAATATATGCGTCATACAGTTATTTTTAAAATACTGATTTTGTTTGTATTAATCGGTATATCTGTAATTGTAAGTAGCGGGCAGACAAGAAATGTCCAAGCCTTTTCTAATCAGGTGATTCAAAGAGGTGCCTCTGGAGAAGATGTCATTGAACTACAGTCTCGATTGAAATATAACGGATTTTATACGGGAAAAGTAGATGGTGTATTTGGTTGGGGTACATATTGGGCACTAAGGAATTTTCAACAAAAGTTCGGTTTACCTGTAGATGGCTTAGCGGGGGCTAAGACGAAGCAGATGCTTGTAAAAGCGACAAAGTATGAGAAATCAACTGCTAATAAAGGGAACACAGGTGGACAAAGTAATAAGCCAGCCCAAAATAAAGGTACAAATGTGCCAAATGGTTATTCACAAAATGATATTCAATTAATGGCGAACGCAGTTTATGGTGAATCCCGTGGTGAACCATATTTAGGGCAAGTTGCAGTTGCGGCAGTTATTTTGAATCGTGTGACAAGTGCATCATTCCCGAATACAGTATCTGGAGTGATTTTTGAACCACGTGCATTTACAGCAGTTGCTGATGGACAAATTTATTTAACGCCAAATGAAACGGCGAAAAAAGCTGTATTAGATGCTATTAATGGTTGGGATCCTACTGGAAATGCACTGTATTATTTCAATCCAGATACTGCAACGAGTAAATGGATTTGGAGTCGACCACAAATTAAAAAAATTGGCAAACATATTTTCTGTAAATAGAGCGGAGGTGAAGAAATGTTAAGAGGTATCGTAATTGTATTGTTAACAATCGGCGTAGTTGGAACAGGGTATTGGGGTTATAAAGAACACCAAGAAAAAAATGCGGTGTTAATTCGAGCAGAAAACAGCTATCAGCGTGCGTTTCATGATTTAGCGTATGAGGTTGATTTATTACACGATAAAATCGGAACAACACTGGCAATGAATTCACGTACATCTTTATCACCGGCATTAGCGGATGTGTGGCGTTTAACATCGGAAGCTCGTTCTGATGTAGGACAACTACCTTTAACATTAATGCCGTTTAATAAAACCGAGGAATTTTTAGCGAATATTGGTGATTTTAGTTATCGCACTGCCATTCGTGATTTAGAGAAAGAACCTTTAAACGATCAAGAATATAAAGCGCTTCAAACTCTATATTCAAATGCTGGCAACATTCAAGATGAGCTTCGAAAAGTACAGCATCTCGTTTTGAAAAATAATTTACGTTGGATGGATGTAGAACTTGCGCTTGCGTCAAATAAAGATCCAGCGGATAACACGATTATTGACGGGCTTAAGACGGTTGAGAAAAATGTAACATCCTATTCTTCAAATAATTTCGGTCCAACTTTCACAAGCATGCAAAAGGCGAAAAAAGGCGGCTTTGAAGCAAAAGGTAAAGCGATTTCAAAAGAGGAAGCGGCAAAAATAGCAAAATCATTTTTAAATTTAAAAGGCAATGAAAAAGTAGAAGTTGAGAAAAGCGGAAAAGGTGCTAAAGAATCATTTTATAGTGTGAAAATTCAAGATCCTGAAACAAAGAATGAATTTTATATGGACATTACCGAAAAAGGTGGATATCCAATATGGGTAATGAATAACCGTGAAATTAAGGAACAAAAAATCAGCTTAAATGACGCAGGAAGTAAAGGATTAACTTTCTTAAAGGACCATAAGTTTACCAATATGGAGCTCTTTGATAGTTCACAATACGATAATATTGGTGTGTTTACGTACGTTGTGAATGAGAATAATGTGCGTATTTATCCAGAAGCAATTCAAATGAAAATTGCTTTAGATGATGGATCAATTGTTGGTTTTTCAGCAAAAGAATATTTAGCATCACATCAAAAACGCACCATTCCAACTGCAAAATTAACGGCTGCTGATGCAAGAAAGAAAATCAATCCAGATGTAAAAGTAATGGAAGAACGCAAGGCGGTTGTTGTAAATGATGTGCATAAAGAAGTATTGTGCTATGAATTTGTCGGGACATTAGGAAAAGATACGTACCAAATTTTTATTAATGCAAATGACGGAACTGAAGAAAAAGTGAAAAAGATGCAGGCTGTCGAAAAGATTTATGATTAAACATCAATGATAAAGTGGTGAAAATGATGAAAATCCTTATATATATGCTTATGATTTGTTTTGCTATCACAGGGTGTAGTGTAGGAAAAAAAGAGAATGCTCATGAAAAACCAGAACAAAAAAATGTATCTATGCGAAATGTTAGCTATACAAAAGATAAAACAAAACCGAATGAAAAAGTGGCAGATCATTTAGCTTCTTTAGCTTCTAGTATACCAGGTGTAAAAGATGCGACCGCAGTCGTTATTGGAAAATATGCTGTTGTTGGCATTGATGTAAAGGCAAAACTGGATCGAACTCGTGTAGAATCAATCAAGTATTCTGTCGCTGAAAGCTTAAAACATGATCCAAATGGTGCAAATGCAGTTGTTGTAGCGGATGTTGATACGTATGAACGATTAAAGCGAATGGGGAATCAAATTAAGCACGGAAAAGCTGGCGAAGGAATTCTTGATGAACTTGCTGCAATTGTCGGACGTGTTATGCCACAAGTACCAAATGATATGATTGAAAATAAAGAAACGAATCCAATTAAAGAAAACGACAAACAGTTACCAAAAGATGAAGAGAATGAATTAAGAAAAGAACAAGAAGATCAATCAAATAATCATCTTAAAAGATAACAAAAACATCTCGTGCTATATGGCGCGAGATGTTTTTGTTAATTATTAATATTCAGTTTATCGAAAAGGGAATATATGGTTTAATAATAATTAGGAAGTTACGACAGATCCACCGTGTATAAAACTATCTGAAAATGATGAATAAAAAACATAACAAAGAAGGAGGTTTATCCTGGTTTCTCTGCGATATATTACATTTAGATATGCTTGGGTATCATTTTTAAACCAGAGATAGTTGTAATGATGAAAAATAAATGCGCACTCATAGTTTGTGGTCTTAGTCTGTGTGTGATTTTTGGTATGACAGCGTGTGATAAAAAGAAATAAAGAAATAAACTTTTGCCTAGAAAGGAAATCCACCGCAATCCTTTGCTGAGATTACCTTTTTAGATGGAAAAGTACGTTCTAAGTCACAGCAAGGTTTAAGTTAGTAATTAGAAGAAAAGGGGAAATAAAAATGAATTTGCAAACAGAAGATATTCAGCTTATTCCATATGATGAAAAATATAAAGAAATTATAGACGCATTTATTTTACCTAGTGAACAAATTCAATTTACAGCAAAACCAAGTGACTTGCTTGAAAAAGCTAAAAAAGACACAACTCGAAATGTTGTTGTTATTTTAGCGAATCATACACCAGTAGGAATTTTCGCATTACAATCAGGAACGAGGGTAGCAGAATACACAGATAATCCCAATGCTTTACTTTTAGTTGCCTTTTCTATCAATTACGAGAAACAAGGAAAAGGGTATGCCAAAAAAGGATTAGCCTTATTACATGACTTTGTAGCATCCTATTTTCCGAATAAAAATGAAATTGTACTAGCTGTAAATGAAAAAAATATTCCTGCTCAAAAGCTGTATTTAAAAGTAGGATTTGAAGATAGAGGTCAAAGAAGAATGGGCCCAATTGGAAGGCAGCTTGTTTTATATTTACCATCTTGATAATTCACCAAGTATACGTGCGACCGAATGTAGATGGTCTCCAAAAGGAAAAGAGACGCTGCGTAGTGTGGTAATATCAATGATAGCTATTTTGCGTAATAACTGTTATGAAATTGATTATAAACATTACCGGCTTATTGATGAACTGGACCAACATTAGAACAAGTTTGTAAAAAATATGAAGAAGAAAGAGAAGGCATTCCTATGTAAGGGAATGCCTTCTCCTATTATGTATACCTTTATTGATATCGTTTCGAAACAACGAATTCTACAAGTGGAATAACAATGAATGAAGAACAAAGCGCTATAAATAAAGGGAGATTTTGAATATTATCAAGCGAATATAAGGTAGAAAATCCTTCTGACCAAATCAATAAAATAAACATAATAACGACTAATACAAAATATCCAATTTTGAAACTTTTATATGTAATTTGTTGTCCCATTTCATCTTGACTTTCTTCTGACACGCCGTTTGGATCTCCCCATGTCATATGATTTATTAAATAACTAATTATTAAAGAAGCTCCAAAAATAGTCCCTCCGAGAATGGCTCCTTCGGTCGTATATTTGTATGCGCCATGTATGAGTATTCCAAGTAATGATAGTATAATAACTACGAAAATAAACTTATTCTGATTCATCGTATTCACCTCTTTATAAGTGTAAAAAACTCTTTACACTTAATAGTATAAAAATGACAGGGAGTAATGTCAAATATATTTTACATAAATAGATGAATTTATGAAAATTAATTATTTATTTCTCAGTTTAGAAATAAACATTAAAAAACAGAAAGGAAAAAGATTTCTATTTGGTTTGAATGTTAAAGTTATTATTTGCATATATTTGGAAGGGATGTCAGATTAAATTGGGGGGTAAATATGTCCATACTTTTAAAAGCGGGTGCAGACGCTGGAAATAATGGTTTAAAGTTAATGGTGAAAGGCCAAAATCCGATTTATATTCCAAGTATATATTCACTGTATATTGGGGAACCGACAGGCTTATTAGACGAAGAGGATGTACCGATATCTGAAGTGGAAAATCATATAGATGTGACGATTAATTCATCTTCACTCATGTTGAATAATGTACGTTACATTGTTGGGCAAAAGGTTATCAATGATCAGTTAAAAGGGACCGAAGTAGAGAAGAAGTCTAATAAATCTACAGATGAATTAATGGTTCTAACGATTTTATCAGGTTTAGCAATTAGCGCTATGCGTCATAGTCCGAAATTAGATCATATTAATATTCGTTACGATTTATCAGTTGCTCTTCCAATGCAAACTATTACGCAAGAAATCGCAGCAGAAAACGCTAAACGTTATATGGGAAATCATAAAATTATTTTTCATTATCCAAATGGAAGAGATGTAACGATAAATATATCCATTGAGTACTGTAAATGCTTACCAGAAGGGGCGTCTGGGACCTGGGGGATTGTGTACGATGAGGAAGGTAATATTTTAAAACATAAAGTTGCAAGTGAAAAAGATGCTATTACAGAGATTGATTTTGTGGATAAAACATTATTATCTTTTGATATTGGTGCGGGTACAACTGAGGAAGTTGTTTCATTTGGAGTGAATTTTAGACCGCAATTAAGTAAAGGATTGTCCTATGGAGTTAAAGAAACTTTATTGCAGATTATTACAAGATGGAATCGGAAGCATCCGACAAAAACAATAGATAGTATTACAGAGTTTAATCAAATTTATTTAAATGAGAAACACCCAAGGCATGCAATGCTAGTAGAAGAGTCACAACAGGCATTTCTAGGATTAGCTGCACGAGTTGCAACGGATATTATTAATAAAATTGATGATATGAAAGATGATCCGTATGTATTTATCTATGGCGGGGGCGCTGTCATCATTAAAAACAGTTTGCAACTTATTTTAAAACAAAAAGGTCGTTTAAAAAATGTAATATTTGTAGATAACCCTCTATTTACAAATGCACGTGGATTATTAGTTTATACATGTTCACCACGGTATAGAGAACATAAACAAAAAGAATTGGGATTTACGAATTTAACAATTAGTTAGTTGGTGTGAGTATGGGGCGCAAGCGGTATAAGCGTGGTGATCGGGTAAAAATCCATTTAAATAAATCTGTATCTTCTGAAATGATCGCATGGATTAATAAGCAATCTGATGTAACAAAATTTTTTTTATACGGTGCCCAGCAATTGTTTAAACAAGTAGGCGATATTGATGTATCTAAAACTTTACCTAGCAGCTATGTTTTTTCCATGTATATTGAACCTACTTCTATGTTTAAATTTGAAGTAAATCCTCTTAGAAAAGTGTCAATGGAAAAGAAAGGACCTGCCGAATGTGTAGAAAATAAATCTTGGGAATTTATTGATCAAATAGATTGTCCCTTCTTTTAAAACATATAAAAGTATATCTAAAGCCTACCACTGTAAATATGATTAAGTGGTAGGCTTTTTTTGCCCATTAATCATGCGAAATTCAAACCGAAAGTACGGAATATTTTGAAGGTAAATGGATGTTTATTAAAATAAAAAAATAAGGAGGGAGAATTTTGAAAGCGATTCTTCATAACAAAGGTCATGATACTTTTTTTCCTTGTCTAATGTACTCTATTCGATTCATTTTTTTACCTGCGATTTCTTATGATTAAACTGATAAGTTGGACACCCTTTAACCTGTGTTTTTATTCGGAATACGCCACCAGCATATGGATAAACTTCTAATTGATCTTGGTTCATTCTTGTCCTGGCAGTAGTAATATATAATTCTGTTAAGTCAGGTCCTCCAAATGTACAGGAAGTTACATTGAGTGCCGGAACAGGAACTGTTAGAATTTTTTCGCCAGTCATTGGATTCCATCTTGTGATTTTAGCACCGCCCCAATGTGCAATCCACAAACAGCCTTCCTCATCAATTGTCATTCCATCAGGTAATCCTTCACTATTAGGAATAATAATGATATCTATTGGGTTACTAATTGTTCCAGTGTGTATATCATAATCAAAACGAGTGACTTTTTTAGTAGGTGTGTCAATGAAATAAAGATACCGCTGGTCGGGTGACCAGGCTAAACCATTGGATGTATTTACATGTTCTAATTGCTTTTTTACACTAAAATCAGTATCCAAGAAATATAAAGAACCAGCTGCGCTGACTCCATATAAATCGGTAGTGCCAGCCCAAAAGCGACCAGCGGGATCGCACTTTCCATCGTTAAAGCGATTTTCTGACAGGTGAGACTCCGGGTTATGAATAAGTTTTAATTCCTCTGTTTCAAGATTAAGAGAATGGAAACCACGCTCCATTGCTAATATAACTCCGCCAGATGCATCTTGAACGACACATCCAATTTGTTGGTCTAATGAAATTTTACGATTTATATTTGTAATAGGGTTATAAATGCATACCTTTTTCCCTAAAATATCAACCCAGTATAATATTTGCTTTTCTTCATCCCAACAAGGGCCTTCTCCTAAGTTTGCTTTAGCATCGATAACTAATTCTAATTTTCCTAACAATGTATTTTTCTCCTTTCTATAAAGATAACCTATATATATTCGATGAAAATGGTAGCAAACCCTTTAATTTGGAGAAATTTGACAACGATAACATTATAAATTATTATATGGAAAATAACTTATAACAAAAGTGGCAATGAAGAGAAGAGTAGTTAAGAATGATTGCATACAGAGAACTCCGGTAGCTGAGAAGGAGGGGTAAAAATCTTAACGAAAAAAGACTTGGAGCTGTGCATAGAACTAACTTGTTTAGGGATAATGCGACGGGTTCTCCCGTTATAGAGATAGGGTATAAGCAAATGATTGCCGTACCTGAAGAGATTAATATGGTGACATATTAATAAACTGAGGTGGTACCACGAAGTGAACAACTCTCGTCCTCAAGATGAATAATCTTGGGGGTGGGAGTTTTTTTGTTTTGAAAAGGAAGTGGAAGAGTAAATAAAAAATTAATAAGAGGTGAATTATATGCACTGGGCATATCAAATCGCGCATGAACTTATTCAAAAACATCCAAATAAAGAGACGTTTGTATGTGCATCCGGAATTAGTCCTTCGGGGTCTGTTCATATAGGTAATTTTCGAGAAATAATAACGACCTATTTTGTTGTAAGAGCACTTCAAGATTTAGGAAAAAAGACACGATTTATATTTTCATGGGATGACTACGACCGATTTAGAAAGGTTCCGAAAAACGTTGATTCATCATTTGAGAAATATATTGGTATGCCATATTGTGATATTCCAGATCCATATGGTTGCCATAAATCGTATGCAGAGCATTTTGAAAAAGAATTTGAAAAATCATTAGAAACTTTTGGCATTGATGTGGAGTTTATTTATCAACATGAAGAATATAGAACTGGGAGATATAATCAACATATACTTCAAGCATTAAAAAGAAGAAAAGAAATCTACGACGTATTAATGAAATTCAAAACGAGTGAACCATCTGAAGATGAGCGGGAGATTTTTTATCCAATTACGCTATATTGTGAGCAATGCGGGAAAGATTCAACAAAAATAACAAATTTTGATGAAACATCGGAAACAATCCGATATGAGTGTGAATGTGGGAGTCATAATGTATTATCAGTAACGCAAACGAGTCACATGAAATTAAATTGGAAAATTGATTGGCCGATGAGATGGATGATAGAAGATGTGATTTTTGAACCGGGTGGGAGAGATCATTCAGCCGAAACAGGTAGTTATAATGTTTCAAAGGAGATAGCTAGTAAAATTTTCAATTATGAGGCACCGAATTATGTTGCCTATGATTTCATTGGAATAAAAGGTAATAATCAAAAAATGTCAAGTTCTGCTGGGAATATCATTACTCCAAGTGAATTATTAAATGTGTATTTGCCAGAAGTCATTCTATTTATGTTTTCAAAATATAAACCAAATGCAGCATTTCATATTGGTATGGATGAGGATGTGATTCGGAATTATACTGAGTATGAAAGATATAAAGAAGGTTATCAAAATAATAAGCTAAATAATGAAGAGTTCCGTGATGTAATTAGGCTTTCCGGCGTTAGTGATGAAAATGCCAGCTTACCAAAATTTAATCAAGTAGCAGGCATCTTGCCATTAGTGAACTTTGATACTCATATTTTACAAGAGATATTAGCGAAAGTGGATGCAGATTATAGCTTGATTGACATTATGAAAATAAGTAATCGTGTGGAATACTGGATTCGAAATTTACAACCGCAAAAAATCATTGAAGTAAATAAAGAAAAGAATTGGGAGTTTTACGAAACATTGGAAGAGGTACAGAAAAAGTGGATTTTAGAAGTTTGTGAAATAGTTCCTACAAATGCGGATAGTCCAAAGATAATGGAACAGATATATGAAATTTGTCATAATGAAAGTAAAAAGATAATGAAAGAGAATCAAAAATTACTTTTTAGAATCATTTATAGACTTGTTATCAATCAGCCAAGTGGTCCACGGATACCGTTACTTATATCTGTAATAGGTGCCGAGAAAATAGTGTCCTTATTGGATTTTTGTAACTAAGTAGAGTAGAATACTAACTCAAACACAAATTATATTATCAAGCTGTGTTTGAGTTGATTAATAGTATAACTAAGAATTCAAGGACTTGTATATGCGCGTCCTTGAATTCTTAAGGTTGTAACTAATAGAATGTGGTGAATTTTATAAAGTTATTATCGCGTATACATTTTCGGACATTCATCCCCGATTGGTTCATAAAAACAATGACTTTTAAATTGCCCTGCAAATGGTTGATTATACCATTCCGGTGGACAAGCACCAGTCGGCCGGAAATACCAAAGGGACCATCTTGCTGGCCAGCGCCATTCACCTTGTAATACACGTCTTGCAATTTCTTTTTCTGAGTCACGAGCACGTTGATAAAAATATCCGTATTGTACAGCTTCAAATCCACCTGGAGTTTGATATACCGCATCACTTACGGTACGTAATTGTTTAAAGTCTAAGCAGTCACAAAAAACGCGGTTTACTACAACGCAGCCGACAAGCTGTTCGCCTTGTCTACCTTCACCTTCAGCCTCAGCACGGATTAAGCGTGCTAATAAATCGACATCGCTTTCATTATAAGGAATAAGAGCCATATTAGTTCCTCCCTTGTAGAGGTGGTTATAGTAAAGGTTATGTAGGAAAATGAGTGTGGTGCTTTTACAAATGTGTTTTAAGAATAGTTGGCTTATAAAAGTGTTTGATTATTTTCTGTCTGTGTTGAATAAGAAAAGCATTGTTTCTTTCGCTGTGTTAACTTTAGTAAAGAATGTTGTCTTAACAAGGAGGGGATATGCAAGTGTAAAGTTTTTATTATTAGTCTGATTATAAATCACCATAGCATACTCCAAGTTCTAAGGTTTTATTTTATTAATTTCCCTATACAAACTACCCCGTTGGATCGATTCCCATTCATTGTTGTATATTCCACTTTCTCATATGCCAGCTGTTTAAAATCCTTCATCCAGCACTTTACTTGTTCTTCATTATGATGGCGTAAAATGGCTCCGTCAGGTAATTCAAATACACCGTATATATCATATTTTTGATAAAATTGATCGTATCGCTTTAAAATACGATTGTCCTGATTTAATAGAAAGTCATTAATATAAATTATTCCATTAGGTTTTAAGACTCTCTTAATTTCATCTAAAATCGCTCTTTGTTCTTCGTCACTATGAATACAAGTTAGTACTGCGAATAAAAGTACAGAGTCAAAATAATTATCAGGAAATGCTAGGTTTCTATTTTCAATGACACTAAAATGAATCCCCATATCGTCTACTTTTGCTCTTTTAATCATTTCTTCTGAGAAGTCAACGCCATAAAGATTGGTAAACTGTGTTTTTCTTAACTCACGCAATGTTCTTCCATATCCACATCCATAGTCTAAGATAGTCGCTTCTTGTTTTACATGTGTTTGAAACAAATCAAATCGAAAGGGAGTTGTAAATTGTTTTTCATGTGCAACCTCGTTCCAATATTGTTTTTGCTGTTTCATTAGTTAACTCATTCCTTTCTTATAGTTTACATTTGATTATAGAGTTTGCATTAAGGAAAAAATAGACTTTAAAAATACTGAATTTTTTGATATGAGAAATTTGAATAAAAAAAGAAATAATATTTAAATTAACTTATAACAAACTTGTATTTTAACAGGGAGGAAAGGTGTAGAAGAAGCATCCCTTTTACTATACCGCATCTTACATCATATCCATCCTTTTTCATCAGCGATACGAATGGCTTGAAATCTTGATTCAGCTTCAAGCTTTTGAATGGAAGATGATAAATAATTTCTAACAGTTCCGTTTGTTAAATACAATGTTTTACCAATTTCTCCCGTTGTCATCCCGTTTTTAACCATACGGAGTATCTCTACTTCACGGGCAGTTAGTGGATTATCTTCTTTTAAAAACAGCGTAGCAGTTAGGTCTGCACTTACTACACGTTCACCATTCATTACTTTATGAATCGCTTCAATAAGAAATTCAATTGGTTCGTCCTTTAGTAAATATGCGTCTACTTTTGCGTCCATCGCTTTTTGCAAGTATCCTGGACGAGCAAAAGTTGTAACTATCATTATTTTACAGGAATGTCCCATTGTTCTTAATTTTTCTGCGATTTCAAGTCCAGTGATGTCGGGGATTTCGATATCGAGAAGACACACATCGGGTTGTTGTTTTGTAATAATGTTCCAAGCATCTACCCCATTTGAAACTTCTGCAATCACTTCAATGTCATCTTCTAGTCTTAATAGAGAAACTAGGGCTCCGCGAAGCATTTTTTGATCCTCAGCAATTACAATACGAATCATTTTACTGCCGCCTTTCTTGTATCGTTTTACAAGGTTAATTTGTTTCTACTAAGTTTGTTGAAATAGGTATCTTTAAAATAATCGTTGTGCCGTTGTTTCTTAATGTATGTATATCTACTGTGCCATGTATTATCTTCATTCGTTCCCGAATTGATTGAACTCCGAATCCAAGTGGCTCATGTTGAAAGCCAATTCCATCATCGTTTATTTTTATTTGAAACCATTTTGTATCCATTTCTTGAACGATTGTACAATGGTTTGCTTGGCTATGCCTTAGAATATTTGTAATGGCCTCTCTTATAGAGAGAGCAACCATTGTTTCCGCAACATTTGTTAACAAAGGTGCGTTTCTATTTGCATTAGTCGTAAATTGGATACCGGCTGTATGTAATAGCTCACGTAGATGATTTAATTCACTTTCAATCGATATATATTTCATATCAGTAACTAGTTCACGTACTTGTTTTAATGCGAAACGTGATGTGTCTAAAATATCATTTAATTCTTGTTTTGCTTGTGGTGGATCCTTTTCTATCAATCGTATTGTCAGTTCACTTTTCAGTTTAATCATTGTCAATGTTTGCCCGAGTGTATCATGAAGGTCTCTTGCAATGCGGTGTCTTTCTTCTTCTTGAATATATCTTTCAATTTGAGAGTTTGCGGCGCTTAGCTCCTTTTGTAAAGATTTTGCTTTTTCCCGGATATGGATGACAAATGGTTGTACAAGTTGAAGGATAAAGGCAAGAAGCAAAGAAGTTTTTAATATGTAAAAAGGGTGACCAAAGGTATACCAACTAACAAGAAAAAACATCATTGCGATGCCTACTGTACCGATGCCGATATACAATTTAGATTGGGCTCTTCCTAATAAATTCCCGATGACAAAACCATAAAAAAGCAGCCATGATTCGATGAATATTGCAAGTAGTGCAAATAATATGCAGCTACATAAACTGGAGAGGAGAAGGCGCCAGCACGCATAAGACGTATCCCTAATAGGAAAAGGAAAATATTCATTGGAATAACAAAAATTACTTCCAGTCGATTCGCAATAAAGTTTGTTAGTCGATAATGGATTTGTTCAAACCAAGTTCCATCACTATAAAGAGTTGCAATTTCATTAGCGTTACCTAGTGAAATGTTACCTCCTATGAATTTTAAATACATAAATATAGCAAGAATGACAAGCATAGCAGCTCCGTGAAAGATACCTATCATTTTCATAGCTCGATTAATCCATTTGTCACCACGTTTAATAATGAAAGCAACAATAATTGCGGTTATTCCATAGCTCATTAAAATATCATATTCCATAACCAAGGTGAAATGAATGAAACCTTCTAATAAAAGTATAAAAGAAGTCCATAGGTAAACGCCAGGCCATGTATTTCCTTTGCGTAAAGATTGTTGATATTTGAGTTCAAGTCCTACACCAAACATAATTGTTAATAAACCGAGAAGTTTTCCGTTCACTAAAAATAAAACGAACAGCCGAATAAAATCATTAACTGACATCCACCAAATTGCATGATCGAACGTAAAGATATAAGAAATATCACCTAAATATGCAAAAATCCAAATGTTTGTACCAAGTGTTCCTAACACAGCAAAGCCTCTTAATATATCAAGCAAACGAATTCTTTTGTTGTTATTTCTCATTATTTTCCTCTTTTCTTATGATTTTGTCATTATTGTATCTTTAAAAAGGAGTATTTTGTATGCATAGGTGTCAGTTAAAGTAAATGACACCTGTCATATAGGCGAAGAAATGCAGTGTTTAAATAGTCATGCAATGAATTTTTAAAAATAAGTAAGAAAAAATATGGTAGTATATGCATACGTAGAGAGTATAAGAAAGGAATGAAAACATGGTTAAAATTATGATTGTGGAAGATGATCCTAAAATCGCGGAATTATTATCTTCTTATATCGAGAAATACAGGTATCAAGCAATTGTTATTGTTGATTTTCAATGTGTATTAGATATGTTTTTACAAGAGAAACCAGACTTAGTGCTACTAGATATTAATTTACCAAGTTTCGATGGATATTATTGGTGCAGGCAAATTCGCGCTATTTCTACGTGTCCTATTTTATTTATTTCAGCTCGTGAAGGAACAATGGATCAAGTGATGGCATTAGAAAATGGTGGGGATGATTATATTCCAAAGCCGTTTCATTATGAAGTTGTAATGGCGAAAATTCGTAGTCAACTAAGGCGTGCATATGGAGATTATGCACCCAAAATAGAAGAACGAATGATTGAACAACAAGGGCTTACTTTGTTTCCAGAGCGTTTAGTATTACAATTACGTAATCAAGAAATTGATGTAACAAGAAATGAAGCAATTTTGTTAGAAATGTTAATGAAAAATTATCCGCGCGTTGTAAGTAGAGAAGTGCTATTGAACAAACTTTGGGATAGTGAATCATATGTTGATGATAATACACTAAGTGTGAATACAACACGCGTTAGGAAAAAGTTGCAAGCATTAGGTATTCAAGGTGCAATTGAAACCATTCGTAGTGTCGGTTATCGATTACATATAACATGGGAAATCGGTGGAGAAAAATGATAAAACTATTTATACGTGAGCATATTCCACTGCTATGCTTTACAATTTTTCAATTCATTGCTATTTTTCTTGTTTATTGGTTTGATGGCTATCGTCATATGACAACTGCACTTTATGCAATGTTTTTAGGATTATGTTTTTTGATTGCATATTTACTATATCGCTATTTTACCCATAAGTCTTTTTATGAAAGGTTAGCAAATCCGCTGCGATCTTTAGATGAATCCGTGCAAAAATCAGATTTTGCAGTCTTGTCTACTGCATTACATGAGTTATTAGAAGTACAATACCGTCATTATCAGAATCAGTTACAAGTGCAGGAACGTAAAAATGAGGAGCATTTAACTTTTATGAATCAATGGATTCATCAAATGAAAACACCTTTATCTGTTATTGAATTACTTACACAAGATGAAGTTGATCCTCGATTTGAAAGTATCAATGAAGAAGCGGATAAATTAAAAAAAGGATTAGAAATGGCTTTATATGTGGCACGTCTGGAAACTTTCACACAAGATTTTTATGTAGAAAGAGTCCAATTGTATAAGTTAGTAAACGAAGCAATACATGAACATAAGCGTTTTTTTATCCGCAATTTTGTATATCCCGAAGTAAAAATTGAAAAAGACATCATTGTAGAGAGTGATGCGAAGTGGCTTCAATTCTTAGTTGGTCAGATTCTCTCTAATGCAATTAAATATTCAACGGGTAGTAGAGAAAAAATTATACTGAAAGCATATAATGTAGACAAGCGGGTCATCTTAGAAGTGAGTGATTTTGGAGTAGGCATACCGAAGCAAGATATACCACGAGTATTTCAACCTTTCTTCACAGGAGAGAATGGTAGAGATTTTAAAGAATCTACAGGGATGGGACTATATCTTGTACATGAAATTGCAAAACATTTAGGTCACAAAGTAGAAATCTATTCTGAAGTAAAAAAAGGTACGACTGTACGGATTATTTTTTATACTTTATAAAAGCTGATGAAAGATTCTATTTCATCAGCTTTTTTAGAAATCTTACAAAGTTGTAAGATAAATGAAAGACGAATCAATATGAGATGTAAGATAACTCCTTTACACTTCAAATTAGTTAGTATAAATGAAGGGAGAATAAAGTATGGAAATATTGCAGGCGAAAGGGATTAGTAAGGTATATAAGGGTAAAGTTCCTTATAAAGCTCTTGCTGATATTGATTTATCTATTCAAGAGGGTGAATTTGTTGGGATTATGGGACCGTCTGGTAGTGGGAAAACTACATTGTTAAATATGGTATCCACGATTGATTCACCAACATCAGGAAACATTTTAATAAATGGTACGAACCCTTTTCAATTGTCATCTGAAGAATTAGCGTTATTTCGTCGACAACAGTTAGGATTTGTTTTTCAATCTTTTAATCTTCTCAGTACGCTTACTGTAAAAGAAAACATTGTGTTGCCGATGACGTTAGATGGAGTGGCTGTAAAGGAAATGAATAAGCGGGTGGAAGAAGTTGCAGAAAAGTTAGGCATTCTCGATATTTTGCATAAAAGAACATATGAAATTTCAGGTGGTCAAGCACAGCGAACCGCAATTGCTCGTGCAATCATTCATAAGCCACAATTGTTATTAGCGGATGAACCTACGGGAAACTTAGATTCTAAGTCTTCGAATGATGTGATGGATATGTTAGAAGAACTGAATAAGAAAGAACGTGCAACCATGATGCTTGTTACTCATGATCCATATGCAGCAAGTTACTGTAGTCGCGTTATCTTCATTAAAGACGGTGAATTGTATAATGAAATTTACTGCGGTGAAAGTAGGCAAGCTTTTTACCAAAAGATTATGGATGTTCTCTCGTTGTTAGGAGGGAAAAGGCATGACTTTTCGTCAATTCGCGTTTAATAATGTTTTTCGTAATAAACGGACATATGCCGCTCATTTTTTAAGTAGTACATTTTCTATTATGATTTTTTTTACATACGCGCTTTTATTATTTCATCCTAATTTAACAGGGGAGTTAAAATCGACAAGTGAAACGATAAGTGAACTCGGAACAATCGGGTTTAGGATCTCACAAGGCTTGATTTTTGTTTTTTCATTTTTCTTTATCTTATATTCAGTAAGCTCATTTTTAAAAACACGTAAAAAAGAGTTTGGTATTTTAATGATACAAGGAATGTCTATTAGGCAGTTAAAAAAGTTAGTATTAATTGAAAATATGTTAATTGGTATTTCTTCGATTTTTATAGGTATTATCATTGGTCTTATCTTTTCTAAATTAGTGTTACTCATTAGCGCAAGTATTTTAATGATTAACAATGGATTGCCGTTTTATATTCCAATTCAAGCGATTGTATTAACAATTATTACATTCCTGCTTTTATTTTTAATTGTATCACTTGTTACTTTTAAGATGATAAAAGTGACTGAACTTGTGGAACTGATTCAAACAGAAGAAAAACCAAAGCCTGAACCAAAGGCCTCTCTTTTACTATCATTTTTATCTCTACTTAGTATAGGTGGGGGATATAGTACAGTATTTCGTTTTATCATTAGTCAAAATCCGGTTCTATTAGTATTAGGTGTATTACTTGTAATCATTGGAACATATTTTTTATACACACAATGTAGTGTTTTTTTATTGCGTATAGCGAAAAAGAGAGAATCTTTATTTTTGAAAAGAACAAATATATTAACATTTTCAGAATTAATTTACCGTATGAAAGATAATGCAATGATGTTTTTTATTGTATCTATCATTTCAGCAGTGGCGTTCACTGCAATTGGAACTACCGCTGCACTTGGGAATCAAGAACTAGCAAGAATGACAAATCCTTATACATTTACGTATATGAGTTTTGAAGGAAATAAAATGGTAAATGAACACCTTTCAACAATTAAGAAGCATCTTGAAGATGCCAATATCTCTTATCAATTTGCATCTGCTTCTACTAAATATACGGAAAGTAATGTTTCTGTTATGAAATTAAGTGAATATAATAATCTTGCGAAGGCTCTAGGCTATCAAGAGGAGACGCTTGATAGAGAAGATGAAATTTTGCTAGTCCCAGGATGGGTGGCACAAAAACAAGAATTTGAAAATAGGGAATTCAAAAAAGAAATTGAAGTAATTCATGGAGATTGGATGCAAACATTTCATGTGAAAAAGGCTGTGAAACATTTAGTTTTACCACATGAAGTAGGAAGTACTTTAATTGCAGTACAAGACCAAGTGTATGATAAAGTTCCTTTTATTGATCGTGAGGATATCCCGCAGTCCAAAGAACGTATTTACGGATTTGTTGCAGATAATTGGATGAAAACAAAAGAAATTTCACAACAATTAACTAGCATACTGGACAGAGAGAGTGGAGAGCGCCATTTTTATTTCGCAGCTCTAGCATTGCAGTGGTTACAAGCAAAACAGACAAACGGATTACTACTTATGGCAAGTGTTTTAGTGGGAATTGTCTTCTTTACATTTGCAGCGAGCTTTATTTATTTCCGTTTATATACAGATTTAAATCGAGATCAGCAACAATATAAAATGATCTCGAAAATGGGATTAAGTAGACGCGAGTTAAAAAGGATCGTAACAAGGCAGCTGCTAATCATGTTCTTTTTACCAATTATCGTTGCGGTAATTCATACTGCAGTTGCATATACCGCATTACAACAATTAGTGGATTTTTCTATTTTAAACAGTTCTATCGTTATCTTAATATCATTTGTATGTATACAAATTTTGTATTTCTTTATAACTCGTTGGCGTTACCTCCAAAAACTTTATAAGACAATGGATCAATAAAAGCACTATGAATAGGGCTTGATTATATTATAGAGAAATAAAGTCTCACCTTAGAGCGTATACTTGATAACTAATTCGTATAACGAAAGGAGTCGTAATGAAAAAAACGGTATCGATTTTTATGTTAATTGTCCTAGCCATAATAAGCCTAAGTGCTTGTTCTAAATCTAAGGAGAATACACAACCTGCAAACGGAATAATAATGATTGGAGACGAACAATATACATTACCAATTTTTACACGTTACAAAGAAAATATAAAAGAAAAAGAGGTATTTGAAGTAAAAACAGGCAGCATGGGTGAAAATAAAGTACTAATTATAGATGAATCTACAGCTCAAGCTATGATTAAAGATAAAATTTTTCGGACTAATGATGTAAATAACAGCTTAGATTATATTTCAATAAAAAAATTACCAACCATTCCTAAAGGCCATTCGTTAGTATTTACACATGAAGATCAAGAACATATAGAAAGTATAGACTTAAATGACAAAACAATACCAGTTCAATATGAAAGTAATGCTTGGATTGGAAACTCTCGTGACTACAAATCTCAATGGTATCTTATCGTTGCAAGAAATGACGTATATAAAGAAATACAAGCGAATAAAACAAAATTACAACTTATTCACTTGAAAAAATCATTAGGCTACGAAAAGCCTAAAATGTCAACAGACAATACATTAGTGAATGAATATTTAAAGATGAAAAGACAAGTCAAAGATTTTCATAAATTAATATCGGTCAAATTTGTTACTTTTTAGGATGAGGGTTAAAAAGAAAAGGAAATTGTCAACAAAACTTTATCAACTATGTAATATTCCGTAATTAATAGACAATTCAGATAAGATAGTTTACAGTATCTTTAAGTTAATAATTGTGATAGAGAATTGGAGATCCACACTATATAGCCATTGCTAATTGCGTTGGTATATCTTTGTGGATCTTTTTTTCTATTACATAAAGAAAGGAGCGAAATGAAAACGCTTTATTGGGGAGGTATAGAATAAGAAAAGGGGATGTAAAATGAAAAGATTACTTTTGGGATTTTTAATTTTATGTTTTATCGCTTCGAGTGTAATTATTCCAGTACCAACACATGCGGAAGAAGGAAAGAAAAATAACAATCCTATTATTTTGGTACATGGCTTTACAGGGTGGGGAAGAGATGAATTATTGGGCGTAAAGTATTGGGGGGGTGTACATGATATTCAAGAGAATTTAAAGAGAGATGGATACAGTGTACATACCGCTGCTGTTGGACCGTTATCAAGTAACTGGGATCGTGCTTGTGAGTTATATGCTGAAATTAATGGGGGAACAGTAGATTATGGAGCGGCTCACGCTGAGAAACATGGACATGATCGATATGGGAGAACATATACAGGGTTTGTCCGAAATTGGAGTGAGACAAATAAGGTTCATTTAGTAGGACATAGTATGGGTGGTCAAACGATACGTGCACTTGTTCAAATATTAAAAGAAGGAAATCAAGAAGAGAGGGATTATGCAAAACAGCATGTAGATGTGAAGGTGTCTCCGTTGTTCCAGGGCGGAAAATCATATGTTCATAGTGTAACGGCATTGGCAACACCTCACAACGGGACAACCCTTGCAGATGGAAGTTTACTTCTACCAGCTGTAAAGCAATTACTCGTCGCAACTGCTGGAATCGGAGAAAATAACAATCTATCACTATACGACTTTAAATTGGATCAATGGGGAATTAAAAAGAAAGCTGGGGAGTCATTTTATCAATATTCAAACCGTGTCTTAAATAGTTCCATTTTGAAGGATACGAAAGATATAAGTCAATGGGATTTAAGTACAGATGGAGCGAAGGAATTAAATGACTGGGTAAAAGCGCAACCAGATGTATATTATTTCTCTTACAGCGGACATGCAACACAAGCCGCACCTATAACAGGGATCCATTTTCCGCACATTACAATGAATAAGACACTAATGGGAAATGCAATTTTCTTAGGGGCATATGCAAGATACGAACAGAATCGTCCATTCATCGATTCATCTTGGTGGCAAAATGATGGTGTAGTGAATACAAGTTCAATGGTGGGACCATCAACTGATACGATTATAAATAATAATGACACACCAGAGCTTGGAAAATGGAACCATATTGAGACAAAACAAAACTGGGATCACCTTGATATGGTTGGACTAAGTGTTTCGGACTCATTAGGGTTTTCTGATATTAATGCTTTTTACCGAACAATCGCTGAAAAGTTATCCAATTTACCAAAATAAAGTAAAACTGTAATCATTGGGGGTCTTACTGTCCACGAATAGCGGGGGGACTGAATTCCTATTTATATCGAAATATAAAAACTCTCTCAGATTATTCTGAGGGAGTTTTTACTTCGTGAATTGTATTGTACTTTCGAAGTATAATGGAGTTAACATTAAAATAGCATGATAGTCCGAGGTGATGATATGAGAGTTAACGTGGTGATATCTGGATATGGAACTGTTGGAAAAGAGTTTGTAAGATTGGTATTTGAGAAAGCTTCATATATAAAAGAGATGTACGGCATCGAACTTGTTTTTACTGGAATTATTGGGAGTACAGTCAATCTTTATAATGACAAAGGTTTACATATTAAAGAATTATTAACTTATGGTACTGGTTCTCATGTATTAGAGAAGTATACCAAACACTATCCACTTGATAAAAGTGAAAAGCTTCCTTTTGGTACTGTATTAATTGAATCGACACCAACTAATCTTCAAACTGGTGAACCAGGAAGAACATACATTGAAACAGCGATTGAAAACCATATGGATGTAGTAGCTATTTCGAAAGGAGCACTTGTTAACGCATGGAAAGAAATAAAAGAAAAGGCAAAACTCGCAAACGTACGTATCTGTTATAGCGGCGCAACTGCTGCTGCACTCCCTACATTAGATATTGGACAATTCAGTTTAGCAGGATGTCAAATTGAAAGTATAGAAGGTATTTTAAATGGAACAACAAATTATATTCTTACAAAAATGTATGAAGAAGATGTAACATTCCAGGAAGCATTGCATCAAGCGCAGCACAAAGGGATAGCTGAAACAAACCCCTCATTAGATGTAAGTGGAATGGATAGTGCATGTAAACTTTTATTATTGGCAAATAGTTTGCTGCAAGCAGAATGTTCATTGAATTGTATATCTATAAAAGGTATAGAGGATGTTACAAAACAAGATATAGAGAAAGCAAAAGAACAAGGTAAATCTCTAAAACTAATTGCAACAGCATATAAAGATCATTCAGGAAATCTTAAACTTGAAGTATGCCCGCGTGAAATAGAGAAAGGGCATCCATTGGCTCATGTAAATGGAACAGAAAAAGGAATCACTTTTCATACTGATACGATGGGGAAAGTTACTTCAACCGGAGGAGCTTCAAGCCCAAGAGGAGCAGCGGCAGCGGCTTTGAAAGATTTAATTAATTTGTATCGAAAAGATGTATGATGAAAAAATATAGTCTTCAATTAAAATGAAAAAGATAACAATCAACTTGACAAATAAATATTTTCATGTTATAATTTAAATTTTAACATTTGACAGTGAACCCTTAGGGTGATACATTTTAGTAAGAGAAATAACTTCACTAATTTATGTATCGAGGGGGACGTGTAGTATGAAAATAGAAAACGGTCTAGCGGTTTTGAAATTGAAAATTCAAGGATTTGAATTAAATCCAACATTACTTTGGGATGAAAAGAAGCTCTATTAGTCGATACTGGTATGCCAGGTCAATTAGAAGGGATTCGCGATGCAATGATTGGTATTGGTGTGCCTTTTGAACAATTACAAGCAATTATTTTAACTCATCAAGATATAGACCATATTGGAAGTCTTCCTGAAATACAGCAGAAGGCAGATCATTCTATTGAAGTGTACGCCCATGGATTAGACAAACCTTATATTGAAGGACAGTTACCCCTTATTAAAGGAGATCCAAATAAAATGAGTGAAGAAAAATGGGCGGCACTTCCAGATGTTGTGCAAGCTTTATATAAAAATCCTCCAACAGCAAAAGTAAATCAAACCTTAGAAGATGGACAAAGACTTCCATTTCTCGGAGGCATTGAAGTGATTCATACACCAGGACATACTCCGGGGCATATTAGTTTATATAGTGAAAAGTATAAGACATCAATTGCAGGTGACGCGATCGTATGTGTAGAAGGAAAACTAAAAGGGCCAGTTCCACATACGACACCAGATATGGAAACAGCTACAGAATCACTTAGAAGATTTTTAGAGTTTGATATTGAGAGGATAATTTGTTATCACGGTGGTGTTTGTGATTTGAATGTGAAGGAGCAGATTGAAACATTAGTAAGAAAAGAAAAGTAATGTTGTTATGCAAACTCGTATTTTATCCAGTATAAATTGCCCATAAAAGCCCGACTGGTAAGGGATGATGAAGAATACCCCATTTTATAAAGTTTTACTTTATGAAGTTCGAACGTTCAAATTATATTTGATAGTTATATGGATTATGTTATGATAAGTATCAAAGTTAAATAGTTTATTTCTATCCACTAGGGGGGCCTTTTATAGGCTGAGATCAAAGAATATTTTTGAAACTCTTAGGACCTGATCTGGGTAATACCAGCGTAGGGAAGTGGAAGTGACAGAAGATGATATTTTTAAAATATTGATGATGTCCAGTCCGCTTTCTTTACGTGTTTGTAAAGAAAGCTTTTTTATTTTTGTGCACCTATTTGAAGTAAATCTCTGTAGTCTAGTTGTTAACGAGCGATTCGTTAAGAAATCTGTTTCATTTTTATTATTAAAATGTTTATTGGAGGGCCTTTCATGTCATTTTCACAGTTAGTACGTAAAGAAGTTAATCCAATTTGGGAAGCAAGTTTTAATCATCCATTTGTAACAAAACTAGGAGACGGCACATTAGATTTAGCTAGTTTCCGCTATTACGTTTTGCAAGATTCATATTATTTAAGTCATTTTGCAAGAATCCAATCGTTAGGAGCAGCAAAAGCTATTGAATTAGAAACAACAGCCCGTATGGCGCACCATGCACAAAATACATATCAAGCGGAATTATCACTGCATGAGAATTTCGCTAAAAAACTAGGAATTACGAAAGAAGAAAAAGAATCGTTCATTCCTGCACCGACGGCTTATGCGTATACATCACATATGTATCGCGCTGCATATGATGGGCATATCGGGGATGTTATCGCAGTAATTTTGCCTTGCTATTGGCTTTATTATGAAATTGGTGAGCGACTCAAGGAATGTCAACCTGAAGAACCAATTTACCAAGAATGGATTTCCGCATATGGCTCTGATTGGTTCCGTACTTTAGTAGAAGAGCAAATTGCTAGATTAGATGCCATTGCTGAAACAGTAACAGAAGCTGATCGTAAGCGAATGAAACAGCATTTTGTAATTAGCAGTCAATATGAGTATTCATTTTGGGAGATGGCTTACACATTAGAAAAGTGGCCAGTGGAAGAACAAGTAGAAGATGTAAGTTTATAATGAAAAGATATGTCTCTCATCAAGCATGCGAGAGTATAGAAAATGACTAACTTAGTTTAGTCATTTTTTTTACAAAATAATAATATCTATATTCTATGTTTTAGGAAAATTAATTTTAGTGATTAATTGATTACATATTATAAAAAAATTACACAATAAAAAAGAGGGAGAAGATGGTTTTTATTGAATTTTGTTTATAATTCCTTTTTAACTTGTTAGAGGGTAATCGTAAAGAAGATTATTAATCTTTTTGACACTTTTTATTCCACTTACAATAATTGGGGTGTTCTATTAAAAAAATTTAATTTTGGAAAGGGATCAATAAATATGAAAACAAGAAAACGAATAGGAAATAATTTTTTACTCGTTAGTGCAATTTGTGTGATAAGTATTCCTTCTGTTTCATATGCGGAGGAAGTAATTTCACCTAAAAATTTCGTGAGTCCTTCAAGTTTGTATGAGGGGAGGAATATGGATGTATTGAAAACAAGTTTTTATGCCAATACATATAATAATCCGTTCAACCACCAATTTATTTCGACATTAAAGGAAACAAACACAAATATAAAAGAAATAGACAATGTTGATGATGAAAATCCTGTTATATCTACTACTCTTACATTTATTCGTGATATGCATGCTGAAAATTATAAATCTGCATTTGATTTAACTTCTCGATCTTTACAGAAGATAATATCTGAAAAATGGCTGGAGAGTTATTGGAAGGGACTCCCAGTACAATTACAAGCAGGTTCTTTTATTGGAATTGGAGAGGTAAAACAAAAAGAGACAAATTCCGTTCATGCAAATGTAGAGATTGGATTAGTTTTTGAACAATTTACTGTGCCTTTACTAATTAAATTAGATCCATCTGGAAAAATAGATGATTTTCAATTTAGCATGTCGTTTAGTCCTGTCGCAGAACGTCCATCATATAGTAAGCCTGAATCATTTGTTGAAAAAGAAGTAGTAGTCGGAAGTGGCGCGTTTCCATTACCAGGAACATTGTCTGTTCCAAAGGGAAATGGTCCTTTCCCAGTGGTTATCCTTGTTCAAGGATCTGGAGCAAGCGATCAAGATGAAACTGCATTTGCTTTAAAACCATTTCGCGATTTAGCTGAAGGTCTTGCTTCAAAAGGAATTGCCGTCCTTCGCTATAATAAACGAACCTATGAACATGGATTGAAGACGCAATTTAGTCCTTTTTATACAGTTGATAAAGAGACAACGGACGATGCACTTCTTGCCACTCGTTTTCTTCAAAATGAACCTATGATAGACAAGAATCAAATTTATATTCTTGGTCATAGTCAAGGTGGAATGATGGTTCCGCAAATGATCGAAAAAGACCAAAATCAAAATATTGCTGGGGCGATTGTAATGGGAGGACCAGCTCGTACAATCCAAGATGTTGTTTTAGATCAATTTGATTATCTTTTTTCTATTGGAAGAATGAAACCTGAAGAATATAAATTTTACAAAGAGCAATTTAAATTATTAAATGATCCTAACTTCTCTAGTCAGAATCCTCCAAAAGATTTTTATTTAGGATCACCTGTATTTTGGGATTCTATTCGTAAAATTAAGGCAGCGGAAATGTCCAAAGAACAAAAGACACCTCTTCTTATTATTCAGGGAGAAAGAGACTATCAAGTTCAATCAAAAATCGAAATTCCTCTTTGGAAAGAACAATTAAAAGAGCGAGATAACGTAGATTATCGACTATATCCAAAGTTAAATCACTTCTTTACAGAAGGTGATGGGGAATTAAGTAAACCGGATGAATATAATAGTCCTACCAATATCCCTGAGTATGTTATAAATGACATTGCTACTTGGGTGCAAGGAAGAGCCAAATGAAAATAGGGACATTATCATTTAATAACGATTTGTTACATTTAAGATAAAATCATTTTTCATTGTGAAACACATATAATCATAGTATGATGTAAGCAACTATAAAGAACGGAGGGATTTACCTAATGGCATTTTTCAGATTCCGATTTCATACTTTGAGCCGCTAATTGAAGGCTCTGCCTGTGTGCAGGGTAATCGGGATTGGTCTGCCTATTTTTAAGGTAACCCCTATTTGGGTGATACGCAAAAAGAGAGCGGAGCAAAACTGCGCTCTTTTTGGTGTCTTTACAAATATAATAAATAATGTCATATGATTCATAATCGCTTCTATTTTTCTGATGAGGTGTTTTAAGTGATAAGGTGTGACTCATAAAATATTTCATTTTATCCAAAGACCATTCATAAGACTGAGAAGATCATTATTTTAAAAGGGGATTTTTTCAGTTTATTTGTGATAAATTATTCCGTTTACTCAAAGTACAGGTAATCAGCTTATGTTTTTTGTGCTTATATGAAGAATTTTAAAGGGGTGTTTAAAGATGACAAATGCAAATGAACAGAAAAGTATAGAAGAAATTTTAAAAATCGCTGAAAAAAATGGTTTACCATTGAATAAAGAAAGCGCTGAATTAAATGAATCAGGAATGGACTTTCAAGTTGTATTTGCTACTGATGAGAAGGGCGCTTCATGGGTTCTTCGGAAACCGAGAAGACCTGATGTCATTGAAAGAGGGGCATTAGAAGGGAAAATACTTGAGCTTGTTCAAAAATATGTACCTGTTGCAGTACCAAATTGGAAAATCAACACATCAGAATTAATTGCTTATCCATTAGTAAAGGGGAATCCTGCTGCTGTTATTGATTTAGAAATACAAAATTATGTGTGGCACATTCAAAATAATCCCCCTTCTATGACGTTTATTCGATCGTTAGCCGAATCACTTGTTGCGTTGCATTCAATTAATCATGTTGAGGCTACTAAACATGGACTTGAAGTTCTTCAACCTGCTGAAGCAAAGCGATTGTTAGTAGATAGAATGCATCAAATAAAATCACAACTTGGTGTTTCAGCCGAACTATGGGAGCGTTGGCAAAAATGGCTTACGGATGAATCGTATTGGCCAAAGTACTCTGCATTTGTTCATGGTGATCTACATCCACCGCATATTTTAGTTGATGAAAATACCAAAGTAACAGGCCTGCTAGATTGGACAGAGGCGAAAGTGACAGATCCCGCTACTGACTTTACTCTGTATCTCACAATCTTTGGAGAGGACAATTTGAAAGTATTATTAAACGAATATGAAAAAGCAGGAGGAAAAGTTTGGCCGAGAATGCTTGAACATATTATCGAACTTGGCGCTGCTTATCCGGTCATGATTGGATTGTTTGCACTACAGACAAAGGAAGAGGCACATATGGAGATGGCGCGTGGGGCTTTGGGAGTGAATGAGAAATAATAAATTCTATTGTGTAAAGCGGCTGTGTTGTGAGGGGGGGGATAATCATATAAAAAGGTATATCCAAGTTGTTGAGCTCTTGTCCATCACACGTTTGAAGATGCGAAAGTCCGTTAAATATACAATAGGATAATTTGATAATCCCGCTAATTTACAAATAGCGGGATTTGTCATTTCTTTATACAAATCTAGATCTCTATTGTCAATTATAGTTTTGTTTTTTTGTTTACTTTTTGGTACAAGTAGGATTAAGATGTTTTTTAGGAATGTTATTATTTGCATGCATATACACTATAATTTGGTGGAAGTGAGGAATACGCTAAAAAACAAAAAAATTGCTTTGTTATATAGAAGAAAGATAGAAAACTGAAAGGGATGAGAGTTTTGAAGAAACTTGATGTGCTTTTAATGGTACTCAGCTTCCTGTTCCCCATTGCAGGTATTATGAAAAAAATTCCTCTTGAATTGTCATTTTATTTAGGAGGACTATTGTTTTTCACGAGTTTTGGAAGCTATTATGCAAAACGAATGTATTCACGAATATGTAGTTGGCTCGCTTACACTATATTTATCACGTTCTTGCTCGCAATTTGGAATCAATACGTAACAACTAGTTCTTTACTAGCAAACGCAAAAATCGCTGCATGTATTGCGGTAATTCCATTATTATTCCGGTTCCGCACCTATGCAATTACCTTAGGGTTACTGGCATTATGGGGTGGCTTATTATGGGATATTAAACAAGCCAAATCATTAGTCGTTCTTGGACGTATTATGAACTTATTGACTTCAGAACGACTGTATTTACTTTTGCTAGTAGTTGGATTTTTACTTGGTGGATTGTTTGCCAACATGCTAAAGCGTGGTAGTATCAATGAAAAACAAGAAAAAACAAATCTATTCAAACAAAAAAAGAAACGAATTAAACCGAATTTTAAAATTCGTATTCCGAGTTTACCAAGATTGAAAGTGAAGATGCCAAAGTTTAGTAGAAAATCTTCTAACTCAAAAGAAACACGTACGTATGAACCAAATCGTGAAGAAAAGACAGCAACGTATCATACAACGCAAACAGAGCAGCAACATCATGAAGTTGAAACAATGCAAGGACAAACAAGGATGGAACGACGAAGAAATCGTTATAATGCATAGAGGATGTTTTTATACCAATATTTGAACCCGCAACGCCCCTGTATACAATTCGATGGGGTATTGCGGGTTTTCACTTTAATATATTAAACATCTTAATTATTGGAAATTTTCACGTAGAAGAGAATATATGATTAATGATAAGAAGAGAATACTATGAGAAAATTAAGTAATATGGCCATTGCAAGTATTATAGTTTCTGTAGGTTTAGGAATGACAATTTACTATATACAAAAAGCTGAAAATAAACCTGTAGAAGGGAAGCTACAAGCAATATATGAAATTGCACTGAATTTAGAAGGGATTAAAGAGGAGATATTAGATGAGCAAAGAGAAAAACAAATAGAAATCAGTAACGAAATAAAGAAAAAGATTGAAGATATAAAAATAGAACATATAATTTCATCTAATGATCTAAAATAGCATCTTCACTTAGGAAATTCAACCCAGTGAAAGGAATTAAATAAATATGCAACTTAACCAATGTACACGCCTGCTAATTACAAGTAAAACTTAATGACTTTATATTCAATTGTTTTTATACGGTATCAGAATATCAAGATTGAAGATTAAATAACATTACAAATGGCGGTATTGTGAACAATTTAGAAATAGATTGCTAATTGTTGTTTGGTTGAATATTCTTAATCTTAAAAGAAACACATTGATGGAGGTGTTAATATTGCTCATTATCATCACTATATCAGCATGTCTCTTAGTATGTATTAGTTTATTACATGTTTACTGGGCATTTGGCGAGAAATGGGGAATAAAGGCAGCGATTCCAACTGAGTCAGGAGAAAAAGCTTTTACTCCTGGAACTGGTATGACATTATTAGTTGCGCTATTACTATGTATAGCAGCGTGACTTTTATTATTACAGGCAAATGTTGTTTCCTCTTTTATTCCACATGTCATCGTTCAAATCGGTTCTTGGATTTGTATGTTTGTATTTGGATTAAGAGTGGTTGGAGAATTCAATTACTTTGGCATATTTAAAAGAAAAAAAGATACATATTTTGCGAAAATGGATACAATGTTGTTTATTCCATTGTGTGCTTTTTTATCTTTTTCATTTCTCCTAGCAATTATTAGATGAAAAGAATAGCATGCGTCTCATTATATGTTACACTATAAATTACATTATTTTAGAAACGAATAGAGGGAAGTACATGATAGATAATTTAAGTAAAGTAATCGATAATATGCCAGAAGATGAAGCAAAATCATTACTCCGCTGCATCTTAATTCAACTTGATTTAATGGAAACAGAGCCAAGCGAAGATAGAATGGACATTTTAACAGAAATCCCAAAACAACTCATTGAATCACAAAAACCTAAGCTACATATTAAAGAGAGTAAACATGTACATATTACATTTGGTGACTCGCCAGCTGGGTGTATTAAACATATGCTGAAACAAGCTAATTTAACAGAAGACTATGTTATTCTTTTCTCCGATGCGTTCTCTATCGGCCCAATTCATCAATTGAAGTTAGAAGCTGGACAAGTAGCTCGCCAGCAATGGCTATCTAGAAGTTTAAACTCTTATGATCTTTATTTTGAAGAAGAATATTTATTAACATTCAGACAATCAATGAAAGAATTACAGTCTATTCCTCAAGATATACCAATTACAATTTGGAAAGCTGATAATGCACATGAACATGTGGGCCTTTGTTTTGTCCTTGCACATTTACAAGATCGAGATAATATTCGTGTAATTAACACATCTGAAGCATATAGAGAACTGTTCCCAGAAGGCTATGATATACGCGGGACAGGAGGGTTATCTTCAGAGAAACTAGCAGTTATTTATGAAAAGTACGGAAAAGATTCATCACTGGCTAATGAAGCACGAAAAACTTTTGAACAAGAATGGGAATTACTCTCTGAAACTACGGATTTATTACGAATTTGGAATGAAAACCAAGTTCAATCCGTACAAGAAGATTATTTCGATTCTTTCATTATTGAATGTGCAGAAAGATTAGAAACAACAAGATCTTTCTGTAAGGCACCAAGATTAGTAGGAGAAGTTCTTGGGCATATTGAGCAAGTAATTGGAGATGTTTTTCTTGAATATCGCTTGCGTACATTAATCCAGCAAGGTGTATTTGAAATGGAAGGTACATTAAAAGCAATGCGCTATTATAGCGTTAAGTTGAAGAAGAGGAACCGTTAGGAAAGTACGGTTTTACAGTGTCCATTTTAAAAAGCCCAATTTCTCAGCATTAAAGTTGAAAAATTGGGCTTTTTTGTTCGGAAAAGGAAATGAGAACACCTCTATTGTTTTACAGTTATTTCAAAATAGAATCTCTCAACTTCTATTTTGGGCTATATAAATAAGCTTCCCATAGGAGCAATACAACATATGATTGGATAAAGTAATTAATCATAAGAGGTGAGTTTTTTAATGTATAATCAACCAACGTATTTTCCATATGTAGATTATAATCAAACAGCATATTATAACCCACAAACTTCTGGTTATGAAACATCTGATGAACTAAGAGATGTGGAGCTTGAAGAATATAGACCTGATGATGCGGAAGATGCTCCGACGTCACCACCGCCATCACAAGTACCATCTTTACCATCAACATTCGCCACTCCTGCACAAAGTAGTAATATGAAATCATGGATGTGTAATTGTTTAGGCAGATGGGGATATTTACGATTGCATCGACCAGGACCATTCGGAAGAGATTTATGGTTTTTCCCAACTGAAGTGAGAAGAAATGGAGTATCGGGATATACTTGGCAAGCCGGACGTCGCCGGAAAGTAAGTTACCGATACCAGCAAATTAGTAATTTCATGTGCTTTGCTTAGTGATAAAACAAAATGTAGGAAAGAAACACTAATAGGCGATAAGAAGAAAATATCTTCTTATCGTTTGTTTTTTGAAATGAATTATTTTTCAATATATAAAGTAAGATCGCAATGAAAAATTTACAATTTTCCCACTATTCATGAGTTATAATTCATATGTTGAAGTGCTTTTTACAAATAGATGAGAGTGAGGGAATGCAATGTTTTTTAAAAACAAAGTTGGCCTCAAAATAGAAGATGGTATTCAGTTAGCCTCTGCAGGTTTTAAAGAAGATGCTTATGAAATTTATAAAGAATCACGCGCATCACAACCAATTTTGTTCGTATATAAGAGTGAACTGTGGACAGAATGGCTTATTACAAGATATGAAGATGCATTACCACTTTTAAAAGATTCTCGCTTAAAGAAAAATCCAGAAAATGTATTTTCTCAAGAAAGATTAAAACCATTTCTTTCTCTTGAAAATAGTGACCGCTTAACGAAACATATGTTAAATTCAGATCCACCTGATCATAGTCGTTTACGAGCACTAGTTCAAAAGGCTTTTACTCCTAAAATGATTTCACAATTAGATGAACGTATTCAGAATATCGCGGATACTTTATTAGACCGTGTAGAATATAAGCATTCCCTAAATCTTGTTAATGACTACGCCTTTCCATTACCAATCAATGTAATTAGTGAAATGCTTGGCGTTCCAAAAGATGATCAAGAAAGATTTAGAATATGGTCTCATGCGGTAATTGCTTCCCCTGAAACACCAGAGGAAATAAAGGAAAATGAAGAAAAACTATCCGAGTTTATTACATATCTTCAATATTTAGTGGATGTAAAAAGGAAAGAGCCGAAAGAAGACTTAGTTAGTGGATTAATTCAGGTGGAAAGCGAAGGAAGTAAATTAAGTGCACCAGAACTTTATTCAATGATTATGTTACTTATTGTCGCAGGACATGAAACGACTGTGAATCTTATAACCAATACGGTATTAGCATTGTTAGAAAATCCAGATCAACTGCAGTTATTAAAAGAAAAGCCCCAACTTATTGATTCAGCGATTGAAGAAGGATTACGTTATTATTCTCCCGTTGAAATTACGACGGCACGTTGGGCAACTGAACCTTTTATGATTCATGATCAAGAGATTCAAAAAGGGGATATGGTAATCATTTCACTAGCGTCGGCAAATCGTGATGAGAATGTCTTTGTGAATCCGGACGTTTTTGATATTACGAGGGAAAATAACCGCCACATTGCATTTGGACATGGAAGTCATTTTTGTTTAGGAGCCCCGCTTGCTCGTTTAGAAGCAAAAATTGCAATTGCCACATTGTTAAAACGTATACCTAAAATCCAAATAAAAGGGGAACGCGAAAAAATTAAATGGCAAGGCAATTATTTAATGCGTTCTTTAGAGGAATTGCCGTTAACTTTCTAGAATAGGTATTTGAGACGTGCATACATTGTATTTCGTTCACATAGAGTATGTATGTGTCATTTAAAATCGAAACGGAAGGGTGAAGACATCCCAATGATCAACTAATTCTATTTTTTAAGAAATCTTCGTTATAAAACGAAATATTCTTCTGAATAGGATTAGTATGTACATTTTTATATGTAAAAGGGATGTATTTTCGCACTGCGAATAAACTGACTTTTATAATATGATGATGGTGCTGCCTCCTATTCAGAATGTAGAATAGGGGGCTTTATTATGTCTATGAATATAGAAGCTAAACAAAAAAGTAATATATCTGTAGTACTAAAAAATCGATTTGTGCAAGCAATTATTGCTTCAGCATTATTTCTCCAGATAGGAATTTGGATCCGAAACTTTGCGGTACTGCTGTATGTAATGGAAATGACCAATGGTGATGCGTTTGCCATTTCAATGATTTCAGTTGCTGAATTTGCGCCGATTTTTATCTTTTCATTTATAGGAGGAACGTTTGCAGATAGGTGGAAGCCAAAAAGGACGATGATTTGGTGTGAAGCCTTAAGTTCGTTATCAGTATTTGCAGTATTGTTTACACTTATGTTTGGTACTTGGAAGGTAGTATTTTTCGTTACACTTATCTCTGCAATTCTTTCGCAATTTTCACAGCCTTCAGGTATGAAATTATTTAAACAACATCTATCTACAGAAGAAGTACAGTTGGCTATGTCATTATATCAAACCATTTTTGCGATTTTCATGGTATTAGGTCCTATACTTGGCACGTTTATATTTCAAGCCTTCGGAATTTACACTTCTATTATTGTGACAGGAATTGCTTTTTTATTTGCGGCTTTAGTCTTGCTATTTCTTCCAAGAGATATTGAAGAACAAGAAGAAAAGAAAAAAGTTAGCTTATTGCAAGAGATGGTGGATGGAATTAAATATGTAAAGGCAAAGAAGACACTAACATTACTCGGAATTTGTTTTATGGCAGCAGGATTAGGGATTGGTCTGATTCAGCCACTAGGTATTTTTATCGTAACTGAACAATTAGGTTTATCAAAAGAAAGTTTACAATGGCTACTCACTGTAAATGGAGCCGGAATGATTATTGGAGGAGCGTTAGCGATGGTATTTGCCAAAAATGTTGCTCCGCAAAAGATGTTAATTTTAGGCATGTTTGCACAGGCCGTTGGCATTGGTATCATCGGATTTTCTACAAATTTATGGATTACACTCATTGCTCAGTTTTTCAGCGGTCTAGCACTTCCTTGTATCCAAATTGGAATAAATACGCTTATTATTCAAAACTCGGATACAGACTTTATCGGACGAGTAAATGGGATTTTAAGTCCTTTATTTACGGGTTCGATGGTATTAACGATGAGTATTGCCGGTTCATTAAAAGAAGTATTTTCACTTAGCACAATGTATGAAGGAACAGCATTACTATTTATTATTGGTTCATTATTTATTTTGCCAATATATAATTTGAAACCAGTAGTAGGAACTTCAAATGAAGGTGGTGCTGTCCAGCATGAATCCTAATTCAAATGTGCAATATCCGATTGAAGGAAATAAGAGTGTTCATTTCATTAAAAATACAATAACAAAACCAAATATTATTGTTGGAGATTATTCTTATTATGATTCAAAAAATGAAGAAACATTCGAAGATCAAGTGCTATACCATTATGAATTTTTTGGAGACCGATTGGTTATGGGAAAATTCTGCTGCGTAGCACCTGGAGTTACATGTATTATGAATGGCGCAAACCATAAAATGAATGGATTTTCAGCGTATCCATTTAATATTTTCGGTCATGGCTGGGAGAAATTCACACCTACACTTTCTGATTTACCGTTTAAAGGAGATACGGTTATCGGAAATGATGTATGGATTGGTATGGATGCGACGATTATGCCCGGAGTGAAGATAGGGGACGGAGCAATTATTGCTGCTAAAGCGGTTATAACAAAAGACGTTCCACCATATACAATTGTTGGTGGTAATCCTGCTACTGAGATAAAAAAGAGATTTTCAAATGATGTAATAAATGAATTGTTAGAAATAAAGTGGTGGGACTTGGACATTAAGATTATTTCTAAAAATATTGATGTAATTGTAAGTGGGAATATGGAAGCGTTGAAAAAATTAGCAGACGCTTCAGTGTGAAAAATATGAAAAAAGGAGGGCTCCATTACGAAAGATGAGTCCTCCTTTTTTCATTCGCTTTATCAATTTTATAAACAAAACCACCGTCACACCATAAGTCGTAACAAAATGTTTCTGGCTTAGCTAGAAGAGTTCGGGAGCGTTCAACCCATTTAAAAATATCTGAATTCGTTGAATTTGTTGCACTTTGTAAGATGTTTTGAAGAGATTCTATATTATATGTATTTCCGCGAGTTCGAATAGCATCTCCAACTAATAGATATAAACAGTGAAGAAAAAAAGTTTGATTGGGACAATTTGTATCACTTGCAATACTCAGTATAATTTCTGCTGCATTATCGCATATCGATAAGTCCCAGTCTTGCTCAGGGAAAACAGCATGTTCTGTATAAGCCCATTCAATAATTTCTTGTGTTGTAGGGTTCCACGGATCTTTCATTATACAATCTCCTTTATCATTTCTTAAATAATAAGTTAATTATATAATAGAGAAAAAGTTTAAGGAAAATGTTTTTCTTGTCCAATTTTTCATGATAATTAGCAAGCGTAGTATCAATACAAAGAAAAAAATAGAAGTATCGTACCTCTCAAATTTGTTAATGATAAAAGGATAAGGAGGTGTGATACTTATGGCACAAGATGTTTTATGTGAAGTAAACAACTGCAAATATTGGGGTAACGGAAACAAATGTAATGCAGATGCAATTTATGTAGTAAGTCATAAAGGTAACCAAGCATCTACAACAGAAGAAACGGATTGCAAAACATTTATTCCTGAAGCTTAAACGATAAAGGGTAACCGCACCGGGTTGCCCTTTTATTAATTATATTATTGATAATAAATTTCATTTTCATTCACTATATTTGCTTTTTTGTCATTTTTTATATTTTTTTCATAAGAGAAGTAATCCAAGCTAGCTCATGTTCAATACATGATTTTCTATGTTGTATGACCTCAGAAATAAAAAGTGAAGTTTCAGCTAGGGATTGAATAGAGGTTAATTGTGTATATAGCACATTTTGACGAGTCGTTAAAACTTCTTTACGAGCTTCGTAATCCAATTTCTCAAACAGTGCAACACGTACAAGAAATTCAGCAGCATTAGCAGCTAGTTTCTCTGGAAACTCTCGCATCATTTCATAAAAGATTTCTTCACCTGTAGGAGTTAATGCGTAAATGTTACGGTTTGGTTTACCTATTTGTTGATGAATCTTTTTTGTAATTGCTCCCATATCTTCAAAACGCCGAAGGGCAGGATAGAGCATGTTATGATTCAATTCAAAATTTTCTCCAAGACGATTTTGAATGTTTTTCTTTATTTCATAACCATACTTTGGTCCAGAAGTTAATTCTGCGAGTAGTAAAATATCAACATACATATGTATCCTCCTAATTTTTTCTCAAGTTTATATCCGTAAATATCCCCTGTATATATGTTAAAATAACATATGTTAGTCTATACATCTTTGAACTGCCTACCTATTACTTTATTTTAAAAGAAAAGGGAGGAAAGAACTATGAATTCGCCTGAAAATGTAATTTTGGTTCATGAAATTTCAAAGCTCAAAACAAAAGAAGAGCTGTGGAACCCTTATGAGTGGTATAAGCATATGAGGGAAAATCATCCGGTCTATTATGATGCGGAGCAGGATGTATGGAATGTTTTTTTATATAATGATGTGAACCGTGTTTTATCTGATTATCGCCTATTTTCAAGCAGAAGAGATCGTCGTCAATTTTCCGTTCCGCCTTTAGACACAAGAGTAAATTTAAACTCTTCTGATCCTCCAGAGCATCGAAATGTTCGCTCAATTGTTTCAAAGGCATTTACCCCAAGAAGTCTTCAGCAGTGGAAGCCACAGATACAAGCAATTGCAAATGAACTTGTGAAAGATATGAATAATTATGATGAAATTGATATTGTAGAGCAGTTTGCTGCAATTCTACCTGTAACCGTTATTTCTGATTTATTAGGTGTTCCAACAACAGATAGAAAAAAAATTAAGATGTGGTCAGATATTTTGTTTATGCCATATAGTAAAGAGAAGTTTAGCGATTTAGATAAGCAGAAAGAAGTTGCTTTACATGAATTTAAATCTTATCTTCTCCCGATTGTTCAAGAGAAACGATACCATTTGAAAGAAGATATTATTTCAGACCTGATCAGAGCAGAGTATGAGGGAGAAAGATTGACTGATGAGGAAATTGTGACATTTTCATTAGGGCTTTTAGCCGCAGGGAATGAAACCACTACAAACCTTATTATTAATAGCTTTTATTGCTTTTTAGTAGATGCACCTAAGGTATACAAAGAGTTAAGCGAAAGTCCAGAGCTGATTCCTAAAGCGATAGAAGAGGTACTACGTTATCGTTTCCCTGTTACATTAGCCCGTACTATAACGGAAGATACAACAATATTTGGACCAAAAATGAAAAAAGGACAAATGATTGTTACGTGGATAAGCGCTGCCAATTTAGATGAAAATAAATTTTCACAAGCAGATTGCTTTGATTTACATCGACCTGGAAATGAAAAACATTTAACATTTGGCAAAGGGCCTCACTTTTGTTTAGGCGCACCACTTGCTCGTTTAGAAGCTGAAGTTGCATTAACTACGTTTATTAGGAATTTTAAAAAGCTAGAACTTTCACCATCCTTTCATTTAGAGAACTGTATATTAGAGAATGAACAAACGTTAAAGCGGTTTCCTATCCTTTTAAAGAAATGAAGCATATTAAAAAATGAAAACCCCTATTCTAAGTAGGGGTTTTCATTTTTTTAATATGTTTTTTTAACAAACTAAAAAATATTTCTTGACCTGAAACGCTTTTCATAAATTATAACTAAGTTGTGTTTGACAAAGTGAATATGGAAACGATACCTAATTTGTGTATTTATCCCGCTATTTGTGAATAGGAAGCCATCCACCTTTAATCTTAGTGGAAGGAACTGGAGGAATCAACTGCCTGTAAAATCTTGATTAGTGAAGACGAATATTTAGTGGGCTCCACTGATTTAAGTTTCACTTTATACAAGCATGTTTATTTATAGAAAGTGGTGACGGAACAATGAAACTAATTACAATCGATTTAGATGGAACTCTTCTTTCAAGAAATAAAATGATTAGTAAAGAAAATGCAGAAGCTATTCAAAAATGCCAGGAGCAGGGGCATGTAGTAGCGATTTGTACAGGACGTTCTCTCGTAGATATTGAACGTTTACTACTGGAAGCTGATTTACAATGTCCTATTATTGCAGAAAACGGTGCTCTTATTTATGTGGATCAAAAAATGATGAAGAGATACCCTATTCAAAATACACATGCCTTTGAAATTGTTGAATATCTTGAACAAAATCGGATGTATTATCAACTGTATACAGATCGAGGAGTATACGTTCCGGCATATGGTGAAGAAAGTGTGAATCATGAAATAGAATGGATAAAAAGGTCAAATAAAGATATTGATCAGCAAGAGCTTGAAGTCATCGCAGCATTGTATCTTGAACATACAGCATTTCATATCACAGAAAGTTGTAAATCGATATTAGAAGAAGAGATTTATGTGCATAAGCTTTTACCATTCTCCTATAATGAAGAGAAATTACAAAAATTAAAAATGCATTTTCAACATAATACAGAGCTAGCAATTACTGCTTCGTATTGGCATAATTTAGAGATTAATCATTGTGACGCTCAAAAGGGGAATGGTTTATATACTTTAGCAGAACATCTTAATATTCCGGTGGTAAATACTGTTGCAATAGGTGATGGGCTAAATGACATTTCTATGATGGAAAAGGCACATATATCTATCGCAATGGGAAATGCAGTGGACGAAATCAAACGGATTTGTCACTATGAAACATTATCGAATGAAGAACATGGAGTTGCACATGCTCTTTATCAATATGTCATGGTAAAAAAATAAAAAAGAATCCATCAAGGATTCTTTTTTATTTTTTATTAGGGGTAAGGTATTCTATGAGATACATAGAATACCTTATTGCATTTTATTATATAGAATATATTGGAATAATTGTATATGATTCACAAATAATTTGTGAATAATTTGTGAATATTTAGATCATTACATATTTATATTAATAAGATTATATATCATTTCAAATAATTTTTGATTGAAAAATAAAATTTATTTGAATAATTATGCTCTTTCTATATACCTATAAGAACATTATTCGTATAATGGAGAGGCGTGAGTAAAAATTGGTATTAAATTTACATATAGAGGTGGAAAGAGAATGAATGCGCGGCTATTGGAACTCATTGATGTGAACACAATAGAAACCATGGCAGAACAATTTTATAAATTAACAAACATTTCACATCAACTTCTTGATCAAAATATGGAATGTGTTTTTTCATTTGGTATGAATCAAGAAGAAAATATACAACTTACAAAAATTGAAATCCCTATCTTTTTACATGAGCAACACCTTGGATCATTTATTGTTTGTGCAATTAAAAATGACATCCGTACTTGTTATAAATACTTCGAAATGCTTTCAAATCTCATTGTAGATGGTGCAATGAATAAACTTCAAAACCAAACAAAAAATATACATTTACTTTCTCAAAAAGAAGAACAGCTACATACAATCTTACAAAATATGCCCATTATGGTCGATGCTCTTGATAAAAATGGGAATTTTATATTATGGAATCGTGAATGCGAGCTCGTAACAGGCTATGCTGCAGAAGAAATCGTTGGAAATCCCAAAGCACTTGAACTGTTATATCCTGATGAAAGTTATCGCAGACAACTTCAAAAGAAATTTTCGATTCGCGGAAAAAGTTTTCGAGATTGGGAAATGAATTTAACATGCAAAAATGGGGAAATAAAAACAATCATGTGGTCAAATATTTCGGAGCAGTTCCCAGTACCTGGTTATAGTTATTGGGCAGTTGGAGTTGATATTACTCATCGAAAAGGAATTGAAGAGCAATTAAAACAGCAAACTTCTGAGTTAGAGCTTATTTTTAAAGCATTACCGGATTTGTGTTTCTTAACTGAGGCTGATGGAACAATTATAGACTATAAAGCAGGTTCACCAGCTAAGTTTTACGTACCTGCAGAATCCTTTATGGGGAAGAAATTTTATGAAGTCTTGCCATCACCTGTAGCACAACAATTTCAAGAAGCAATTCATCAAGTACAACAAAAGGAATCGACAGTTATTGTTGAATATCCGTTAACACTTAAAGGAAGTGTTAGTTTCTTTGAAGCTAGATGTTTACCACTCTTACAAGATAAGATTATGATAATCGTTCGAGATATTACCGAGCGGAAAAAGACTGAGGAGTTATTGAATAAATCTGATACACTTGCAGCAATTGGACAGTTAGCTGCCGGGGTAGCACATGAAGTTAGAAATCCATTAACCGTAATCAAAGGGTTTATTCAATTATTTCAAATTAACCAAGAAGATCAAGATAAATATTTTGATCTTATGCTATCAGAAATCGAAAGAATTGAAGCTATACTTCATGAGTTTTTATCGATTGCAAAAACTGATGTCATTTCAACTGAAAAGAAAAACCTCTGCTCGATATTAAAAAATGTCGTTTCATTAATCAACACGAAGGCAATCATGACAAATATTCAAATTGATCTGCATATAGAATCAAAAGAATTAATGATTGATTGCTGCGAAAATCAATTAAAACAAGTTTTTATTAATATTTTACAAAACTCAATTGAAGCAATGCCAAATGGAGGGGAAATCTCTATTTATGTAAAAAAATCAGAGCGTGAAGAAGTTACGATTAATATGGTTGATGAGGGCGTAGGAATTCCTGAAGAAAGAATTAAAAGACTTGGTGAACCTTTTTATAGTACGAAAGAGAAAGGAACTGGGATTGGACTAATGCTCAGTTATAAAATTATTGAAAGTCATCAAGGAAGAATTAGTATTATGAGTGAGGTAGGAATAGGAACATCAGTTACAATCTATTTACCAATGTTTCAAAGTGAGCAAGTTACTTCTTGTGCAGCAATGTTACCTATAACAGGGGCTTTATGAGGATATTACTTTCCGGTTCATATAATAATAGAGTTAAAAAGCTATCTTATGATTTGTAAGATAGCTTTTGTTATATATTAATTTATTTTGAGAGTTAAAGAGTTCTTATAAATTATACAGTTGTTTATCTATTATCCAGCGAATTGTACAGCAGTTTTTGCATGTAAAAAAGCAGTATCAAATACAGGAATAGAAATGTCTTTCTGTGAAATAAGTAACGGTATTTCTGTACAACCTAATAAAATTCCTTCTGCACCATTTTCAATAAGTTTTTGAATGATTTGTAAGAAACGTACTTTAGATTGCTGTGAAATAATCCCTTTACTCAATTCGTGAAGAATGACATGATGAATGAAATTTCGTTCATCTTCTTTCGGAATAATTGTTTCAACATCATAATTAGCTAGTCTTGTTTTATAAAAGTCCTGTTCCATTGTTTGTTTTGTTCCAAGTAAACCAATCCGTTTCACATCATGTTCAACAATTTCTTCAGCACTGACATCACCAATATGAAGAAGGGGGATAGAGATTGCTTGTTCTACTTCTTCCGCAAATTGATGTACTGTATTTGAGCACATAAGTATACAATCTGCACCGGAACACTCTATTTTTTTTGCTACTTGAACGAGTTGATTTTGCACTTCCTCATATTGTTGATTTTGTAATAAATTTGTCACTTCGCCAAAATCCATGCTATATAGAACAAGCTTTGCATTATGATTATACTGAGATAGAGTTAGTGTATTAATATGTTTATAATAAAGAGACGTTGATTCCCAACTTAATCCACCAATTAATCCGATTACTTTCATGTCAAATTCCTCCCGTTAACATGTTTTGTTATGTCGATTATTCCATAATTCCGATAAGGATACAATGATTTATTTGATTGTTTTAAGAAAAATAAAAATAGCGAGAAAAATATTGAAATTAACTTGCGTTAATGCAATAATACAAATTACAAGCGAATACTTATCCAGAGAGGTGGAGGGAACGGCCCTATGAAACCTCAGCAACCCCTATTTATTCATACAAATAGGAAGGTGCTAATTCCGCAAAAGACATATTGTCTTTTGAAAGATAAGAGGATCATATCTCAATAAAAAATGACCTCTTATAAAAGGGGTCATTTTTTATTGAGAAATTGAGAAGAAAGGAAGTGAAGACGCATAATTTAATTTTCTTATACATATAGGACTAATATAAACTAACTAGAATGAAAGGGGAATTCATATGAACAAATTATCTACAAAATTAGTCGTAGCAATTGGAATCGGTTCTGCAATATATGGTGTATTAGGTCTATGGGGATTTTCAATTGCACCAAACACATTTATAAAGCCTGCTTTGGCTATATTAACAATTTTTGGTGCGATTTTCGGGCCGATTGCAGGACTTTTGATTGGTCTTATCGGTCATATAGTGACAGATACCATCGCTGGATGGGGAATATGGTGGGGATGGGTACTTAGCTCAGGTATTATTGGATTTACGATGGGACTTGTACAAAAACGAGCAAGTTTCAGTGTGAAAAATGGAACATTTCGTAATCGAGATATTTCATATTTTGCTATAACAGGTTTAATCGGGATTGTCGTTGCAATCATATTTGCCGGTGCTTTTGATATTATCGTTATGGGTGAGCCTTTGGATAAAATTGTTATTCAAGTATTCGGTGCAACGATTGCAGATATCCTTGTATTCTTAATTCTTGGTTTACCAATCACACTGGGATTAGCGAAAGCAAATAAAAAACATACACATTTGAAGATTGAAAAGTAGGGAGATTACAATGAAGCCGATTATTTCCTTTGAACAATTTACATTTCAATATAAACAAGTGACAGAACCTACTTTAAAGGATGTTACATTCCGTATTTATCCAGGTGAAAAAGTATTGATTGCCGGTCGAAGTGGATCAGGAAAATCAACATTGGCCCATTGTATAAATGGGCTTATCCCTTTTTCATATGAGGGATCAAGTACTGGGAACATTTCAATATGTGGTAAGGATCCGCGAAAAGGTAGTATTTTTGAGCAAAGCAAGCATGTAGGAACTATTTTACAAGATCAAGATTCTCAGTTTATTGGTCTAACCGTAGGAGAAGATGTTGCTTTCTCATTAGAAAACGATTGTGTAGAACAGGAGAAAATGAAGGCTGTTGTTATGGACTCACTACAGAAAGTACAGATGCATACGTTTCATCTACGAAGCCCGCATGAATTATCTGGTGGTCAAAAACAAACTGTTTCTCTTGCTGGACTGTTAACAACAGAAGCTGACATATTACTATTTGATGAGCCATTAGCAAACTTAGACCCCATGAGTAGTTTGAAAACAGTAGAACTTATACGAAAGGTGCATCAACAATTTAATAAAACAGTTGTTATTATTGAGCATAGAATAGAAGAAATATTAAAATTAGACCTTGATAAAATCATATTAATAGAAGAAGGGAAAATTGTAGCGGTTGATTCACCAAAAAGAATTTTACAAACAAACATGCTACAAAAAATAGGGTTAAGAGAACCTGTATATATTGAAGCATTAAAAAATATAAGAATGAATATTTTAGATGAAGAATTATATCCAATTGAAAGTTTAGATCATGAAAATGTGAATAAAGCGATTAAGCAATGGGTGTTAAATTCTACCATGTTTAAAGAACAACAAAAAAAAGAAATCTTATGTGAAATAGAAAATATATCATTTTCATATTCGCAAAAAGCTTTTACATTAAGGGATATAACACTCTCTATACAAAAGGGAGAAATTGTAGCATTATTAGGCCATAATGGTGCAGGTAAGTCTACATTTGCACATACATTAACGGGAATGAACAAAGCGAAGGAAGGGGAAATTGTACTTGATAATGAAAATATAAGTTCATGGTCTATTCGAAAGCGTGGAGAAGTGATCTCCTATGTCATGCAAAATCCTAATCACATGATTACACAATCTACTGTTTGGGATGAAGTTGCTTTTTCATTAAAATTAAAGAAGACTTCTAGCGCAGAAATAAATAAACGCGTGGAAGATGCATTGCGAATTTGTGGATTATATCCATTCCGAAATTGGCCTATTCAAGCGTTAAGTTACGGACAAAAAAAGAGGCTTACCATTGCATCGGTTTTAACAAGGAATCCGAAGCTTATCATATTAGACGAGCCAACAGCAGGACAAGATTATTTTCATTATAAACAATTTATGTCTTGTATAAACCTACTAGCGGCACAAGGAATATCATTCATCTTTATTACACATGATATGAATTTAGCTTTAGAATATGCAGACCGTGCAGTTGTCCTTCATAAAGGGAAAATACTTGCTAATGATACTGTTCCAAACGTATTAGCAAATAGCGAAGTATTACAACAAGCTAATTTACAGGAGAGTTCGCTAACAACTTTAGCGAATTTGAGTGAAATTCCTTTTCCAGACGTTTTTGTACAAATGTATATGGAGGCAAAAAGGAGAGGGGATTATGAATAAATCAGATTTATTTTATATAGATAATCATACATATTTTCATCGTATGGACGGCGCAATTAAATTGTTGTTATTTATAATTTGGATGACTCTTACGTTTATATTTTTTGATTTTCGTATTTTATTATGCTTGTTTTTCATTGGTTGTTTAGGATTAGTGATCGCTAAAATCCCTATAAAAAAAATTGTAATTATATTTAGTGCTATTTTCACATTTAGTATGCTAAATTCAATGATGATTTTATTGATTACACCAACTCATGGATCTGAGTTAACTGGTACAAGTACAGCATTCTTGCATATTGGATATGCTACGATTACATTTGAAACACTATTTTATGCTCTTACGCTCTCATTAAAGTATTTTACGTTATTACCATTTACACTTATTTTCATATACACGACACATCCAAGTGAGTTCGCTAGCAGCCTGCATAAAATTGGCTTACCATATAAGATTGCCTATGCAATAAACATTGCGCTTCGTTACATACCGCATATACAAGCGGAATACAAATTGATTAAGCACGCTCAAGAAGCAAGAGGTGTACCATTTGAAAGAGGAGAGACGAATTTTTGGGAACGTATTAAAAATCGGGTACTCATCTTTTGGCCACTTGTTATTCATTCTTTAGAGCGAATTGATACGGTTTCAAATGCAATGGACTTACGAGGATTCGGAAAAAAAGAGAAGCGAACATGGTATTTTACAACAAAAGCAAAACAAGAGGATTATCTAGGGCTCGTTATCGGCATTATAATTTTAGTACTGGCCATTTACCTAAAGTTCAATATTTTCAAAGGGTTTTGGTATCCATTGTAAGTTTTCTGGATATTATTGGGATGAAATTTAGGCACTCAGAGGAATGTCTTTTTAAATTTATCCAAGACATGCTCAAAAATGACATAGAAACATACTGTATAATACGAACCTGTTAATAAACGATCAATTTCATTATCCATTAGTTTTATACTAAAAGGAGGAGAGAATATGAGTTTCGGTGGTTCTTGTGGTTTTGGTGGAAGTTTTGCTTTATTAGTTGTGTTATTTATTTTATTAATTATTGTTGGATGCAGCTGCTGGGGCTGAGGGTATTAAAAACATATAACTTTTGAATCATTCGTCACAGAATCATGTAATCAGAAAAACCATTAAAGATACTTTTTTAGTATCAATACGAGATTCAACATAAAAAAAGGAGCTGCTATGCTCCTTTTTTTATGTTGAAATTTCACCGAAATAATAAAGATAATTTCCGGAAAATCCGTTTAATTTACATGATTTTTTAATATTGTAAATACTTGTGACTAAAAAGCGAGTTTTTATTATTCACGATAGTTATTGGTTTTGATTACCCAGTCTCTTTTGACTGTTAGGCGTAATTTCATCGGCAAATTCTATATTTGCCAAATTTACTTTGGATGGAATAAATGTTTTTGTTGTATTTTGAACACCTTGGAACAAACGTTGAATAGGTTTCATCATATTTGAATTACGTGTTGCTACTACACTAAAAACTGTTCCTAATCCTAGTAAAGAAAACCAAATCCAGCTTCTATTGTTATTCCGTCTATTTCTAAATAATTTAAACATTTGCTGAGTTCTTCTTCCAGAATTGAATAGTGACATCAAGAAGTTAAGAGTATTCATTTTTTACCCCCTGTAAAGATAATTAGGAAAAAGAAACACTAAGTTCAATTTCACATGATTTATGTTGCAATATTTTATCGGAATTTATGCTAACATTTCTTGATTCTTTTTTCCTAAAAACCCTAAGTTTACTCATTACAAAGGGAAACATGCACAGATAAATAAGGATTTAAAATTCATTTACATAATGTTTATTTAATCAATGAGATGCAGTATATTGAAAAATGGGATTAAAAAGAATTATTGTAATTTTATGTGTGATTCATAAGAAAAATCCATCGTAATTTATTCTAAATAGTTGCCAGAATAGAAAAAAAGAAGTGCCACATAATAACAGAAATGAGTGAAAAGACACATCGTCAAGTGTACTGTAAGAGGTTATTTTATAGCATAACATTCAAAAAAAAGACCATCTGTTTTTCTGTCTAAATAAATGAAAAGATTAAAAGAAAAACTTGAGGAGCGACTAAATTCATTTTTTTCAAACGAAAATCAGCTTCAGCGTTATCAGGAACGTATAACAGAATAATATCGACAGCTTATAGCTAACAAATTATAAAGAAATTAATAACAAAAGGAAAATACTCATGTACTAAAATCAATTTTTAGTATGCATCATTTTTTAGAGCTACTGTTTTTTTGAAAAAAAGTGGGGAATAATTTTAGATTGTTGAGGTGATTACATACATGCCAATGTTGGATGTAGATGGTAGTAGTCTGTACTATATCGTTAAGGGAAAAGGGGTTCCTATTGTTTTTATTCATCCTCCTGTACTTACATGTGTGAATTTTGAGTATCAAATAGAGGGATTATCCCAAAATTTTAAGGTGATTGCTTTTGATATTAGAGGACACGGAAGGAGTCAGTATTCAAAACAACCGATAACCTATCCACTGATTGCTGAAGACATTAGATGTTTGTTGGATCATTTAGAGATTAAGAAAGCATTTGTATGTGGATATTCGACTGGAAGCTCTGTCGCATTAGAATTTTTATTGGCCTTTGCTGAAAGAGCGTTAGGAGGTATTCTAATCGGGGGAATGTCAGAAGTGAGGGATGGATATCTAAAGAATAAGATTTCACTTGGCGTGAAACTTGCGAAAGCGGGGGCAGTTTCATTTTTAGCATGGTCTATTTCATGGAGCAACTCAAATACACATAAATTGTTCAGAAAGATGTTTAAAGAGGCACGAAAAGGGAATGGCAAAAATATCTGGCAGTATTATTGTTATAGTTTGCATTATGATTGTACTAATCAGCTTAGAAATATTCAGCTTCCGGTTTTGTTGGTGTATGGTAAGAAAGATAAAATATTTTATAGTCATGCCAAATTACTACATGAAAAATTGCCATGTAATGAATTAAAATTCATTGATAACGTAAAGCATCAAATTCCTACAAAAGCAGCGAGATGCCTAAATGAAATGATTCAGCAGTTTGCTTTTATTCATACTGAGATGAGACTTTTTCTTTACCCATAAAAAAGTATATTTATTTCGAAGTTATATGCGTTTATTGTGCTAAATATTTAATGGGAAAGGAGCTATCAGGCTCCGTTTGATAATTGATATGTGAAAGAGTAGTGAGCGCTCAAGTTATCCCTCCTAAATATTTCGAATTATTTTTCCGTACCGGTGATTGATGCGGATGGAGTCTTGCGAATGTAAAACCTAATGAGTAAATATACGAGAAGTGGTACAACTATGTTAGGTAATAAAAAATAGAGTAAAGAAGGAATACCTTCAAGTTAGCTATAGCCAGGACCTTTTATAGGAGGGTTCATATATAAATAATTTAAGCCAAGGTTTATGAAAAGCATATCTTATTTTGTATTAACTAGTAGTAATATTCCCGCTTTAAAAATCATCGAAAACAATGAAGTTAGGCGGGAGATGAAATGTTAGTAAATACCTGATTAGTGAAGGCTAATAATCAGTGGGGGATGGAGAAAAAACATTGATTAAAATTTCAATTTATGTAGTGAAAAGCAAAAAGGAGCATAGGAAGCTCCTTTTAAATCAAAATGTTAGTGTTTTTTAGCAATCTCATTATTTTGTGGAAATGTGATCGTTAAAGTGGTTCCTTTATTAACAATACTATTTATATCTAAAGTACCATTCATCGTTTCAATGATTTTTACTGCAACCATCGTACCTAAACCTGTTCCTCTTGTTTTTGTACTAAAATAAGGTTCACCAAATCGATTGATTTGCTCTTGTGTCATCCCAATTCCACTATCTTTAATGACAATAGTAATTTTGTTTTCACAAGCAGATGATTTGATACTTAGTTTTCCGCCATTTGGCATCGCTTCAATACTGTTCTTTATTAAGTTTAAAAAGCATTGCTGAAAATGTTGTGTATTCCCAGTGATGGAACCTGTTACTAAATTCTCAGAAACATTTATAGAATTCATATTACATAATGGCATCATCATACTTATTATTCTTTTTAATTCTTGATCTATTACAATGTTATCAACTTTTTGTGATGCTGGCTTAGCAAATGTTAAGTAGTCATCAATGATAACCTGAGCGCGGTTTAGCTCTCCAAGAATATGTTCAATATATTGTTCTCGCGATTCTTGTGGTAAATCTGGAGTTTTAAGGAGTTGAGTAAAACCTTTTACTACGGTAAGAGGATTTCTTACTTCATGTGAAATACTCGCAGCAAGTTGACTCACAATCTCCATCTTCTCCATCTTTACTAATTTAGACCTCATAATAACGGCATCTCTTAAAACCTCATTTATATATACAACAAATAACATGACAATTGGAGGGAGTAGAATAAAATAAGTGATATATGAATTTGTAATTGGGAAATCTGACAGAACAACAGCGATAAAGGTTGTAAGTAAAGCAAGGAAAAAAGGTAAAGTCATTGACATGATAAGCTTCTTTCTTCTGTTTAATTGATTAAATTTAGAAGAAGAATAGGCAGTGAAAATAAGCATGGTAATATAAACAATAACTGTTAAAAAGTTAACACCATAAAAAACAAACCGAATCAATAACATGATAGATAATAAAGCGATCCCAACTGGTAAACCACCATAAAGTGTACCTATTAAAAAAGGGATCTGTCTTAAGTCGTGAACGCAGTTTTCGTCTATGTATATAGGGAATTTCATACATAAAATCAATGGTATACTAGTGCATATAATGATAAGAATCTTTTTATAGTTTTTAAAAAATATTTCATTATTATATATAAAATAAAAAACAAAGATGCTGCTTAAAATGTAAAGCAGATTATTTAATACGTTTTGGTTAATGTATACAAAATTCATCTAGCATGCCTCATTATTGTAGTTTTCAGTACTATAAGTATTATACCGGAAAAATACAACTTCTTCATGTTTTAATTATTGGAATGAGGACTGTGATTACTTTTGAATTGTTATTTGTTTCGAGCAAATTCCCATGCTAAGTGAAATTCTTCAACTGATGCATAACGTTGATTTCTATTTTTTTCTATCGCACGAGCTGCTACGTCATACAATTCTTTCCCTGCTTCCCATTTAGTGAAAGAACGATCGAGTTCCCCTCCTAAGAACGCAAAAGCGATTGCTCCCATATTAAATACATTTGTTTTCTCATCAATCACTGCATCAAGTTCGAATTCCTCAGGTGACATAAATCGTGATGATCCCCAAAGTCTTCCCATTGTATTGATATAAGGTTTCTTCTGATATAAATCGATATCACAAATCTTTGTTATCTTTGTTTCAAAGTCATACAAAATGCTTCCATCATAAAAATCTATTGCTACATAATTTTTTCTTTCAACATGAACATGGAAAGAAAAAATATGATCTAGTGAAATAAGACGTTCTTCAATTGATAATTGTTTATAGCGATAGAACGGAGAACTAGGATTACTATATTTCGCTAGTGGTGGAAATGACCAATGGGAATGAAGGCATTCTCCGGTAAACCAATTAAAGATTGCCACATAACCGTTTTCTACTTCATAATGATCAATTAATTCGATTAGATGATCGTGTTTTAATTCTTCATAAAGAAAAATAGCTTCTTTTAATCTAGTAACAGCGGCATCTGGATTTCCCGAATACTCCATTGTTTTTGCACCAGCATATTTAACAAATCTTTTCTGACCATCTATTTCAATACCAAAGCATATATTGCCAGAATCTTGTTGATCAAATACAGTAAACACTCTACCAAGCTTCACAAGCCATTCAAAATCTTGATATTCTTTTAATTTAAAAGTTACATCATCAAAGCTAAGTGTGACTGGAATTTCGTTCATTTTACACCTCTTATTTTATATAATGAGATTAAATATTAATAAATTCGAGGAGAGTAATAAAAATCCTGTTTTGATTAGTTAAAAAGAATTACTTTTAAAGCTATGTAATTATTATGAAAGGAGTAAAAGATGGATAAAGAAATAATCATTGAACCGTATAATTTAAATTGGCATACGGAATTTGTGAAGGAGAAAGAGAAATTTATCACATTGCTAAAAAAGGACATCTTAGCGATTGAACATATCGGAAGTACGTCAGTAGAAGGGTTAGATGCTAAACCTCTTATTGATATGATGATAGGTGTTAAAGATTTAAAATTAGTTGATCATTGGATAGAACCATTGCAAACAATAGGATATGAATATGTATTTCATAAACCTTTTCCGCAAAGGCGTTTTTTTAGAAAAGGGAAATGGAGAGCAGGTACACATCATTTACACGTCTATACGCACGGTGGTCAAGATTGGAAAAACAATTTATTATTTCGTGATTTTATGAGAAATCATGAATGGGCACGTGTGGAATACAAACAATTAAAATATGAGCTTGCTATGAAGTATCCATTTGATCGAGTGGCGTATACTAATGCAAAAGAACCTTTTATTCAAAGGATCATTACACTGGCGAAAGAAAATCTATACATATAAAAATTACGGTGGGAAATTTGTTTTTTAGTTCACATAAAGTATTTCTCATCTTATTCTAATCTTTCTTTCATTCTTTTTTCTTTTTTGATTGCTACAATTTGGAATGTAGTGATGTTTTGAAATTGAAAGAGGGATGCAAAATGAAGAAAACGTTCGGAAGTCAAATTTTTAATTTGTTTATAAAGATCGCAGGAGCTTGTGTGATTGCATTTAGTGTTACAATGTTTATCGTAAACTTTATGCTAGGAGATCAAATAGGATTAAAAAGCGTAAATAAAAATCTTGGTTCTCTTGGTGAATATGGTGCGATTGCAGCTGCATCACTTTGGTTTTTACGTCATATTTGGCTGTTTTTACACAAAAATAAAATACCCGGATTCAAGTATATGAAAGAATTATATATGTTAGCAAAGAAATATCATATGTTTATCGGTTATGCTATATTAGCTGTTGCAACAACACATGGAGTTTATTTTTTTATAAGGGGAAATCACCATATGATACAGATTTACAGCGGCATATTTGCTTTTGGTAGCTTAGTATTGCTAGGAGTTGTTGGAATTCTTTTGAATAAGGTTAAAGACAGAAAAAAATCGGTATTATATCGAAACATACATCAAATGATTGCGATTCTATTTGGATTAGGATTGATCATTCATTTAATAATATAGGAGGAATTAGGGTTGCATCATATATTAATAATTGAAGATGAAGAAAGTTTAGCTGAATTTTTAGAGTTAGAATTAAAATATGAAGGATATGCAGTAGAGGTACAATACGATGGGCGAAAAGGATTGGAAGCAGCCATAGAGAAGAACTATGATATTATACTTCTTGATTTGATGTTACCAGGACTCAATGGGATTGAAGTATGTCGTAGACTGCGTGCGACGAAGAATACTCCCATCATTATGTTAACAGCGCGTGATAGTATTATGGATCGTGTTACAGGATTAGATAGCGGCGCTGATGATTACTTACCGAAGCCATTTGCAATTGAAGAACTCCTTGCACGAATACGTGTTATATTTAGACGCGAACAAAAAGAAGAAAGTAAGCCAACACTTTTGCTTGCTTTTAAAGATTTACAGTTACATGTAGAATCAAGAACGCTAAGAAAAAATGATGAAATCATTGAATTAACGAACAAAGAATTTGAGTTATTACTCATGTTTATGAAGAATATTAACCGCGTACTTACACGAGATATACTTTTAGAGCAAGTGTGGGGTTACGATGCGATTGTAGAAACAAATATTGTTGATGTATATGTTCGCTATTTACGAAACAAATTACATGGTGTAGATAAGGAGGAGTATATCCAGACTGTTAGAGGGGCTGGATATGTGATGAGATGATCAAAAATTTTGCACAGCGCATTCGAAACCTTCCGATAAAATGGAAACTAACTCTTTGGTCAACTACGTTACTATTTATCTTGTTCGCTTTATATAATGTTTTACAGTTTATTGTGATTAATCAATGGACAGTAGACTATGAAAAGAAACAAATGAACAGGCAAGTGAAAGAAATAGCAGCATATTTTACTGATAAAAAAGAAACACTTTCTAACCAAACGATTGAAAACAGTAAAGACTTCCTTAATAATATGAATGATAAACATCAGATTATTCGAATTTTAGATAAAGATGGACAACCAATTGTCTCGATTTCTCGTGATTTTAATCCGAGGTGGGCGCCTCCTAAATCGGTTACCCAACCTGAAGCTTATATAAAGAGGCATTTAGAAGATAGAATATTAATTGAACGTATGCCGATTCAAACAGCAACATTTATGGGAACAATTGAGGTTGGGAAAAATTTAGAAGCTTTCGATCATTTGTTAAAAATCATTTTCGTTGTAATGGTTGCAGCTGGTATCGGTGGACTTATACTTAGTTTTTTAGGTGGAACAATTATTGCTAAACAACTTTTATTAAGTGTTCAGAATATAACTGATACGATGAATCGAATTAAAACAAACGGGTTAAAAGAAAGAGTTCCTGTACGGGAAAATAATGATGAACTTGCAAAGTTAGGCATTCTATTTAATGAATTAATGGATGATGTAGAAAAGTCTTTTTTACAACAAAAACAGTTTGTTGAAGATGCATCACATGAACTTCGAACACCCCTTACAATTATTCAAGGCCATTTATCCATGTTAAACCGTTGGGGAAAGGATGATCCTGTTATTCTACAAAAGTCACTTCAATCTAGTTTAAAAGAAGTGGATAGATTGAATAAATTAGTCTCAGAATTATTAGAGTTATCCAGAGCAGAATCAGAGCAAATGCCCTCATTAGCAGTCGAGCCTGTACATGTAAATACTGTATTAAAACAAGTAATCCAAAACTTTGAAGTTCTTCAAACTGAATTCGAATTCGATATACAATTATATGCCGAAGAGGCTTACGTGGCTATACCAACACCTTATTTAGAGCAAATAATGATTATCATACTAGATAACGCAATTAAATATACCAAAGCAAATGATAGATACATTTGTATTCAAACAAACATGCAAAGAGAAAATATTACTATACGTATTATAGATCATGGCGTCGGAATACCCGAATCAGATTTACCATATGTACTTAATCGTTTTTATAGGGTGGATAAAGCAAGGAGTCGTAAACAGGGTGGAAATGGCCTGGGGCTTTCCATCGCAAGACGGCTTGTAGAAAAATATAATGGAAACATTATATTAGAAAGTAGGGAGAAAGAAGGTACATCAGTTACAATTTCGTTTCCTTATGTTTTACATGAAAATGAGAAATAGATGAGAAAAGTTTCAAAGTATTTTCATATTACTGTTGTATACTGTGTAAACCAATAGAACTTGTACTTTCTTAAAGTACGAATGTAATGAAAATAAGGAGAGGGTAGATATGAACTACACAGTATTTCAATGGATTAATAATTTAGCGGGAACCTCAATCATTTCAGATAAGATCATGATTATGATTACGAATAGCGCGCCTTACATGGCGATCCTTTTTATGCTTATTTTATGGTTTAGTAATACTAAAAAAGAAATGGCGATTCAAAAACAATATACTGTTGTATATACTGTTCTTACAGTCGGAGTTTCATTGCTGTTAAATGTTTTCATTCATGCAGTATATTATCATGCGCGACCTTTTGTAACTTATCATGTTCATCAATTAGTGCCACATGCAGTAGATTCATCATTTGTAAGTGATCATTCTGTACTTGTATTTTCAATAGCATTTACGATGCTATTGAGAGGGGAAAGATTAAAATATATTGCATTAATTTGGGCCGTACTAGTTGGAGTTTCACGTATTTACGTTGGTGTCCATTATCCAGCAGATATAATTGGTGGAGCATTCCTGTCATTTATAACTTGCGGCATAGTAATGCAAAGTACGCGAAAATTAGAACCATTAACACAAATGGTATTTGTAATTTATGCATCCATTGCAAAACGAATTCCATTGTTATCGAAATATAACCATACACATTAATCATACAAGTTACTAGAAAAAGAACCTATTCGTAAATGATGGGTTCTTTTTCATGCATACAAACATTAATTTCACGCACTGTATTTAATTGGAAAACAAAAAATATTAGGGCTCGTTAGAAGATATATAGCATGTGTAACTTTTCGTGAAAATTTTTTCGAACGAAATGTACGATGCCTATTGAGCACGAAACAGTCATATGTTCTGTGAAAATTCCATTGCGAAATAAGAGATTCCAGCGAATATGTTAGTTAATAGGAACCTCTCACTTCAAAATGGGATCATTCAATGACCTGTATACTTCATCCATCCACTCTCTGATCGTTTTGCTTTAAATTTACCGTAAGATAAAAGTTTCATCGCTGAACGAGTAGCTGTGTGAAAAACTAAGATCTTCATCCATTCATCTTCCATTTCACTAGGATAAGGGGTGGACTCGTAAGCATAATAAGCAGCCATGATACAAGGAACTACTTGGTCTGGTTCAAATTCATATGCAGTTGCATCATCGATAATTAAATCAATGATGCGCTTGTTTCTTTCTTTAACGTCTTTCTGGATTAACTTTTTTACCGCTTCTGGTACTAACTTTAATATTTCATTTTTCATAACGGTCACCTCATTCTTTAGCATGTCCAAATCGCTTGGAGAAATATTGAAAACATTGTGTTAAATCGGATTGCGTAAGTTGAACGGGACTATACTCATGAAATTATCAGTATGAAATAGTTCCTTTTGTACAAAATAGGTACGAACGTTTATAAGAGGAGGGATCATTCATGACGAATCGGAATGATAATCGAAAACAAAAAAGCAAATATCCAAATAACCTAAAAAATGATACTGAATTCTCAAAAGATGTAAATATTAGAAGTGAAGTAACGAAAAAAGATTTAAAAAAGTAGTGTTTTGATTTGGAATATAATTGAGAGTAATTATAAAAATCGGCGCAGTATTTAATTAGTTTTAAGCATAGAAAAAAAGAAAAGATGTGTAAGCTAATTTAAGCTTACACATCTTTTCTTTTTTGATGCATTTACTCACAATGGTTTCTTCATTCAAATTTTACATAGTTGCTATTTCAAATTTCAATTACCGTATTTTTCCAATAAAATTAAAATAATCCATAACAATATAATAATTAGCCATCACCAACGAATTAGAAATAACTTGTATATTACAAGTAATCCCAATTCAAAAAGAAGATGCATGAAAAAATTGTAGAATGGAACTATATTTCATAAAGGATTTATAAAATAGTATTAATCAGAAAAAAGAATGGGGCATTTTATCATGAACCTAACACCAGAACAAAGGATTCAATTACATGGTTTTAATAACCTCACAAAATCATTAAGTTTTAACATGTATGATATTTGCTATACAAGAACAAAAGAAGAACGAGAAGCTTATATAGAATACATAGATGAACAATATAATGCAGACAGATTAACTAAGATTTTGAAAAATGTCTCGGACATTATAGGTGCGCATGTACTGAATATTGCTAAACAAGACTATGTACCACAAGGGGCGAGCGTAACTATATTAGTATCAGAAGGTCCCGTGGTAGAAGTGCCGACAGAATCATTCACTGAATCACCTGGACCTCTTCCTGATTCAGTTGTTATGCAGTTAGATAAAAGTCATATAACGGTTCATACGTATCCTGAATATCATCCAGATGAAGGTATTAGCACTTTTAGAGCGGATATTGATGTAGCTACATGCGGTGAAATCTCACCTCTTAAGGCTTTAAATTACCTTATCCACTCATTTGATACAGATATTATGACAATTGATTACCGCGTTCGGGGATTTACAAGAGATATAACAGGTAACAAGTTATTTATTGACCATGAAATAGGTTCTATCCAAAATTACATTCCAAATAACGTGAAAAGTCTCTATGACATGATTGATGTCAATGTTTATCAAGAGCATATCTTTCATACAAAATGTAAACTAAAAGAATTTGACTTAAACAACTATCTATTTGGATATACACAAGAAAAATTATCCGTAAAAGAACAAGAGGAAATTACAAAAAAATTAAAAACGGAAATGGATGAAATATTTTACGGAAAAAACATGAGTCATGGATCAATAGAAGAAAGTTTTGAATGATACCTCTTTTTAGGGAAATACAAATAACTCCTATGTCACCTTAGCAATAAAGTAAACAGGCTGGACATCCTTAGTGTGTGAAAATCCAGCTTGTTTACCTTTTTATTTTGCTTAATGTGTGAAATTTGTATTTTGTTGTTGGTATCCCTAATTCTAGAGGGATACATACTCAAGCAAGCAATTTCACGCACTGTATTTATATAATAAATAAATCAAATAAACAAATTAGCATAAACATCTAGTTTGTATGAATACCACTGGTTTATCCCGCGTTAACGGCTAGTAATACTCCCACCTCAAAATTCGGCGAAAACATTGTCCAGCTCTAGCGGCTAGAATCTCCGGTCGTTTCGCCCTCTCGGACGAGGCAAAAAGCGCCTCTCTGTCGGGGGCTCCAACGTCCTGCGATTCTGAGCGAGCCGCTTAGGTGGGAGATAAACTGCCCGTAAACGCCCGATTCGTTCAACTACTAATCAGTGGGGGATGAAGAAAACCCCCACTGATTAAAGTTTTACTTTATGGGAAAGAGACAGGATTGCTGTTATAGATCGCAAAGTAGAAACACAAAGTTATCTCTCAACGAAAGAATGCTACAGCCTTCTCCTTAGGAATGTTTCCATAATATCATTCTTGAATTTTTCATAATCAAACTGAAAAGCCACATTATGCGTTTTATAACCTGGATTAGTCACAAAACGAAAGTCTGCAATGCTTTGACCGAATCCTTCCCCTTGATCTGGAATTACTTTGATGGGTACTCTTGAAAGACCAACAGCCTCTTGATTCAGCAAATACCACACTGTTACAAAATCATGCATAGGGCTTCCTCCTATACCGGGATTCGACTTGGAGTAGAAATTATAATAGTAGTCTAACATAGGCTTGATGATGAGTCCTGCAATATCCTGTGTATCCTGATGAAATGCATCGATTTGTTGGACCATTTCGGGTGTAACAACCGCATGTTGAGTTACATTTAACGGAATAATTGTCAAGTTCTTCGCATGCTGCAGAATTAAGTTTGCTGCATAAGGATCCGCATAAAAGTTAGCTTCAGCCACCGCAGTCACGTTTCCTGGATAAAAAAAAGCTCCGCCCATGCAAATATATTCCCTTACATTCCGCATTGTTTCTAAATTTAAAACAAAGGTCGTAGCTAACGAAGAAAGTCTTCCCAAATTGATAATTGTAAGATCATCTAAATTTGAATTTATAATTTGGTAAATATCATTTAAGGGATAAACTGGATAAGAAATTTCAGGTGGAATGATAGGTCCTAATCCGACTTTTCCATGTACCTCAGGAAAATACTGAACCAATATACCCGTTAACGGTACAGAAGCACCAAGGAATACAAGTATCTCTTTTTTTCCCGCAATGTACTTCAAATAGTTAATATTTCTTATGGCATTCTCTCTTGATACATTTCCATAATCGGCTACAATCCCTAAAATTTGAATATCTTTACGAAAAAAGGTGTACAGGATGGCAAATGCATCATCAATTCCCAAATCTGTAAACAGGAGAACCTTTTTTGGCATGTGTATTCCTCCAAAAGTTATAGAGTTCTATTTTCACTAAGGATGTAGTGAGTAGGCTTGTACATATATATTTTATGTATTCCTATAGAGTGAATTCTATTCATATGTAGTTGAAATAGAACATCATTAGGAAACTTACGGTGTTAAGGTGAGTGTATTATGCCCAACTTTTGCAGATACACCAATAATTGTAAAATATTTTAATAAAAGTAGATGAATTCTTGGAGTGGTTGACGCTTTTATTAAAAATAGTAGAAACATTCTAGCTTAACATTAATTTTGTTGTTGAAATTCTGAATATTAAAATGTAATATAAAAAAAGCGTGTTTAACAATGTACTTATTTTAGATAAGAAAATGTATTTACAATAAAGGTGTGTGTAAGTGATAAGGAGGAAGGGGTTAACAACTATACAGATGAATTTTAAAGTTCATCAACATATAAACTTACTGGATTCTAAAATAGTGAGCAAAGCATACAGTTTCACAGTAAAAGTTACATGGAGGTTTCAGAAATGGGAAATGAAGGTAGATTTCAAGAAAAGCAACAAGCCCGTCGACAACGCAGTGTTGTTAATATTGGATTAAGTTTAGTATTATTGACAGTCAGCATGGTATCTTATCAGTTATTTTTTACTGATCATACAAAAGGAAAAGAACATCCAGAAGAAAAGAAAGTAGCCCAATTAGCATCTAAAGAGGCGAAAAACAATAAATTAGAGGAACGAAAAACAAAACAATCAGAAGCAGACTCATCAAAGGAACAAGCAAACAAAGAAAGTGAAAAACAAAAATTAATAGAACAGCAAAATCAAGAGAAAGAAAGCTCAAAAGTACAGGAAAAAGAAAAAGAAAAACAGAACAATGAAAATCTAGTAAAAAAACAAGAAGAACAAAAGGATAATAAAATTGAAGAACAGAAGGCTAATGTAGAAACAATAAATAAAAATCAATCAGATAGAGATGCAAATCAAACAGAACAAAATAAGCAATGGAATCCAGTTGGTACAGAGCAAGGGGCAAAACCTGCCATGCAATTTAAAGAGGGAACGACAGATTGGAATGAGATGAAAAAAGCAATTTCCTACGCTGTTGAGGTTCCTGAATCACAACTCATTTATGATTTTATTGGAAATAACGGAACGAATAAGGCCTATGGTAATGTGCGAGATAAGCAAAGCAATAAAAAATATAAAGTGTATATTGATTGGATTGAAAATAAAGGCTGGAAACCAGTATCTGTTCAAGCTGTGAAATAATTATACCGACAGATATTCCGCCGAAATTCAGCAAATAAAGCAAAGACTCTCCCAAACGGAGAGTCTTTTATATGAGTTATTATTTTTGATATCTTTGCTGTTTATTTATGTGGTTTCTTTTCGTTTATCAAATGCAAACAGGTTAAGTTCTTCAGAATCATTGGCCAGCTGCATCGATCGTTCAAACCGCAACCCTACTTTTTCAAGAAGTTTGGCTGAAGCGTGATTATCTGGAGTAGTAATCCCCACAATACGATTTAGCCCCAATTTATCTTTTCCATATGCCATCACCGCAGAAGCTGCTTCATAGGCGTATCCTTTAGCCCAATACTTTGGGAGAAAGGCAAATCCAATATCTACATCTTCCAAGGAATCTCTTTTTACTAGACCACAAATTCCAATCGGAACATGATCCTCCTTCCGTTCTACTAAAAAAAGACAGAAACCAAATTGCTCATACATGCGAATCGGTCCATTCAAAATATAGATCCTTGCATCTTCTAACGTTCTCACCCCGCGATCTCCTATAAATTGTAACCAAGAGGGGTCATTCAAAAGCTCGAGGATAAACGCTGCATCGTCGGTTGTTTGTAGGCGAAGAGTAAGACGCTCTGTTTCGAGAATATTCAAAAGAAATACACCTTCCTTTCAGTATTATATTCTATCTAGATATCATAATCGTATATTAACTTAAAACTCAAGGGTATTTTTTCGTGAGGTACACATTATATGTTAACCGTTGTAACAAACATTTTTTTATGTACGCCACTTGGTACAATAATTAGTAGAAGATATTATATTTGGAGAAAATATCACGAATTAACAAGTAAGTTATAAAATCAAAGCTTCACTTGATTAGTAAATGATGAAATGGTGATACTAATAACTATGAAACGTTTATGATAAGGGATGGTATTATGATTTTTATTTATACAGATTTTGGCGGAACACATACAACTTCACTTGCAGCAGCATATCATTTAAACAAACTCCCCACTGATCGAAGACTGACAAAAGAAGAAATTTTAAATGTGGACTATTTTAATAAGCTTAAAACGTCTGATATGGGAAAAATAATTTTTCATGGAAGGGACGAAGGAGGAAATCCGGTTTATACAGTAGGACACGGGACATCAAAAGTAGTTGTTCCATCCATGAAAAATTTAGCGGAAATTCTTCAACATCAGTATCAAAACAATGAAAAAATCATTTTTTCAAATACTTCACCAACAGTTCCACTTCCTATGACGTTTGGAGGATTGTTTTCAAGAAGATTACATATTGATTTTATTGGTGTTCCCTTACTCGTATGGGGAGCAAAACTGTGTTGTGATAATATACAACGACTTGTTGATTATACAAAAGAAGCGGGTAGAATGACTAATGATTATGTTGTTATTTTAGAGAATGAAACTTTCAAATAAAAAATGCAGGATTTATTGGAATCCTGCATTTTTTCTATATCAATTCAACTTTTTTTCGAATGACAATCTTATCAATTTCGTCTTCTTCATCCCCAATATATAAGCCACGTTCTTTTAAATATGTTTCAAAATATAAATCTGCTTCTGCACGTTCATCATAAGGTTTTACAGATAAAACAAATCCTAATTTATTTTGTTCCTCTAAATGAGAAGTAGAGATATAAGCGGGGGTATTATGACGTAAGAATAGCTCCTTAACAGGAATTATCATATCCTTCATTAGCTTTGATAACATGCTCATTTCAAAATCAAAGTTAAATCGATCAATACTAGATATGTCAGCAAATACCACCCCAATAAAGCCTGTATTAAATACTTCTTGAAATTCGGCGTCTTGCTTATCATAAAAATTCTTTTCAATTAAGTAATTTTTAAAATAAGCAACACCATCAGCTTGTTCAAAAGGTTTTGTTGAAAGAACAAAACCTATCTTCTTTTGTTTATGTAAATACACACAAGACATATGTGCAGAAATATTATGCTCTTTAAATAAAGAACTTGTTGCGCCTGCAAGGCCATCTAATACATGATGGACAATTTGAAGCTTTTTACGGGCAAAATAATAGGATTTTTTTTGTAGTTCCAATGTATCAATAAACACAGAACCGATAAAGCCTGTATTTGAGATAGTAGGTGTATGCTTTTTTCTTCCTCTGCGTTTGTTTTGAGCCATTGTAAAAATCATCCCTTCAAGTACGATTGAAATAAAAGAACGTTTGTTCGTATATTTATATTTTACTATTTAATCGTTATAAAGTAAAGGGATTTTTACCGGAAAAACATAAAAAAGACACCTTTTAAAAGGTGCCCTGAATGCGATAGGGAAGAGGATTCAACCCATTTTATTTACGATTTATATTATGAAACAGAGACAAGTTCTTCTGCATCTTCTACATCTAAATGACAATCCATTGTACGTACATCTTGATCTTCATGACTTCCGAAATAAATAGTAATTTTCATATGTATCGCTCCTTTATTCTAGGAATACCTAAAATAATTACTAGTAATGTTACTGCCTATTATATACCACTTTTTCCATTTCGACAATCTTATCCAGTTTATAATTTTATTTTGTAAATATTAAGAATATTTGTTATGATACACTTAATTAAATGTAAGGAGGAATTAACATGTTAAAAACTTTAAGAACATTCTCAAGTAAAGGAAGAGGAGTGCATAGTATTTAAGCTAACTTAACACTCCTGCTTCCGCGAAGAATATAAATATCGGAAAGTAGGAGAACGTTTGGATAAGTATACGCTGGCAAATCATAATATTTCTATTTTATTTTGGGTACATTTTTTTGGAACAATTAGCTTTTTACAAGCAGTTATGACGTTGTTTTATGTGGAAAGAGGATTAACTCCTTCAAATATTTTTATTGTATTGATGTGCTGGAGTGGAGCGGTTTTAATTGGAGAAGTACCAGCAGGCATTTTTGCAGATCGTTTCAGTTTAAAACTCTCTTTTATAACAGGCGCTTGCATAAAAATTATAAGTATCTCTATTTTGTTCTTTGCTGATAACATATGGCTATTTTGTTTATATAGCTTATTGAATGGTTTATCAGTCACATTTTTTTCGGGTGCTGATGAAGCCTTAATATACGAATCTTTAAAAGAAACGAATGAACAACATCTTATGGATAAAGCGATGGGAAAAATTCAATCCGCTAGCTTTATTTCAATGTTGATTGCTGTTATTTTCGGATCTTATTTTGCGAAAGATTTGAAGGAAGAGCAATTCTTTATTTTAATTACACTCGGACTTCTTTTTCATTTCGTAGAATTAATTTTACTTTTATTTATAAAAAATCCGGCGGTGGAATTTGAATATAATGAGTCAGCTTATTCACAAGTAATCGAAGGAATACAAGTTATCCGAAGAGCACCTCAATTACTTATTATGTTCTTAAATATATCGCTTGTATTTATTCCAGCGAGTGCAGTTTTTGACAACTATGATCAATTACTTTTGAAAAATGCAGGCGTGCCCGTATTTGCAATTGGCATATTATATGCAGTCGCTGCAATAGGCGGATATTTTGCATCCATTTCTATAGGGTGGTTAACCCGAAAATTCTCTCGTATATTTTTATTAAATCTTTCAGGTGCATTAGCTGTCTGTGGATTACTATTAGCAGCGTGCTTTGGAAATACGTTGTGGAGCGTTTTAGGAGCATTTATTATATTACGATTTGTAAGAGCAATAAGATATCCGATTTATTCACAGCTGAGTAATGATATAATTCCATCACATGTACGTGCAACAACAATTTCATTGTTATCAGTACTAGATTCTGTACTGGATTTAATTATTTTTGGTACGTTATCTATACTTGCTGTATACGGGTTACCTGTTATGTTTATGGGTTGTACTATAATTGCACTGATAGGTACTTGCTTACCGATTAAAGGTATAAGAGAAGTGCCTAAAAATATTGAATCGTAAATCTGTTTTAAGGCGACCATTCTTTAAGGTATATCCAAGCCTTAGAGGATGGTTATTTTTTATCAAGACATTAGCTATCCAGTTGTTTATTTTGTAGACTGAATGATTTTGTTACAAAGCTTTAATAACATATTTATACGTGCTTAAATTTTATCGTGTAACATATATAAACAGAGTATAAGATTAGGAGTTAAAATATCACTATGAAAAAAGCACTTATTACTACAACTGTTTGTATCTTGATAGGAATAAGCATTGCTATTCTACAGCAAACAAAAGAAATAAATTATATAAAAGCTAAGAATCGATCAGATCATGTCATAACAATTGCCCATAGAGGGGCATCTGCATATGCTCCAGAACATACAATATCAGCCTATAAATTAGGTCAACAATTCAAAGGTGATTATATAGAAATAGATCTTCAAATGACAAAGGATGGACACTTAATTGCTATGCATGATAATACATTAAATCGAACAACAAACGGATCAGGACTTGTTAAAGATCATACATTAGAAGAAATAAAAAGACTTGATGCTGGTAGCTTCTTTAATAAAAAACATCCCAAGCTATCAAAAGAAGAATTTAAGGACGTAAAAGTACCAACGCTTGAAGAGATTATTGAAACGTTTGGCCATGATGCTCGTTATTATATTGAAACAAAATCACCAGAGGACTATCTAGGAATGGAAGAAAAGCTTTTAGAAATACTGAATCGATACCAACTAAGTGATCCCGCTATTGTAAAGGAGAAAATAATCATCCAATCATTTAGCACAGAAAGTTTAAAAAAGATTCATAGTCTAAATTCTAGCATTCCGCTGGTGCAATTATTAACACACAAAAAAGCAGTCAGACTAACCAATGAAGACTTAAAGGCGTATAAAACTTATTGTGTAGGCTTGGGCATGAACTATACATATATGAATGCTACCGATGTTCCAAAAATACAAAAACAAGGCTTAGAAGTTCACCCATTTACAGTAGATAAAGAGGAAGATATGAAAAAAATGATTGAATGGGGTGTAGATGGGATGTTTACGAATTATCCGGATCGTTTACAGCATGTAATTTTATCATTATCCATTAGTAATGAAATAGATTAACCTAAGTTACAAAAATATAATATAATTAGCAATGGGGTTAAGCCTCTTATTCATTTCTTATAAGGAGAGTGCTTATTATGATTATTAAATTCATTCGTTTCCGTTAATTTCAGGTACATTTCTATTCGTTCATTTTTCTAAAGGGAATTTTGGGCTGTCTTGATGTACCTTTTTTCAAATGACCAAATTCGAATGAAATGAGGAATGAATTATGAAAGAAAAGATAAATAAAATTAATGGAATTGATATATGCACAGAGAGTTTTGGAAATCCTAATCACCCAGCGACTTTACTGATTATGGGAGCAATGTGTTCGATGGTTTACTGGGATGAAGAGTTCTGTAAACGATTAGCAGATACAGGGCGATACGTTATTCGATATGATCATCGAGATGTTGGGCGTTCCGTTACCTACAAGCCAGGAAGTTCTCATTATACTGTGATAGACATGGCGGATGATGCTGTTGGAGTACTCGATGCATACGATATTAATCATGCACATATTGTAGGAATGTCTTTGGGAGGTATGATTGCTCAAATTATCGCAGTAAGGCATCCTCAAAGAGTCCTAACAATGACATTGATTGCATCAAGTATTTATGGGTCTGATGAAAACAATCGGAATTTACCTCCAATGGATGAAAAAATTCTTGCTTATCATGCGAATGGAAGTAAATTGGATTGGACAGATAACGAATCTGTTGTGAATTATTTGGTTAGAGGATCAGCATTACTCTGTGGACCAAAGCATAAATTTGATGAGCAAAGAGTTACGAAGCAGGTAACAAAAGAAATAAAACGAGCAAACAATCTACTCAGCATGTTTAATCATGCACTGCTTAAAGGTGATGATTACTATGAGGGGAAATTAAAAAAAATAAATATATCTACTTTAGTTATTCACGGCACCGAAGATACGGCACTTCCGTATGAGCATGGCTTAGCTCTAGCGAATGAAATTCCTAATGCGTCGTTACTACCACTAGAGGGAACGGGGCATGAAATTCATTTTGATGATTGGGATAATATAATTAACGCTATTTCGAAACATACTTCAAGAGTGTAGGGAATTACACAGTCAAAATAGACGATTTAAGAAGTTTTCTGCTCCTTAGATCGTCTATTTTTTATTGACACTTCGTTTCAACTATTCACGAATAATAAATTGTATTTTATCTAAATGGCTTTTTTTCTTTGGACTAAAATGATTGAGTAGTAATAAAAAAATCGCTGAATCCAGTTATCGAAGCAGAATAGCAGAATATTTACTGCATGATTAATAGCGTTTCTATTTTTTCAAAGAGGAATAGAGCTTTTTACTTGTTTGTATGCTTTTTATATTTTTTTATAACCATTATTGTAAGTGGGGTACCAATCAATGTTGGTAAAAACCAAAACGATAGTGTAGGAAGTAAATTTAATATCGGTATAGAATTCCCTATGTTCACTAGGAGAGCCGTTACAGCACCTATATATGAACCTAGCATACCTCTAATATGATGATGAATCCAATTTTTCCAGCGTCTTTTTCTTGCAAGATAGCCATAAATAGCAAATGAATAAGAAAAAAGTGCGACATAAAACAAATAAGCAATCTCATTCCAATGTAAAATAGACAATATAATTGCAGTGATGAATATTACAACGTAAGATGCATGATAAACTTCACCCCATTCTGTATGAGTTCCTTTCCTCTTTTTTGCAGACATTGCGACAGCTCCTGAAATTAAACATATGATCCCAAATAGAATATGAATTATTAAAAGTATAGGAAAGATATCCAATATACTTCCTCCTTTGCCATTTTAATATTTTTGGTTTGTTAAAGAAGAGATGCAATACATCTTTGATTGAATTTAACATATTGAAATTAAGGTGTTTGTAGAACATCTTCTAGCAATAATAATTTTCATCATATTTTGTTTGCTGATATAAAATGTATATTGTAAATTAAGAAACTACTTCATATTTGAAAAGATATTATAGTTCTAAAAAAGGTGTAAAATAGAAACTGCTTTTGCAGAAATTCTAGGGCTTGATGAGGATTCGTATGAGCAATTTATTATATTTGGAAAAAAATTAAATTATGATAAGGAGGTATATAATAATGGCTGAAAAAACGAGAATAATAGAAATCATGTCTTATAATCCTGAATGGAAAATGGAGTTCAAGAAAATCAAAATAATGATTGAAAGTTATATCGGCGATTTAATTTTAAGAATTGAGCATGTAGGTAGTACCTCTGTTGAAGGGTTAGCAGCAAAACCAATTATTGATATTGATGTAGTTATAGAAAGTTACGATCTATTACCTGACATTATAGAACGATTAGAAAAAGAAGGTTATCACCATCAAGGAGATCTAGGTGTTGAAGGACGTGAAGCTTTTCAAAGAAATAATGAAGATAATTTTATGAAATACCACCTCTATGTCTGCCCGAAGGATGGGAAAGGCTATTTAGAACATGTCGCTTTACGGGATTATTTATCAGCAAATGAGGGTGCACGGAAAGAATATGAAGAACTGAAATATCGATTAGCTGAGAACTATCGATATAATATTGATGGCTATTGTGAAGCTAAAACTGATTTTGTAAAAGGGATTTTGAATAAGACGCTTTATATAAACTAAAAAGAAAAAGTGGGAATTACTACTTGTAATAGAAGAACAAATAGAATCTAATTAAATTGGAAATTTCAAAAATATTTTCATCTAAAGAAACAATTATGAAAGAAAGATATTTTTTAAATAGGATAATTTGTTATTCAAAAAGGAGTCCATACGATGAATATCCAATTAAAAATAATAACAAGAGATAACTGGGAAGAAGCACTGAAATTACAAGTATCGAAGAAACAAACTACATTTGTACCACCAGTAGCAGTATCACTTGCGAAAGTATATATTAAGCCGGATGGTGAAAATGTCGAATACATTCCATTAGCCATATATGATGACGATAGTATGATTGGATTCATTATGCATGCATTCGAACCAAATACATCGGACATGTATTGGATTAACGGATTTATGATTGATGAGCATCATCAAGGAAAAGGATATGGTAAAACTGCTTTAGCTGAAATGATTAAATGGATTACAAATGAATTTACGGAATGTAAGGAGATTCGATTAACTGTACATAAAGAGAATATTATTGCAAAGAGGTTATATGAAGGTTATGGATTTAAAAAACTTGATTATGTTTATGACGAAGAGCAAGTATATCGTTTATATGTCTAACTACATATAAAATAATGCCTGAACCTTCAGTCCGAGGATTAATAGAAAAGGTGCAAAAAGAGGAATTATCAAGTTGTTGGCTTAGCAATTTATAAAATAACATGCAAGAGTACTACGTTGTAAAAAAACATGATATAAGTCCCCTTTCTCGAAAAACTAATATACTCTTAGTTCATCTTTTTAAAAATTTCATATCTGTGTTTTTTTATGACTAAAAGATATCACGCAAAAAACTACCACGCTTAAGCTATAGAACTAGAAAATGATGACATAAAGCTAAATGTTATTGTTTAAATTCATATTTTATAATTTCCATTTATAAAAATGAGTCCATAGTAAAAACAACCTAAAAATAGGCATATGAACAAGGTGCATCATCTAGTGATAGGTCATATTTTGTTGGTGTACGTATTGAACTTAGTTTATAGCGCTATTTCTATTTAGATTTAACGAACAGAAATATAGGAAAGCATCGATGGGGTTTTAATTTATAAACGGAGGTCATGAAAATGAATGAGTTTCAACAAGAACTACAAGCGTTAAGCCTTAATGATTATCAGTCTGGAAATGTTATGTATTGGGACCAGCAAAACCAATATCCATATTACTATATTGAAGATGATGCTCGTCGCTGTGGCGGTTGTGGCCGTTGCGGTGGATTTCGTTGTGGTGGATTCCGTTGTGGTGGATTCCGTTGTTTTGGTTGCTTCGGTTGCTTTAGTTGTTTTGGTTGTGGTGGTTGCGGTGGTTGCTCTAATTGTTTTGACGGTTTTAATGGTGCTACCTGGTGGGTCATTTAAATTCGTGACATAAATAAAGATATTTTTGAAAGAAAAGTGTATATACAAGTATGAACTGTAGAGACACTTTTCTTTCATTTTGTGAATTTAACAAATAAAAGGGCATCTTCTATTTTCGTCGAAATTAATATTTGATATAGCATTTCATATAGAGGTGAATGGTACATTGGATACATATCAAAAAATAGTTTCATGGGTAGAAGAAATAAAGGCACGGAATAAGAGATTCGTCTAATTGTACACAAAAAGAACACTCGGGCAAAAAGGTTATATGAAAGCTATCGTTTTGTAAATCTTGGTCATGTTTATGATAGAGAAGAAGTATACCGTTTACTTGTTTTTAATTAAGAAAATGGATAAAGAGGAGAAACCTAATTGAAAACAAAATTTCATCATATTGTAAGAGGATTCATTATAAAAGATAACAAACTTTTAATAGCAAATTACAAAGGGCATCACTCTTTTCTACCAGGTGGTCATGTTGAATTTGGAGAACCTGCAGAATGCGCATTAATTCGAGAACTTAAAGAAGAAATAGGGATCGATTGTGAAGTTAAGCGCTTTTTAGGAGTGATTGAAAATCAGTGGCAAGATAGCGAGACGCTTCATTATGAAATTAATCATGTTTTCGAAGTCGCTAGTAACGACCTACATAGTGATATACCACCGATTTCTAAAGAGTCTCACCTGGCTTTTCATTGGATCATCCCCAATAATAAAAATCTAATTACATATAAAATAATGCCTGAACCTTCTGTTCAAAGATTAATAGAAAAGGTACAAAAAGAGGATTTATCAAATTGTTGGATTAGCAATTTATAAAGTATTAAGGATGGATATTGGGTACTTAAATGTTAATAAAAGTACTGCATAGGTACCCAGCTTATTCTTAATAACCACTAAAGAAAGCTATAATCCCGATCAAGTAAAATAACTGATTCGCCTCGATTGTATGAAAGAAATAAACCTCAGCCCATGTTCCTACAAAGAATGTAAGATTTCCTCCTATATTTACAAATGAGAAATTCATATGAATTTAAATACTATTGTTCAATTTCATATCGTTTATAAAAATGAATCCATCATACAAGCTATCTAAAAATAGGCAACCGAACAAGGTACGTCACCCAGTAAAAGCTCATATTTTGTTGTTGTACGTATTGAAATTGGTTTCTAATTTCTATATTTATTGCTGTTTATTATGCCGATTAAACAAGTGATACATATAGAAAAGCACCGATGAATTATGCTAGACAGAAACTTTAATTTATAAACGGAGGTCATAAACATGAATGAATTTCAACAAGAACTGCAATCATTGAATCTAAATGATTATCACCCTGGAAATGTTGTGTACTGGGATAATCAAAATCAATATCCATATTATTATGCACAAGAAGATGCTCGTCGCTGCGGCGGCTGCGGACGTTGCGGCGGTTGCGGCGGACGTTGTGGTGGTTTCGGCGGACGTTGTTTCGGCTGTTTCGGCTGTGCAGGGTGCGGCGGTTGCGGCGGCTGCGGCGGGGGATGCTTTAGCTGCTGGAGCTGGTGGTTCATTTAACTTTGTAACATAAATGAAGTTATTGTATGAAAGAAAGGTGTATGTACATGTTCAGAGTGTAGAGACACTTTTCTTTCATTTTGTGAATTAAACAAATAAAAGGACATCTTCTATTTTCATCGAAATTAATATTTGATATAGCATTTCATACAGAGGTGAATGAGACATTGCATACATACCAAAAATTAGTTTCATGGGTAGAAGATATAAAAGAACGGAATCATAGTTCTGCAGCAGCACTTTTTATTATGAAAGATAATGAAGTGATACTTGAACATTATAGTGGAAATCATTCTAATACTGAAAACAGTGCTACTATAACAGCGTCTTCACAATTTAATGTTGCTTCCGCTAGAAAGAGTTACTTAGGTTTAGCGGTTGCTTATGCACTATATGAAGGGAAAATAAAGCATCTTGACGATTACGCAGCTGATTATTTTAAAGACTATGATACAAATTTACTTGGTAAAACAACATTAAGGCATTTAGTAACCCATTCACATGGTTTAAATGAAAAAGTAGACGGAACTATTTATCGAGAATTCGAACCTGGACAAGGGTGGGCATATCGAGATATTAACGTACGTATGATGACCCATCTTATTTATCAACTATATAATAAAAGTTTTCCTGCGTTATTAAAAGAACGTATCTTTATACCTGCAGGTTTTAAAGAAACAGGATGGAGAAAAAAGTATCATGAGAATTTGGTAAAGGTAATAGTAAATCCTCATGAAGAAGCAATATGCAGTACTGGAATATTAGATGATGGAACGGAAAAAAACCTTTTTGTTTCTGCTAGAGAATTCGCCTATTGGGGAAATTTACATTTAAATGAAGGATACATAAATGGAAAACAAATCGTACCGAAAGAGGTTATTAAAATTGCAACAAGTCTTCAAAGCCCAGAATATGAAAACACGGACTTACCACAAAACGGATGCTTCTGGTTTGTTCAAAACACACCCGCTATACAAAGCGAGCTTGGGGAAAGGGTACCTAAAGGCTCGTATCAAATATTAGGCATTACAGGACCCACCATTTTAGTCATTCCCAAGTATAATGTTGTCGTTGCCAAAATGTATAATAAAAGATATAACTATGGAGGAGACAACTATCTGTATTATTTACGAGAATTTAGCAATTTAGTCGCTGATACATTCTCGAAATCATCTTTTACATACCTGTAAAAATATTTGAATTAGGGTATAACTACTTTTATAAAGAAAAGGAGTGAACCCTTATGAAAAAGCAAACGAATAGAAGTAAAAAACAAAACATCAAAGACACGAACACCGAGCAAAATGCTATATATAGCGATCCAAAAGATGCTGCAAATATGCAAACTGTTTCGCAACCAAAAGATTATGAGGAAATCGAATATTAATTTTTTCTCTTTATAAGACTTTTTTATGAAAGAAAAATACATCTTAAGCCCCATAAAAATAAAGACATCATTTGGTACTATAATGTATATAAGCATTTGAAAATGTCTTATCTTAACACAGCTTTTTTACAATAAACCCGTATATAATCTAATCGACAAAAAGGCACTTCTTAACGAAGTGTCTTTTTGTTTATTTTGTACAATGACTCCAATTTAATTTCCAGTTTTAAATTAGTATCTTGTATTTCATCACGGATATACTAAATTGTGATAAACAATGTCATGATAAGAGAGGGACAGTTCGCGTGAAACAAACATCTATAAATCCATGGCTGATTGTCCTAGGCACAATTATTGTGCAAATTGGTCTTGGAACGATTTATACATGGAGTTTATTTAATCAACCGTTAGTAAGTAAATTGGGCTGGGAACTTCATACTGTGGCTATTACTTTCTCAATTACCAGCTTTTCTTTATCATTTTCAACTTTATTTGCAGGTAAATTACAACGAAAGATGGGGCTTCGTAAACTTATCGCAACCGCAGGAATTGTTCTTGGAATTGGATTAATACTTAGCTCACAAGTTTCCTCATTACCACTTCTTTATTTACTAGCTGGTGTCGTCGTAGGTTATGCAGATGGTACAGCCTATATCACATCATTATCAAATTTAATTAAATGGTTTCCAAATCGTAAAGGACTCATTTCTGGTATATCAGTCTCAGCATACGGAATGGGAAGTTTAATTTTTAAATACGTAAATGGGAAGCTAATTGATACAGTTGGTGTATCGGAAGCTTTTTTATATTGGGGTATAATTGTTTTGATTTTAGTGGTTGCGGGATCTTACTTCTTACGTGAAGCTGCTACGAATGAAACAGTATCTGAAACTTTAAGTGATGATTATTCAACGAAAGAAATGTTACGAACAAAACAAGTTTATTTATTGTTTTTTATGTTATTTACATCATGTATGAGTGGCCTCTATTTAATCGGTATGGTAAAAGATATCGGAGTTCAACTCGTAGGACTTAGTGTAGCAACCGCAGCTAATGCCGTTGCAATGATTGCGGTTTTTAATACTGTTGGCCGAATTGTTCTTGGGACATTATCAGATAAAATAGGTCGATTAAAAATTGTTTCAGCAACTTTTATTGTAATCGGCTTATCTGTTTTTACACTGAGTTTTATGAATTTAAACTACGCTATTTATTTTACTTGTGTTGCAAGTGTCGCATTTTGTTTTGGAGGAAATATTACCATATTTCCAGCAATTGTGGGTGATTTCTTCGGTTTGAAAAATCATAGTACAAATTATGGAATTGTATATCAAGGTTTTGGTTTTGGTGCACTCGCAGGTTCATTTATCGGAGCGCTATTAGGTGGATTTCAACCAACTTTTATTACAATCGGTATACTATGTATTATATCCTTTATTATCTCCATTTTAATTCGACCACCAAGCAAGGAGAAAAAGAAAGAAACACAAAAGTTATATCGAAAAATAGCTTAACATTTTGCATATGTTCCTTCTCAAAAGAGCCCCAAATGAACATTAGGGCTCTTTTGAGAAGGAATTAAATTTTTTATTTCCAGTTATTTTATAAATAATGTAGTTCACACCAAAGTACGTTACACCAAATAATAACAAAAACAATGGAAATAAAATAAGAGCTAGTAAACAACCTCCAATATCCCCATTAAAATTCACATCTGTATTTGAAAAATTCCAGTCCTTAACTTTGCTGATAATATGCCCTAGAATATAGGACAGCACAAAACAGATTACAAAAGCGAAAACAAGATGAACTGTAAATTCCCGATTCGATACTTTATCAAATATGTAATAACAAAATCCCCAAAACGCGCCAAAAAGCACTAAAACAAACAATACTTTAAAAAACTTCTTAATATTGATCCAGCATTGAAATACAATTTGTTTAAATGTTTTTCGATTACGTTTTTTCTTTCTAAGTCTTTTCTTTTTATGCGGTTTCATTTCATCCATTCACAATCTTTGTTTTTTCTTACTATTATATCTTTAAATAAAAACAAAAGATATCCTTAATATTCCATATAATAATATTTTAAAGCAAGGAGATACATCGCTTTATAGAGAACTGTATACTAGAGATCTACTAAGGAGGTTCCTATGAAAAAAGTAACTGTAACGTACGTACTACTTTACGATGAGTTTCAAGAAAAAGTATTAATGGTTAAAAATACAGGTTCAAATGCTTCTTATTTTACTTTACCGGGTGGTGCAGTCGAGTTTGATGAAACGTTAGAAGAAGCAGCAATTCGCGAAGTAAAAGAAGAGACAGGATTAGATATAGAGGTAGATGGGATTTTTTCAATAAGTGAAGCATTTTTTGAAGAAAGAGGTCACCATGCTATTTTCATTAACTTTATTGGGAAAATTACAGGTGGAGAAATACATATATCACGACCAGAAGAGATCGAGGAAGTTACGTGGATGGAACTACAAATTGCAGAAACATATTTACGACTTCCCGAACATTTAAAAAATCTATTGCAAAGAAAAGAAACTGTACCATATATTTTTAATGGGACAATTATTCACAAATAATAAAGCTAATATTTTAAGTTGAAACAAATATGAGAAGAAAGATACTTAATAACCAAGAATATCCTATTGAAAATAAATTAGAGTAATTGATTCAAAACATGAATGGAAAAAGGTTTATTAAAATACAAATCGTTACCTTTTTAATTATTATGCACAGAAATAATAGGGGCTTAGGAGAAATAACTATGCAAATATATAACGAAATACTTTCAAGCGAAAAACTTGAGGAACTTATACTGAATGAAAGCGGAGAAATACTAGAAAATTTGAATAACAAAGAAATGTTTATTAGTAGTTTTATTGATTATTATACAAAAGAATACGAGAATTCGGAATGTAATTACGTTGAACTATTTGACATTGACAGTCCAGACTATATTAAATTTGAATTAATAGATAACAAAGTGTTTATTACTGCTTCTTTGTTTGCAGGATTATCTATATGGTTGGATAAAAAAGCGTTAGGAAAAGTAACAGCTACTATAGAGGGTGTTTATTCGTTCATATTGATTGATACAGACGGCAACATTATTACCTTAGATGAAAAGTTACATTTACATGAGAGTTCTTTTGCTATTATAAACTTTGAAGTAGAGAAACTAAAAAGTATCGATCAATATTTTGATGACTATACGATTATATAAGTAATGGTTGCCTTATATTAAAATTAGAAACTATGTTTTATTAAAAGAAATGATGAGATACTCATGTTAAACAAAAAATACGCCCCTGCTAAAGGATTATGGAACGGAGTAGGCGGAAAAATAGAGAGCGGAGAAACGCCATTAGAAAGCGCAATTTGTGAAATAAAAGAAGAAACAGATATCGATATCAAAAGAAATCAAATCCAGTTCAAAGGTATCATAACATGGGAAATGGATCATACATATTCAGGTGGCATGTATGCGTATGTAGTAGATGTGCCTAATGACTTTTACTACGAAACTCCTTAAATCATACATTAGTAGAATATGAATGCAAAGAATTTAACAGGTTAGACAACCTACCTCTAAATAACCTAGTGAAAAAATAGGATAACATCAGTTTTTTAATTTAGTAAAAGGCCCGTACGAAAGAAGAACTCCATGTTTTGAAAAAACGCTTAAACTGCTTCATTTTAGTTGAGTGTAGAACGTATTTTGAGATGTTTGTAAAAAGTACACTATTAGTTATTGTATAAAGATAGCGCAATTTAACAAGGGAGGGATTACATATGTACAAAATTGTATTTTTTGATGTTGATGGCACCCTATTAAGGGAAGTGGATAGAAGTATACCGTTAAGCACAAAAGAAGCACTTGAGAAATTAATCGAGAGAGGATTAAAAGTTGTAGTTACAACAGGAAGACCGTACAATTTGTGCGAAGAGTTTAAGACTATGGGCATTGATACGTTTATTTCTGCTAATGGTGCGCTTATAACATGTAACGAGAAGGTTATACATAAATCAGTACTATCAACAGAAACAGTTCAAGATGTTTCTGCTTTTGCTGAGTTGAACGGACACGGTGTTTCTTATTTTACCAAGCTATTTACGATGAACGGCATGGGTTCCGATGATGAGCGGGTCATGGGGGCATTAAAAGAAACTTTGAACCTTACACAATATCCCGAAAAAATGAAATCTCTATCAGACGAAATTTACTGTATATGTTTGTATGCGGACGACAGTGAAGCGCAAAAATTTCTAGATAGATTTTCAAAACTTAGATTCGAGCGTTTTCATGGCTACGTAATGAATGTACTTGAAGAAACGGAAGTATCCAAATCAGCTGCGATTAAAAAAGTATTGGAGCATCTCAACTTTTGCAAATCCGAAGCCATTGCTTTCGGTGACGGCGGAAATGATATCGACATGTTGGAGTATGTGGGTTTGGGAATTGCCATGGGAAATGGAGAAGATACGTTAAAACAAAAAGCAGACTTCGTTACCAAAAGAGCAAGCGAAGGAGGAATATCTTACGCGTTAAAGAAATTTGGTGTCATTTAAACTAGAGTAACATTACAAATTTGTAATGTTTATGTCACCTTTTTTTGTTTTTATACTGCAGTTCACTTAACCACGCTAAATTTTGTCCCATTTGTTTGTCATGTGAGTAATATGAAAAATCCGAAAAAACTGGCTGAGGGGGGATGCTTAATTCTTCTTTTACTTGATTTGGAATATACGTTTTAAGGGTATCAATTCGAATCTTGATTAACTTTTCTAGCAAATTCACATCATATGATGCTTTAGGCGCTACTTGTTTTAAATCATTCGAATGCTGTTGGATAAATTCTTTTACTTTTTCATATTTACGTAAAAGAGAGGACTGCATTGTTTGAAATTCTTCATAAGTAGAAACGGAACGGTATTTCACAATTTCTTCTTCTGCTTCTACAAGTTGTTTTCCTATTTCCGGATTTAATTTTCCAATCCATTCATTTGCAGGAGTTGCAAATGTTGCAGTAGAAGCATTCCACGGTATTTGTATGTCAAACCCTGTTAAAATAATGGGCGTTCCTTTTTCCTTTTGTTCTTTTATGTATTGAAATAATTCTTCTACATCTTTTGTGAACCAATTGCCAAAAATAGATTTTTTCATGGTTTGCTCAGCAGTTAAATCATCTAAGTTTTGATATACGGAATTCGCTGCCGTAAATCCTGATTCAAACGCAAGTACATCATAACCCATTTCTTCATGTAAATACTTAATCATTTAAACCTTTGATTGATTCATTTCTGTTGAACCATGAGTAGACTCACCTAGTAAGACAATAACCCCTCCTAAATTTTTATAAACCTTATCACATAAATCTAATCAGCTATGATTCATTTAAACAAAATAGGAACAATTAGATTTATATATTCATACTAAAGGATGGAATTTATACAAATCAAGAAGAATAGGAGGATATTTCTGTTTAATTTAAAAATTTTATAAATTAAACAGTGTTAAAATAATCCTCAGAAGAGAACTCGAGGAAATATGCTACATAATTGCCACAAAAATAGAGCAGATAGCAGCAGAAAAAATGGAGGATACGAAGATCTACAATGAATAAAAATGTTACTCCGATTTTAATAGATAAAACAGACGGAACATCAGTTCTTTTATATAATGATATGGAAGATGCGCACTTCATTTATATCTATTGAAAGGAGAGAATCGAAATGACTGACAGGAGCAAAAAGAAATCTAAATGCGCACTGGAAAAGGACGAAATGATTAAACTGTATTTAAAAGGGGAGAGCACGTCAAATATTGCAAAACTAGCTAATGTTTCACCTAGATATGTTCGGATGGTCCTAACGGATAACAACGTTGAAAAAAGAGCAAGAGGCAGCTGGAAACGAAAATATAACTTAAATGAAGATTACTTTAAGCGTTGGTCTAATACTATGGCATATATTTTAGGGTTTTTCATTGCAGATGGTGTCATTACAAAAGATAACCAAACTGTAAGTATTTCTCAAAAAGAATCAGCGATTTTAGAAGATATAAAAATAAAACTCAATTCAAACCAACTATTATATAAAAACAAGAACACTGGTGTTTATATGTTAAATTTAAATAGCAAAATCATGAAAAATGATCTAATAAACTTACATGGAATCATGCCTTGTAAATCATACGACGTACAATTTCCATTTGTTCCAAAAGAGTATCTGCATCATACCGTGTGATACTTAGTGGTCGAAGAACTATTAAACTTTTTTCTAATTGGATCTATAAAGATAAAGAAATATTTTTACAAAGAAAATATGATGTGTTCCAAAAAGAACAATTGGACTTAGAACAACTACAAGATAGAAAGTTAAAAAGAACAAGAACGGCAGTAGCTCAACGAAAAAAAGAATTTCTTATTCAATATCAACAACATCAATGCATTGATAAATCCTGCGAAAATATTAGCATTAAAAAATCAACATTCAAAAACTGGTTACAAAGTGATTCCAAATTTAAAAATAGCTTCGAACAAATTAATTAAAAATAAAATCCCTTGTACAGATTAGTGTGAATGCTATATTTCAACGCTAATCTTTTTTCTGTCAAGCAACAGAAGTAAAAGGGAGATTTAAACTAAAAACAAGTTACTTCTATTTTCACAGTTAACATAATATATATTATAGGTAGTTATACAAAAGAAGTGTTTCCTTGTCTCTGAACACAAGTATACTATACAAAATGAGATGAAACGGATATTTTTTATGAAATCGGCTTTACATATTACTTATTTAAATTTTTATAAATTTTATAGTAAATGTACGATTAAATTTCTCTACAGCATTTTTAGAATAAAAATTTTGCTGAGTTTACAACATACAAAAACATTGATGAACATAAATTTATTACGTAATTCGTTAAAAATTTTTTTGTTATTACATTGTTTCCGCGTGCGCATTTAAGTTTTTCATCATCTATTATACATTTCCTTATAATTACATCTTATTTTCTTAATATGGTTAAATTTAGGGTTTATCTATAACAGGTTGTTTATTGCGTTGTATTTTTTATCTTAGTTAACATAACCCGATACTATTCCTATAAAAATTCTCCCTATTTTTTAGGAAGAATTTTTATATTGGTTTATATTTCTTTTTGTAAATTATATTGACTTTTTATTCATGTAACTACGTACATAAGTTTTAAAATTGTGATTTCACACTAAGATTCTTGCTATAACCGGTAATTCACACAGATATAGCGAAATACTTCAACCCCTCTTCCCTATTTTCCGCTATATTAAAGGTGTTTTTAGACTTAACAGCAATCCCAATTATAAAGTACATTTGAAAAGTTTAGGTTTAGTAGATCTTCTTTTCGTATAAAAAAGTTAGCAATGCCGCAATCTCCCCACATAATTCCTAGAGAATCATCTGTATCGATTTGTAGCAATAAGATATTATGTTCTTGATAGGTTTCTTCCCATTCTCTTGGATCCGTTTGTGTGAAGAATGGATATCCTCCAATTTTATGCCCTTGGCTTTCAAAGTGTTTATTGTACAATCTATGAAATTCCATTTCTACGCTATCGTCATCGATTCCTTCTAAATGAATTGCATCTCTAAAAAACTCTTCAAATCGATAATCTCCTAGTGTTACAGGGTGATAACCTGCTTCAAATCTTAACTTTGCTGCTCTAGGCACAATAAAATTCTCTGAATCAATAGCATTTAAGTAGCTAAAATCCGTTACAATTTGAGTTTCATCTTGCGTTAATTCTGCATGATAAATAATACGAAAATCTTTTTGTTTTGTTGGATGGTCAAAATCAGCCCCAACAAGATCAGCATCTCTGCTTACAAAAAACTATAGTAATCCTTTCTTTGGCACAGATTCAATATGCGGAATCTCTCTAAAATTCAACTGCACAAGTAACATCATAGGCTGTCCATTCGAATCCTTTGGATGCTCATGATGAATAGGTACATACGGATACCCACCAAATTCACTTTCAAATATGGTATGTATTTGTCACCCTCTACTCCTCCTTTGCATAATATATGAAATAAGCCTATTTTAATTATATAACAAGAAATAGGCTTATTGAAAAATACTAAAAATCCGTTTTCACTCTCATTTTTTGTGCAGATGCTGGGCACAAAAGGTTATGTTCCAAAACTTTTTTATTAATAGTCCGAACTAGCTTTGCTGCTTCTTTAGAATCTATAATCTCTTTCAGCTTTTCCTTTAAATAATCAATTTCTTTCGAAAGCTCAATCCACCTAGGCAAAACATGATTATCTTTCAATGTTTTATAAAGTTGTTTTTCAGGATTATACGAAAGGCTTTTATCAATATTAAGTGGTTTCCCCTTGCCAGGTAGGTCATCAAAAGCTCCTGATTTTTCTGCCCGCTTAACGATAGAACTAATATGATCTTCATACGTGAAATCCCAAGCCTTCTCATCCTTTACTAAAATCTCTTGTTTTTTTAACTCTTTATCTAAATCCTTTTGATTCATATTTTACTTCCTCATTTCTTTTTAAGATAACGATCTTGAATTATTTAATGCTAATAAACCTTTAGTAAGTTGCTCTCGCCACCAAATCTCGTCGTGACCGCCTTGAAACTCACTATAGGTAATTTGGTATTCTTTTTCTCTAAGCGTCTTATACAGGCTCCTATTGGCTTTTAAAAGCGATTCATTCTCAAGAGTTCCAGCTGCCATATACATACGTAATCTCAGCGTATTACTAATTGATAAAAATTGTTTCTCCATCCAGGGAAGTTTTTCTTCATACCCGTCCTTTTTCCAATGTACAGAACCTGACAATGACAGCACATTTCCGAAAACATGAGGATTCTGAAGTGCTGTATAAAACGCCGCTAGGCCACCTAAACTTAAACCAGCAATTGTTGCATGCGCCGGATCCTTATATACATGATATTTTGTTTGAATCCAAGGAAGTAGCTCTTCTATTAAAAATGCATTCATCTTGTCGTTATAAGTAAGCTCATTTAATCGATCTACGTGTTCAATTCCAACAACAATACACGAAGGTATTTCTTGTTTATGAATGAGATGATTGAGTGTTGCTGGTGCTGAAAGATTTTGCATAAATGAGTTTCCATCAAATGTGAGGATAAGATTTTGAAGGCTTGATGTAAGAGAATAATCATGAGGTGTGTAAATATATATCTTTCGTGTATTGCCTAAAACAGAACTGTAAAAAGAATATGTTTCAACTTTTCCCTGAGGATTATAATTTTTAGGGAATCTTTTATCGTACTGCATTTCCATTCCTATTTCTAAAACAGCTGCTCTATCTGTTCCTTCTCCAAATATATGACTGTTAAATGGATCTAACTGATACTGTTCACTACGCGCTATCCAATTTTGTTCAAAATAATCATTAACTGAAAAGTGATAGGTAGAAATAAACTTTTTGTTCGTTCTGAATGTTTTGTACCATAAATTCGTGTCTGAAAGCCGTTCTAGTCGATTAGAATGAAGATCCCAACCAGGATAACTACCAAATACATAAATATTTTCTGTGTCTTTATCGCCTAGCCATATGTAAGTAATAAGATGATACTGATTATTCATTGGACAAGTTTCTATAAGTGGCGTCTCATTTGCTTTGAGTTCATCTAAAAATGTATGAAAAGCTCGTGTATCTCCATTGCTTAATTGATCTGTAAGCTCTGTTATTTTGGGGCTTAGTATTGACTTCATTCCTTTTCCCTCCTCCACTGCAGTATATTAGTACTTCTTTTTTTGTAAATAAATTCCTATATAAACAGGGTACTAATGTTGTATATTTTATGAACAAAAACACACAAACAATATAGTCTGTGTGTTTACATTCTTATTTTACATGCTGTTTCCTAGTATCCACTGTTCACCCCTATAGTTATTATTTCTCTATCCATTCTAATAACTGCTCATACTGATTCTTTGCATCCTGATACCCAAGATTATATAAATTAACAAGCTTGTCCTTATTTCTTTCAATCCCACTAACAGGAAGCTGCATGCTTGGTTGAATTACAAAAAAGTTTTCTTTTTGTTCATCTGAAGACATGTATGAAATGCTCTCATTATAAAACCGATAATGATCTACTAAAAGCTTAGAGACTTTCGGATATCGTCTATATAAATATTTTGCCATTGGTGAAAACTTATTACGCTTTTTCTCATATCCTTTTGGCTTTGTCATAATAACAATGTTTTTTTGAAATCCATCTATTTGTGCCTTTCGAACAGGGATAGGATCAATGATCCCCCCATCTAAAAGTTTTTTACCATCATAGTCCACAGCTGGAGCAATAAATGGAACAGAACTTGATGCGCGAATAATTTTCAATATATCATTCCCATGCTCTTGCTTATTATAATAAACAGCTTGTCCTGTCTCGCAATCTGTTGTGCCTATTACAAATTGCTCATTTGCATGTGAAAAAGTTTGAAAGTCAAATGGTACAATTTTATTAGGCACTTCATCAAAAAGAAAGTCCATACCAAACAATTCTCTTTTTCGTATTAAGTTTCGATAAGATATATAACGATGATCAGATACTAACTCTGTATTTACTTTTTTATTCCTTCCTTTTTGACGCGATAAATAAGTTGCACCCATGCATGCTCCTGCCGATACTCCAACTACATATGGGAAAAACAAATCATTTTCCATAAAGTACTCAAGTACCCCTGCTGTATATAACCCTTTCATGCCTCCACCTTCTAATACTAAACCGATATTTTTCATTTATAATCCCTCTATATTTGTTTCTTGATTTTCTAAACACTTATATTTTAGCACAAGATATTATGATGAAGTATCAATAAATTCATTGCATTTGCTTAAAAAAGCTCTTGCTGCATTGTAAGAATCTCTTAGTCTATAACATGATACAATAAAAGAAACTCATTCCACAGATCATAAAGGAGGAATTTTATATGGGTTTATTTAGTGGTATTTTCGGAAATGCATCTGATACGAGTACAGAAAATGTTGAGCGTGACTTACAGAAGATTATGCTTGATGATGAACAAGTTGAGTATGCGTATAAATTGATTCGAGATTTAATTGTATTTACAGATCGACGAATGATTTTAGTAGATAAACAAGGAGTAACTGGTAAGAAAACAGAATATCATTCTATTCCATATAAAAGCATTACACAATTTAGCATTGAAACAGCAGGTCATTTTGATTTAGATGCAGAACTTAAAATTTGGGTATCTAGTATGCATGAACCGATTACAAAGGAATTTAAAAGTGATGACAGTATTTTAAGCGTTCAAAAAGCATTAGTAAAATATACAACAAAATAACGCCTTTGCATTTTTATACAAAAACAAAAGTTATAACCCCGTGTTTTTTGGAACAACATGCATTGTTTTGTTTTAAAAATACAAAAAAACTTCGCAGCATTGTATTATATAGGACCAAAATAAAGGGATAGATAATACAGATATACTCTGTTGTATCTATCCTTTTAAAATCTATTTTTATAATTTTTTCTTATAATAAACAAGTGTTGTATTATCATTCAACTTCTTTCTTAACCCCGTCTGAATGTAGCCCACTTTTTCATACAGATAACAATTACGTTCTTCTTCTAAAATGGTAGCTAATTCCCAACTAGTTGCTTGTGGGAACATCTTCTCTATTAAAACGAGTGCTTTCTGGGCTACCCCTTTCCCTTGATAAATAGGCAGAATAAACATAGGGCTTATCCAGAATTCCGTTGTCTTTTCTTTCCAAAATATACAAATAGCCCCCGCAAGAGTATTATCAACTAATATTTTATAAAATCCACCATAAGGATTGTTTATTCTTGTAATTACTTTATCAATTGTTTCATTAGCAGGATTCGTTTTATAGTCCTTATATTTTTCTAATAACGGTTTAAATGCTTGTACTTGAATATTGAAAATATATTCCGCATCAAAACTTATTGCTCTTTCTAGTGTTATTTCCATAACATTTACCACCCTAATCGCTCCCGTAAAGAAGTGATATGTGCAGTATGATGCCGACCGTGCCATGCATATAATCCAATTGCTACCTCCAGTTTTGTTTCACCTGATTCAGGATGATTAAAAGTTTTTTCAAGATCTGTATGCTCTAAAGAGCTTAATACATTTACCCATCTTTTATGTAATGAATCTAATAATACAAGGGAAACATCTACAGGTAATTTTGAATCAGGGAGCTCTGCCCATTTCTCTTCCATATATGGTTTAATTGTCGGGTTATTTTCTGTAAGAGCTAACTTAAAACGAATATAACTATTCATATGACTATCGACAACATGATGAACAACTTGCCGTACTGTCCATCCACCCTTTCGATAAGGTGTATCTAGCTGTTCTTTATCTAAACCGTTAATTGCTTTTGTTAGTTTTGCAGGGAGATTTTCAATTTCTTGAATCCACTTTTCTACCATTTCCTCCGTAATATTTCCTTCATAAGTAAACTTCCCAATTGGATAACGTAAGTCCTGCATTGTATTGTTCCCCTTTTGTTTTAAAATTTCCTTTATAATACTTTAGTATGTTTCCAAACGTAATGAATGAAATTAATCATTTGACCATTTAACCCTATACCTTTTTTATCAATTGCGGTACGTGAAAAGCCGCTTTTTTCTAATACTAGTTGTGAAGCAATGTTATTATTTGTTGTCTTTGCATGAATTTCGATAATTTGATGGTTTGCTGCTTGAATTAAGAGTAATTGGACGGCCTTAGTTGCAATTCCATTTCCGATAAAATCTTCTCCTACACGATAACCAAGATATCCCAATTCTCTATCTTTCTCTATGTCTACTAAGTTTATTCGACCTACAATTGTTTTTTCCATATTCCGTATAAGATAAAAGTAGGAAGTGCCTTCTTTTTGTTCCTTTAACAATTCATCATGTTTAGATTGAAACGTCTCATAAACATAGTAATCATCACCACGACTCGGTACCATCTTTTCAAAAAAAGTTCTATTATAACTCTCAAAAGCAAACAATTCTTCCGCATCTTGTTTCTTTAATTTTTCTATGTATATTTCCATTCATGACTCATTCCTTTTTAATCAATTATCTACTTATAAATTCTCCATTTAATAGTTAAAATCCTACTGCTTGTAATGAGATTAACCTCCTTTATTTTTTCGAGTTGTAAGAATAGCAAGCCATACCTTAGGATGAAGAAGATGTAGGGGACTACGCATAAGGTTCATGACCCTAACTAAACGAATGTAAACGTCTGTATTACTCGCGGAAAGTTGGTATATTTTTTTCGTATACCATTGTTGAAATGGTTGTATAAAAGGCTTTTCTCCTTTTATCTTAGGGTGACGGAAAGCTTCTGTAGTAACCATTTCCCACGGCGTTGCAATAATTTTTGAAATTCGCTTATAAAAGTCACGCGTAAAATCTTTCTCTAGCACTTTCCCCTTCTTTAAACACATTTGTAATTCTTCAGCTTCCATAGCAGTGACAGAAATTCCTTGTCCAAAAACTGGATCAAAGCGACAGTGAGCATCTCCAATTACTAAAAATCCTTTTGGCATATTTTTCACTAAATCGAATCGACGACGAACTTGGTATGGAATCTTATGTATTTTTATATCTGTAATTGGCTCTGCTTGTTCAAGAAAATGAATGACATCTGGTGCAGGTAACTTATAAGCAAATGCAAGAAATTCTTCATCTGTTTTTGGTGCATTTTCATTGGCGTATCCGCTAAAAGTCACGAAATATCGATTGTCTTCAATGGTTTGAATAAAGGCGCCATAAGGATTTTCAGGAAAGCTAGGAGAAATAAGTAAATTACACCAATCAGGATATTCATTCTTTTTTAGACGGAATACCCTAGTCGCGTAAAATAATTGAATCCATACTTTTTCTTCTTTTACTTCTATGTCATGTGTTTCTAACCATTCTATAGTTTTCGAACCAAATCCACTTGCATCCACAACTAGTTCTGCGTGGAAATTTTCTTTATTTCCGGTCTTCACGCATCGCACTTTTACTCCAGAGATTTTGTTATGCTGCCGATCTATTATCAACTGTTCAACCATTGTTTCATATTTTGTTGTAATATTAGTTACTTCACTCATTCTTTTTTGTATGTGCCACTCAAGCATAGGACGACTTTGTTGAACCGCATTCAACTCTCCGATAAATGGTTGTTTCCATAAACCAAAATGATGCCATTTCAAATCCCCAGTAAAATTATTTTCGATACCACCATCTTCTTTTAATTGATTCATAATTGCCGGGAATAATTTCTCAATTGCTACTTCACCACCTTTTAATAACACATGAGGATGATGGCTTTGAGGTACTCTTTTTCTAGGCCTTTTTTCATTCCATTCTTCGCCTGCTTCTAAAATTATTACTTCTTGAAAATAATCAGATAAAGCTTTTGCTGCTAGTTTCCCAGCTATACTTCCACCAATAACGATTGCTTTTCCTAACATTTTTTTACCTCCCGCAAGATATTTCCGCTACTTTCATGATGCTAAAATAAATTTTTCATTTTCCTCTTTATTCTTCTGACATATTAATAGAATCATAAAATAAAAAATCCTGCTATAAAATTGCGCAACAGGATTTTTTTATCAACATTTATTCGTCTTTCCCCTTAATTACAAGTACTATTTAAGCAAAGAATCAACATGTAATTCCGCTAAAAATAGCATTGTTTATCTAATAACGTTCACCAGCAAGACTCAGCATAAAATAAGATTATTGCATGACTGTATTTTTTCAAGGTCGTTCTCCTTAAAATACGCCAGTGAACTGTAAAGTTAAAATGATAATGCCTAGAGCCCAAACATAATATGCAAATACTTTAAGAGAATGCTGCTTTAAATATTGAATCATCCAAGATACTGCAATATATCCAAAAAATGCAGCAGATAAGGCGCCAACGATTAACGATGTACTTGAAATGCTTTCAGCTTTCCCTTGAAATACGTCTACAGACTGTAAAATGATTGCTCCAACAATAGCGGGAGTAGATAACAAAAACGAAAAATATGCAGCTGTTTCACGATCTAATTTTCTCCAAAGTGCTGCGACAATCGTCATACCAGAACGAGAGATTGCTGGAAAAATAGCAAACGCTTGAAACGAACCAATAATAAAAGCATCTTGATATGTAATGTCATCCATTTTCTTACGTCCATTTTTTTGTTTCTCTGCCATATATAAAAACAAACCTGTCACTAAAAACTCCCATCCGATTGTTACACCCGTTTTTGAAATCTCTTCAAAGAAATCTTTAAATAATAAGCCAATTATAACTGCTGGGATTGTTCCAACAATGAGTAAAAATGTAAGCTTTGAAAGTGGATTTTTAATTAAATAGATAAACTCTTTTTTATAATAAATAAACACCGCTAACAGGGTACCAATATGCAGCATCGTGTCTAAAAAAAGCCCAGCTTCATCTAAATGAAACAAATGTCTTCCTAAATACAAGTGTCCGGTACTGCTTATAGGTAAAAATTCCGTTAATCCCTGAATAATTCCTAATATAAAAGCTTCTAACCAGTTCATGATTGTCTCCTTTCTTGTTTGCTTGTACCAGTATATGTTTGTTTTTACCTGTTATGAAAGAAAAGAAAGGTAAAGGAATTCAAGATTTAAGGACTTTTCCAAACAACAAAAAAAGAGGGTATATACCCTCTTAACATAAACTTTATTTAATTTGTTCTTTATGTTCATGATTAACAAGAACATACCATTTACCTGTATCAAACTTTTCTTTATTAATCACATAAACTTTATTTCCTCTCTTTACATCACCAGGTTTTAATTCCTTACTAATAGTAGAGGTCTCGCCTTTTTCAACCTCATAACTACTAGTTGCCCACACATCACTTTGGTAAGCATTATCATTTTCATCCACTAAATCAACTGATGGCAAAACTGCTAATTTCATCGGTTCGTTTGTGATATTTTTCCCTTCAACCTCTATAACAATAAAGACATGTCCATTTTCAGGCTCTTGGATCCCTATACTTTCTTTACCAACCTTATCTCTTTCTACAACTCTTTTCACAGTTACATCAAATTTTGGCGTATTAAAAGTTTTGTTTAATGAATACTCTTTTTCTTTTATTTTTGTCTTTTCTTTTGTTTGTTCCGTGTTTTTCGAATCTGTATTCCCTTTCGTTGTATCGTGTGTTTTCACATTCTTTTCTTCTTGCTTAGAAGTGGTTTCTTTAGATTCAGAAGAAGTTTTGTCAGATGTACTTCCACACCCAGATAAGTTAAATACTAAAGCGCCACCCAAAATACATGTAGTAAATTTTTTCAACATCCTTTTTTATCCCCCAATAAACACAATATATAAATTTCCTATTTATCATAGCAAAAAACAATTTTTTGCATTGTTATATTTTGTCGAATAGTCTAAGGGGATCAAATGTTTTTTATTAAATAAAAAAACATGACCTTAATATAATACTAAGATCATGTTTTAAATTACTCTTATTTTATTTATAAAATACTTTATCAACATTATACTTCGCTTGAAGTTCATTAATGATGTATGTTTCGTAAATTTCTCTTTCCATTGGATCTTCTACAATACATACATCAATACGGTATACTTCATCGCGATGTGCTTGAATTGGTGAAACATTGTCTTCAAAATGCTTTTTAATACGCTGTCTTATTTTACGTGCTTTCCCAACAAAAAGAAGTTCATCATTAATGTTATAAAACATAAAAATGCCGCCTTTATCTCTTGGAAACAGGTGGAAATCAATGAATCCATGAATTGGAGTGATTCTTGGCTCATCGCCTTTTATTACTTGTTTTCTTTCTGTTATAGAAACATCAACTGCAGGTAAATCAATTTTAATCAAGTTACTTCACGTCCTCTTTTATAGTAAAGGTAAATAATAGCATAAGTATGAAAGAAAAGCTATGCGTGTTGATTATAAATGTAATTTAATTAAATTTATACAATCGATTTGCTAAAACAACTTTCATTATCTACTAAATATTATAGGTATATCATTTATGCATTTTCTCCAAATCATATGATCATACGCCTCGCCCCAATAATCCTTTAACAAAAAGTTAGGCTCTCCAAATTTTTTCTTCCATATTTTTTGTGCGTTAGTATATCCGCTATCCAAACAGAATTCTTTTATTCCTTTATCCAATAAGGTAAGAAAAATCGCATTTAAAAGCAAATTACCTATGCCGCGTCTTTGGTAATTCGGGAGTACAAATACAGTCCCTATCTCATATAAGTCTTTTAATGCGCCATCTGTGCAATTATTAATCAGTTTACTAGATGGCCCAAATTCAATTGTGCCGAAAATTTTATTACAATGTTTGTCTACAGCGATCAAAAAATATCGATTTTTCCCGTCGCTATCAAAGTCACATTTCAAGTACTGTTTTTTAGTTTCAATTTCATTTTCTATATCGCCAGTCAACTCCGATAAACCTTCTCTAGCAAACGTATCTACAATGACTGTATGAAACAATTGATGTAACTCTTCATAATCACCAATGATTGGTCTTCTTATTTCAACGTTATACACTTAAGGCAACTCCTTAATCCTCTAAAATTGTATGTGTAATTGATTTATAATTTTCATGCTATCTATTTCAAATTTACAATCAATATAGCTTTTCTCCAAAATGCTCAAAATTCCCTCTGCAAATATAAAAAGAAACAAAAAAAGATTAGGTAGCTATTCCTAATCTTTTTTTGTTTCTAGATCTAATCACTATTCAAGTGCACCAGCTACATCATAATGACTTAAATCCAATTCTATCGGTTGGTCAAGAGCAAGTTTTGCAAGTTCTGAACCTAAGTATGGACCTGCTGTTAATCCAGAAGCACCTAGGCCGTTCGCAACTAGTATACCTTTAAAATTAGGTAACGGACCAATGACTGGAAGAAAACCTGGTGTAAATGGTCTAAAACCAACTCTTGTTTCCAGCATCGTACTATTTTCTAACCCTGGTGCCACAGACAATGCTTTATCAAATACTTCATGTAAACCACCAGCTGTAACACGATAATCAAGACCAGTATCATTTTCATGTGTTGCACCTACAACTACACGGCCATCTTCAAAAGTTAAAATATATTGATCGTTTGGCGGCATAACAACTGGCCAATTTTCAGTATTCGTATTCGGCATATGTAAATGAACAATTTGTGCTTTTTGGAAAGTCACAAGAAAGTTAACACCAAGAGGTTTTAACAACTCATTTGCCCATGCTCCTGCAGTAACAATTACTTGATCTGCCGTTACTGTTTCACCATTTACATGAACACCTTTAACATAATTGTTTTCATGAATTAAAACAGCATCTCCCTTTATAAAGGTAGCGCCATGTTTTTTCGCAGCATTTACAAGAGATTGACGAAGTGCTCGTCCATTTACCCGAGCAGCACCGCTTATACGCACAGCTCCATATTCTTCCGATAACGGCGGGAATAATTTTTTTGTTTCCTCTGGTGATAGACGAGTGATTTCGCCAATTTCAGGAGCATCCTCACGTCGTTTATATGCTCGCTCCTCCATTTGATCTAACTTTTTATCATCTGTATGTAGGCTAATAGCACCTACTCGATTATAACCTGTATCTATTTCACCATCTTCTTCTAATTGCTGGATTAAAGAAGCGTAATATCTCGCTCCACCTTTCGCGATTTTATACCAAGCTTTGTTACGCCGTTGTGAAAGCCATGGACATACAATTCCTGCTGCTGCATCCGTTGCTTGTCCTAAATCCTGGCGATCAACCAAAGTAACACGAGCTCCCTCTTTAGCGAGATGATAAGCAGTAGACGCCCCTAAAATTCCAGCTCCAACTACAATATACGATTTCATTTCAAACACCTTTTCTTATTCATTCTTTTATATTCTATTTACTGCACGAGAGCTCTACACATTTTATGTGCTGTAAAAAGCCACTCTCATAAATTCTGAATCATATTCAGTATACTTGAAGGAGATGTTTTTTCAACTTTTCTCTTCTATTAATTGTGTCATCATTATGTATTTTGATATCGAAAACGGAAGTTCATAAAAAAACATATTCTTGATGAGATCAAGAATATGTTTTACATCTTAAAATTAGACTTACGGTACCTATAACTACACTTTAAAAAAATTCCACTCTTTTTGAATATCCTAGTTTTACTATTAAATCTTCTTTATTTCTTCTTTCTGCGGAATAAATCAATTGATTTATAACCTTGTGAAAGGATTTCAACCATTTGCTGCGCACGCTTTTCACGTGTCTGTTGCTGTTTTGCTGAGAATATGTGGCGTGCCCAATCTTTTTGATAGCCTGGTGTTAAACTTTGATAAAACTGAAGTTCATTTGGGTGTTTAGCTAATAATACTTCTACATCTTTAATATTCTCTACATAATCAGAAACACATTGACTGGCAGCAGATGTCTTTTTAACTTTCTTTTTTTCGCATTTCAAACCAACGACAGTAAAGACATCATCCATACTTACCATCCGTGCGAACTTAATATCACTATTGCCTACATATCCATCTTCTCCAACGTTCATTGCTGGAAATATTTCATCTCTGTGAACAAAAGTTTCATAACGAGTGTTACCTTTTTTCGGATAAGCGAAAAATAAATAACCTTTTTCGAGTAATATTTGCTTATTAATAATAAGTTGCGTGTACTTTACCATCTCATCAATTGTTTCTACAAAAATGAAAATAGCATCATGATCTTTAGATAACTTAATTGCTTGTTCAGTAAAAAGGGCATAATCGTTTGGTTGATTAATCACTGCCATATTACTATATTTACTAAGGTTCAATTTATCGATAACTGACATAGTAGACTCCTTTTTTATTCATTGTTACTTTTATCGTACCTATATTACCATAAAAGAGAATGACCTTACTGTGCAAACCAAACCATTTATTTACCATGACGCTTTTACATTAAGGATCATACTATTTCTATTTTGAATGCAAAGGTAAGGTTTACATTTCAATGTTAAATATATCATGTAAGAGCTTCTTATAGTGATTCTCTGTAATTACACTTTTCCTTTTTTGACCATTCATTACTTGAGTCAAACTATCTTTCGTCAAAGAGACATATCCAGAATGCGTAAGTTTTACTGCAATCGGCCCTTTATTAAAACTAGAATTCTCATCTTCTATGACTTTTCTTTGAACTTCATTTAAAGTTGTTTCATCAATAGGATCCGTACGAAAAGCATGACATACTTTCCATTCTATCTTTTCATGTGGGTCATGCCACGAATGAGTGTCTCGTCTTTCTAAAATATAAGTTCCTTTATCTGTATCTTTTCTCCTAACACGATATTCGCCATTTTTTGAAGTAACAATCTCACCAGTAAACGGTACAAGTGTGAGAGGTACAAGTGAGGCAATTCCTACATCAGCTAAATACGATACTGAATCATAATTTAAAATGATTGTAATATGGCTTTCTTCAAGAGCCCATACATTTAAATCACTTTTATAAACTGTGCCTAATGCTAACTTCACATCGAATCCACAATCTTTTAATAAGTAATATAGAATAGAATTCATTTCATAGCAAAGCCCACCTCGTGAACTCATTAGTATTTTCTTTTGTAAATTCTCTTTAGAAATTTCTTTCGTATTACCTGTTACGATATCTAAATTCTCAAACGGAATTTCATACGCAATTGCGCTAATTATTTTGTTCAAGTCCTCAAATCTCACAGTCTGTTGTTTCTTTAGGTTTAACCTTGCAAAAAACTGATCTTGTAACTCTGTCATATAAAGCACCCCTTCAATATTTAGAGTGAATGTATTATATGCTAATTTTAAAAGCTATGAAGAGCATCAACAATGTTCATTTACAATAACTGTACCGGTACAAAATTCCTGATTTTTAATAAAAAGAAGTAGATACCGATGTTTGAAACACCAGCATCTACTTCTTTTTCATTTTATTTTAATGTGTTTTGAACAACAAGGTCCGGAAATATTGATTCCATAACCATAAAGGTGTATGAATATCACTTGGAGTAAACACACTTCCTATTAACACTTAATCCTACGCTACAGCCACAACTTGACTGCTATCAATTGTAGATAATTCTCTACTTATACATAGATAACAATTACAAACTTATGTAACCAACTCTTCATATAACAATGTAAAGAATTACCCTTTTCATTCATTTTTCATGCGTATCTATGTACATTTTTTTATTTATTAGTTATATTATGGTTATTGAATGATTACGAAAATAAATCTATCGCTTATAAAAACGTTTGTATTTTTTATATCCATAACAACACTACAAAATGTATGAAAATCCATTTGTCAAATGAATTCTACACGGAAGGAGGCTTGTAGTTCGTTCATCAGGATATAAAAAAACAGTTTTCTTTTTAGATAACTGCTAAAAAATACAGGAGGCGACACGATGTTTCGTACGATTTCAAACTTTATGAGAGTAGCTGAGATAAGAAGGAAAATCTTTTTTACACTTGCGATGTTAATTGTTTTTCGAATTGGCACGTTTATACCAGTTCCTCATACTAACGCAGAGGTATTAAAAGTACAAGATCAAGCCAATGTTTTAGGTATGCTTAATGTATTTGGCGGAGGAGCCTTACAACACTTCTCAATCTTTGCTGTAGGTATCACACCATATATTACAGCCTCCATTATTGTACAGTTGTTACAGATGGATGTTGTACCTAAATTTACAGAGTGGGCAAAGCAAGGGGAAATGGGCCGTAAAAAATCAGCTCAGTTTACCCGATACTTTACAATCATTCTCGCATTTATTCAAGCCATTGGAATGTCTATTGGCTTTAACAATATAGCAGGCGGGCAACTAATTTCTAATCCAGGATGGACTACGTATTTATTTATCGCTACAGTGCTAACTGCTGGTACTGCATTTTTACTTTGGTTAGGTGAACAAATTACTGCAAACGGCGTAGGTAACGGAATTTCAATGCTTATCTTTGCAGGACTTGTTGCAGCGATTCCAAATGTCGTAAATCAAATTTATTTACAACAATTCCAAAATGCTGGAGATCAACTCTTTATGCATATTGTAAAAGTAGTATTGATTGGACTCATTATTTTAGCGATCGTTGTTGGTGTTATTTACATCCAACAGGCAATTCGTAAAATACCTATTCAATATGCAAAAGCTGTTTCAGGGAATAATCAATATCAAGGGGCAAAAAATACACATTTACCGCTTAAAGTAAACAGTGCGGGTGTAATTCCTGTTATTTTTGCTTCTGCATTTCTAATGACACCACGGACCATTGCGCAGTTATTCCCTAACTCTGATATATCTAAATGGTTAAGTACAAATCTGGACTTTACACATCCAGTTGGAATGATCCTTTACGTTGGACTCATTATTGCTTTCACATACTTCTATGCATTTGTTCAAGTAAATCCTGAACAAATGGCCGAAAACTTGAAAAAGCAAAATGGCTACGTTCCAGGTATTCGACCAGGGAAATCGACAGAGAAATATGTAACAAAAATTTTGTATCGCTTAACGTTTATTGGTGCAATTTTCTTAGGTGCTATTTCAATTTTACCAATTGTATTTACGAAAGTGGCTACTTTACCACCTTCTGCTCAAATTGGTGGTACAAGTTTACTCATCATTGTAGGGGTAGCGTTAGAAACAATGAAAACACTAGAAAGCCAGCTTGTGAAGCGTCACTATAAAGGGTTTATAAAGAAAGTAAACTAATATTTTTACATACAAATTAGGCATAATGAAACCCTCTCATTTTCTATATGAGAGGGTTTTTATTTATGTAACTTTGAAAAACAACAGTATACATATAAAAAAACATTTAATTACATATCAATTCCATTGTCATAAACACACTATTTTATTCTTCTATTTCACAACTGAAATACAATCATGTTACATTTCTTTTTTCAATAATCTCCCCTGTTTAAAGTACACTCCAAGTGTAGAGCGATTTGCTAAAAATACACCAATCAAGATGAGACACGCTCCGATTCCCATTACTGGATTAATTGGTTCTCCTAAAAATACGTATCCTGTAATAACAGCAATTGATGGAGATACATACAGCCAAGTTGATGGGAATACTGGATTGGTCTTTGACAAGAGCCAATAATATAAACAATTGACCCTACAAAGATAAGATATAGAATGGGCCATTGTACACTCCAAGATGTTAATATATCGAGATTTGGCTGTTCTATAAAAGTAGAACTAATCAGAAGAAAAAGTCCACCGTAAAACATTTGGATTCCGTTAATGAGAAACGGCGATACTTTTGGCAGATCTGACAGTATTTCTTTTGAATGGATGGAACCTATGCCATAAAATAATTCGCCGACTAATATGACAAGGCAAGCGATACTCCATATAAAAGTGAGTTGTTGGTGCATCCCTGGTAAGGAGATACAAACAACTCCAATAAGCGCTATGATTAGAGCGAGAAATTGCTCCCGTTGTAGTTTTGTTTTATTTCTCTTCGATTGTAATAACAAAATCATCATTGGCCCTGTTGCAGAAAGAACAGCTGCTAAACCCGAAGAAATATACTGTTCAGCCCAATATAATGTTGCAAATGTCATAAAGGTTAAACAAAAACCAGCATATATAATTCGTTTTGAAAGTAGATATGGTATAATACCTTTCCGTTTTAAGGTAAATATGATGATTAGAATAACACCCGCTAAAAAGAAACGGATTCCCGCCGAGAATAATGGTGGTGCCCCCGCTTCAATCCCAATTTTTATCGTTAAAAATGTTGTGCCGAAAATCATACAAATTAAAATATAATTAAAAATGACTATTATGTTTCCTCCTTTTGATTTTTAAGATGAGTATAGAGGAAACAGTGTATAACAGTATATCAACGTATATAACAGTTGGATAAATCTATAGTTGCTCCTACATATGTTTTTAGATTTAATTAAATTAAAAAGAAACTCAGGTGAGATCATGAAAATTGTACTACGCAAAGAGTCTAATATACCATTCTATCAACAAATTTATATGCAAGTTGTTGAGCGGATTCAAAGTGGAATGTTATTACATGGTGATTCCTTACCTTCTTTACGTACTATAGCAGATGATTTGAAAATAAGTATATTAACCGTTCGTAAAGCCTATAAACAGCTGGAAACAAAAGGCTATGTACAAATTAAACAAGGAAAAGGTGTGTATATACATAAACATGAACATCGGAAGCATCAGCCTACGCCGTATGATTGGCAACATACGAAATCAATCAATGTCATGCGATCTCAATATGTAATGAATCAACATAGGAAATATTATGATTTTTCACAGGCCATTCTTTATCCTCGTCTTTTACCTAATCCATTTCTTTCGGATGAAATGCAAAAAATAATAGACAAAGATCAAATGATATTAGCAACTTATGGACCAGTTCAAGGAGATGAAGAGCTTCGAATAGAAATTGCAAGATACTTAAAAGATTATCAAAGACTAGCTGTAGATCCTTCTAATTTATTAATTACAAGTGGCGCCCAGCAAGGAATTGATTTAATCGCTCAAACATTATTACAACCAGGTGATACAGTTATAATAGAGAGCCCGTGCTACGGTGCAGCAATTGATGTATTTATAAACAAAGGGGTTAAAATCATACCAATTGAGCTTGATGAACAAGGAATTCGCTCTGATTTAATCGATGAAGTTTGTCAAAAACAGAGACCCGTTTTAGTATATGTGAATCCTACTTTTCAAAACCCTACAGGTACTATAATGAGTAGCCAAAGGAGAAATGAACTTGTAGAACTAGCAGAACTGTATCATTTTTTTATAATTGAAGATGATTCTTTTGGGGAAATATATTTTGATGAAGTTATAATTCCACCTCCACTTAAAACATTTGATACAAATGGTCACGTTATATATTTAAAAGGATTCAGTAAAACATTAGCGCCAGGCCTTCGTATTGCAGCATTAGCTGTAGAAGGACCTATTTTTGAATGGTTATATGCTGTGAAAGCTTCAATGGATATAGGAAGTCCGTTACTACCACAAAAGGCACTTCTTCCATTTTTACGAGCAGAAAGAATGAAAAATCATTTAGAAAAATTACGCACTGCATTACAACTAAGACGCGATACAACACTAGAAATATTAACTTCTCTAACAGGGGAAATTCATTTTCAAAAACCTCTAGGTGGTTTTAATTTATGGATTACACTTCCAGATTCAATCAATGCTTTTATGTTACTTAAAAAAGCGAATGAAGCGAACGTTTCTTTTCTACCAGGAACGGCTTGTTTTTTGAATCATGAATCAAAATATAACTATTTACGAATTAGTTATTCTATGTTAAATGAAAAAGACATATTGATTGGATTAAAAAGATTTCATAACGTATTGCTAAACTCCCTAAAACAACAAAAAACAGTTAATATATCTCCATATTAACTATTTTTTCAGGTTGTATTGGTGCAATATCTTTTCTAACATTTCGCAAGTAACTGGTTGTGCTCCAGCTGTTAGTTGATAACCAACGCGACCGTTCGGTTCTGCCGTTGCTTGTTGTAATGTTTTAATATCATGAATTCCTTGTTCTCTTAAATACATCAGCAGTTGCTGTTCTGTCATTTTCGTACGTCTCAAATTATTTTTCAAAATTTCTCCATTTTCAACAATAACAATGCTATTACCATTTAAAAATTGTTCCATCCCTCTTGATTTCATTTCTACATAATGAATAATAAATAAAACACCTGAAAATATACAAGCAGCAAGGATAGACGGTCCTACTTTTCTACTTAGCACTGGTTCTACAATAATACGCCCAATAGAGACAACGATAATAATTTCAGCTCTTGTCATCTGATTAATTGATTTACTTCCGGTTAATTTTAAAGCGAGGATACCCGTAACAATTAAAATTATGCTTTCAAAAAAAATATTCATCAACAATCCATTCCTTTAATGCTAATTTATGAATAACATTACCATTAATTAAATTCTTTATTGTTCACACAGTTCCTAAAAACTAAAAACAAGTATATACTAGCACTCCCTAGCATGTACTTGTTTTTAGTTATCCTAGTCAATCCTTACTAGATTTTTTAAAATTCCAAAAGAGATTTTCAATTTGTGCCTTCTCTTGCTCTACTCCATAAAACAAAAGAAGCGGATGTTCTCTTTTTATTTGGTACAATTCCCAAGAATGACATAGGGAATTTTTCTTTTTTTTCATTTAAATAATTTTGTGAACGATGAATATATATTTATAATCCAAGTAATAAGAGACTGAAATGTATATGTATTCTTATCAATAATCACACTTGTTAGACTACCTATAACAGCACTCCCGATTATGTCAAATGGATAATGATGTCCTACCCAAATACGTGAAAAACCTGTCAAAACTGCTAATAACCACATAATAGAGCCAATTAAACGTTCACGAAGTAAAACGGAAATCGCTACAGCAAAAGCTAAGGCAGTATGTTTACTTGGAAATGAGGAATTACTCTTTGATGGGATAAGCAAACGAATTCGATGGAAAATAAAAGGACGAGGTTTAAAATAAAAAAGTTGGATGATACGGTTTATAAATAAAGTAACTCCTGCTGAAATTCCTGCATACAAAATAATTTTTTTGTAGAAATTGTTTCTAAACCACATAAATATTAATATGAAAAGGTATAGATAACGCGTCTTCTGTGAAAGAAAAACCATTATCGCATCCATAGTAGTTCCTCGTCCAGCAAGACGATTTATAACCTTAAACAGCATATAATTCATTATAAATGTTCTCCTTTATTTCTGAAATGATATATAAAGTCCATTAACTAATAAAAAATGGAAAACAGTTTATGACTGAATTGCCTAGGTGGCAATTGTTCACCAATGAATTTAAAATGGTCCCCACAAACTATAAACCATCCCTCCAACAATGAACACTAAACCTAGAAATAACACTATAAAAGCGAGAATTGATTTTTTATTATCTTCCATGAACTTTACCTCCTTAAAAATTATTGGTTCTATATAAATTTCCCCACAACAAAAACCTTTAGTCATAATTATGGCTAAAGGTTTTTGTCATCATACTTATAAGGAATAAAAATATGGAATTATAACCTGTAAGAACAGACTATATACAGTTAAGAAAGATTAAAACCTTTTTATTTGCCCTCGAATTTCTCCGTTTGGGTGGTTTTCCGTATGAGCGTTTACATACGAATTGCCGATTTCCATCTTTCTTGCTAGTTCTAACAAGGACATACCTTGTAAAGGACCAGTAAGGTCACTTTCTACAATTATTCCCGTTACCACTCCTCTATTGACACTAATACCACGCGTTACTGGTCCAAAAAGAAATGCGACAACCTGACCATTTTCGCCTCGCGTCCCTAGATGAATGTGAACAGCAGTCAATATTTCTATATCATTAAGCACCAATTTAAATCGAAGTCCTGTAAAATCAGTATTAAATCTAAATAGTACTAAACCGCAAGCATCTGTTTTTACAAGAGGCACTTCTTCTCGCCCTGTTAATCTAGTTAAAAAACATTTAGACAAAGTATAGTTCACTTCCCTATTCATTAAATAATGTATTTTATTCATTTGATAGAAAACAGCTTGCACGTTTTTACTATAAATAGATTTATCGCTTTTAGATGCACAACGATAACTACATTTTCTTGGGTTAATGGAATCTTATCAATGTTTTTTCTTAATGCATTTATCAAAATAGCACGAAATATTAATAAAAAAGAGTCCATCTCAATTCCACAAATCTATGCATTTTTTGTTCAATGATGTCTTTGGTTCATACGATACATTTCTCTTCCGCTCAAATTCGCTTTATGCTAAGCTGCACTTTTACAAAAATAAATCATATAGTGACTTTAACAATCCCTAATCTAATAAAGTAGGTGAAGACTATGCCCTCTGTTGTCGGAAATCTTGTTGTTCAAAATAGTAACGGTTCTTTTAACTTAGGTGATTTCTATAATGTTTCTCCGAAAGAGAATACAAAAGCCTATAATGGTTCAGGATCATCTAATGTTGCTTTTATAACTAATACCTTTAACGGTGTGAGTGCAACGAATACATTTGATTCTGATGTTGCAGATCAAAATCAAGTTGGAACAGCTTAATTTTATTAAGAGTAATAAAATCAGTTTTATAAATTGTACACAGCACCAATTGGAATTGTTGAAAAATATATCCCATTCTGAGTCATATACGTAGGATAATAATATTGTACAGACGGATAGTCAAAATGCATACCTTGCATCTGCATTGTTTGTACCTGCGCTTGTAATGCCTGCTGAACAGATTGAAGTGTACCTTGTGCTGAAGTATATGTTACAGCAGGAACTCGAATTTCATTATTAAAATATGGAACATTCATATTCATTCAACTCCCTCTTATATAATCATCCACACACTGTTTTATATATTATGGATATGAGTTTTAAAAAGTTCTAAAGCGTAACAATATTTAACAACCTTTTGTCCACCGTTGGAAGGAATGAAGATGCAGCAAAAATATTTATACAAACGAAAATGAAGACTAAGAACCGATATATACATGGTTCTTAGTCTTCATTTCATTTTATACAATACTCATTGTCCTTTTAAAACATTCTCTTCAAAATATTTTCCCCAATCAGGTTGTCTTCCATCAATATCTTTAAATCCATATTCTCTCGCTAACCCCCAAGAACTAAGGGCTTTTCCTGTTTTATTATGAACGTTCGAATCACTTGCTAAAGCAGCGATTGCTCTACCAATAAAGAAAGGTGTTTCAGATGCGATAAAGTGTGGATCTTTCTTTACACCTTCTTGCCAATTTTCTTCTGTTACACCAAATAAATCTAACATTGCTTCCGAACGGAGAAATCCAGGACTTACCGCAACAGCAGTAATATGATGTTCCTCTAAATCTTTCGCCATTGCTTCTGCCAAATGGATGGTTGAGATTTTTGCTAAGCTATAATATAGGTTACCACGGTACTGATAATCGACACCATCTGTAATTTCAATTACAAGTCCCTTCTTATTGTTCACCATTAGGGGGGTACCATAGTAACTTGTCATCATGTGTGAATGGACAGCACGTTGTTGCATAAGTAATCCATTATGTAAGTCATGTTCCCAAAATGGTTTTCCCCATTCAGTAAGCGGATCTCCGCCCCAAACATCATTTACTAAAATATCAAGTTTGCCGTTTTGTTCATCTTGAATTTTTGTAAATAATGCTTTAATATCCTCTTCCACTGTGTGATCTACACGTACGGAAATCCCCTTTCCTCCTTGTTTTGTAACAAGCTCTGCTGTTTCTTCAATCGTTTCTGTTCTTCCCATTGATGATAAATTACCCTTTGTACTTCTTCCTGTTACATACACAGTTGCTCCTGCTTCACCAAGCATCATTGCAATACCTCTTCCAGCACCACGCGTTGCACCAGCTACAACTGCGACTTTTCCTTGTAATGGTTTCATATACAATTCTCCTTAATGTTTATTTTCCAGTCTAATTAATTTAGGTACATGCTCTCTATCATACTTTTTTGTATATATTTCCTCATCCGGAGTAACAAATTGTAGCGTAATCTTACCACAAACACCAGTGTAAAATTCGAACTCACCTTCTGAATTTGAAATAGCAAGTTCTTTATTTACGATTGAGTCTGCATAAACTTTAACATTCGATATAGAAAGGTTGTTGCCATCTACAATAACTGACTTTATATGAATAGCAACCCCTTTACAATTTTCACTTCCTTTATTATACATAACCATTACTATCACTCCGGTTCCTACGATAATACATATCAACAAGGCTATTATGTTTTTCTTCATAATAAACCTCCTATAAGTCTTTCTTAAAATGGAAATCTACACGATTTACTTGTTTCATTTCCTCGATTACTCTATGAATTCCTATCCTAATTTTATCTTCTTTCATATTTGATACATTCAGTTTTAAAAGTTTTTCTTTACGGAAAGAAGACAAATAATTTTTATCAACAGTCTCTATAAATATTTGATTTTGCCCTAAGTTTTTAATAAGCGTTTCCGTAACAATACTTTTATGTAATGATAAGCACGTATGTATTCCTATTTTGCTTTCTGTTTTACAAAACAGATGTTGATTTTCTTTATAAGCTTCTTCTAATGCTCCAGATAACGCCTTAGATCTAGCGTAATATGACAATTGGATTTTTTGTTTGTGTCGTTCAAACATCCCGCTTTTTATGTAAATTTCTAAAGCAGCTTGGGAAATCATTGAACTATCAATATCTAATAGCTTTTTATATTTATGAAACGCTTCTGCAATAGAAGCAAGAATAACTGCCACACCTACACGTAATCCAGGGAAAATAATCTTCGAATAACTTTTTAGATAGATTACATGTGAAGAATTATCGTAACTATATAGTGGATCTACCTTTGGGTTTTGTTCTAAATCTGCTAAATAATCATCTTCTACTATAAATACATTGTATTTCTTTGCGAGAGAAATAATCTTTTCTTTTTCCTTCTTAGAATATGAAGTGCCGAGTGGATGATGAAATCTTGGGATGGTATAAAAGAATTTTATCTTTCCCGTTCGAAATATCTTTTCTAACTCAAATAAATCAATACCTTTAGCAGTGCGTTTTATTCCGATTACAGGAGTCCGATTTGTTTCTAGATATTCAATAAATAAGTGATAACTCGGTTGCTCAATAAGTATCGTTTCATTTTGATTTGGAAAGGGTATTGAAGTTAATATAACTAGAGCTTGCTGCACTCCTGAGGTGATAAAGATATTTTCTTCTTTTGCGAAAACTTGATAGTTCGCTAGTTGTTTTTGCACAATTGAAATTAAAGATGGCAGCCCTTTAGGTGTACCATATATAAACAAATCATTCTTATACGTATCAATTGCCTTATTAATACAATGTTGAAAATCTAAGTAAGGAAATACATCAGGATCTGGAGCTGAAGATGCAAAATCAAAATTCTCTGTTTCATCTTCTTCATAATCCCCCATTTTTTTCACCACATAATATCCACTTTGAGGTACGGAATAAATAATATGGCGCTTCTCTAATTCATGAAGTGCACGTATAATGGTTGCTTTGTTGCACTCATATTGTGATACGAGTGAACGTATAGACGGTAATTTCCTACCTTCTTTTATCTCTCCTTTTTGAATCATGCTTTCTAAATCATTTAATACATTTAAATATTTATACATGATTACACCTCAACGTCCATTTTGTACCGGTACAGTTTGTATTTGTTCACATTGTAGCACCGATTCAGAAAGATTACCATGTACATATACTGGCCAGTAGTAAATCAATTATATGAGGTGAAATTATGAAAAACACAACTAAAGCATATACAGCCGCATTAGTATATGCCTTTATTATCGGATTTTCATTTATGTTTGTGAAATTAGCATTAACGGTTACAACTCCTCTCGATACACTTGCACACCGTTTTACAGTTGCTTTTTTAATAGCAACTATTCCTATCATTTTTGGTTTTGTAAAATTAAATATTTCATTTAAAAACATACTTTCACTTTTACCACTAGCAATCTTTTACCCAGCATTATTCTTTGCGTTCCAGGCTTTCGGCTTAGTATATACAAGCTCGTCTGAAGCTGGGATTATCCAAGCTGTCATTCCGATATTCACAATGATTTTCGCTTCTTACTTTTTAAAAGAATTTACAAATGCATGGCAAAAAATATCTGTACTCATTTCTGTAATTGGTGTTATTTATATATTTGTTATGAATGGCACAGGAACTCATGAGACTAGTTTTATAGGAGTTGCTTTTATTCTGCTATCAGCGTTATCATCTGCTTGCTACAATGTTTTAGCACGAAAAATGACAAAGAAATTTAAGTTAATAGACTTAACATATATGATGACAATGATTGGGTTTCTTAGTTTCAATTTAATCGCTATCATTGAACATATGAATGAAGGTACTGTAAATATATACTTTAAACCATTTACAAACGGAACATTTCTTATATCTATTTTATATTTAGGATTATTGTCTTCTTTGCTAACAGCATTTTTATTAAATTATTCATTGTCTTATATGGAAGCAGCTAAAATGAGTGTCTTTAGTAATCTATCTACACTTATTACAATTATTGCAGGAGTATTATTCTTACACGAACACATTGCATACTATCATATCGTTGGGGCCATAATGATTGTTCTTGGTATAGTAGGTACAAACTTCCTAGGTAAAAAAGGAATTCATATAAAAGAAAAGAATACCTCTATTAGTAAATAAAAAGCGAGGGGTTTTTCATGCAGCAGGTAATGCCTATTAATATTAGTAATATAGCTGAACTAACAAAAGAATTGGATACATTATTAAACGTATCAATATCTTCTAATCAAGAACTTGAGAATTGGTTAATACAACAATCACAGACTTTAAATTCTATCAATGAGCAACTCATGCAACATTATATTGCTTTTCAACGAAATACAAATGATATAAAGGTAAAAGAAGCTTTTGACTTTGATCAAAAAAATGTACAGCCTACATTAAAACGTTATAAAAGTCTACTAGATCAAAAATATTATGAATCACCCTATCGCTTCCAGTTAGATCCCTCTCAGTTTGGATTCTTAGATACAAAAATCCAAAACATTCGAAGCCTCTTTAACGAAGAAAATATTAGTTTAGAGGTTACTGAAGATGAGTTAATAACAAGATATTTTGAAATCACTGGTAATCTCTCTTCTATGTGGGGCGGTGAAGAGGTAAACCTTTCTGAATTAAGAATATATCTACAAGATTCTGATCGAAACATTCGTCAAAAAGCGATGACTGCTATCTCTGAAAAGTTTTTATCCGTAGAGAATGAAATTCAAGAAATCTTAAATCAGTTAATTGTGCTTCGAACAAAAAAAGCTAGGAACGTTGGTTTAATGAATTATCGTGACTACATGTTTAAAAAATACGAGCGTTTTGATTATACGGCCGAACAATGCAATAAATTCGCTGAATCTATTCGTAAATACGTTGTGCCGCTTCAAGAAAAAATGCATAAAGAATTACAGGAAAAGCTTGGGGTAGATACGTTACGTCCGTGGGATATACATGCTGTACCTGCAGATCATAAACCTTTACACCCTGTAAAAAATGAAAATGAATTAATAGAAAAAAGCAAAACACTTTTCGCAGAGATTGATTCAAGTTTTTCAGCTCTTCTAGAAAAAATGCATAACCATCTAGATTTGGAAAGCAGAAAAGGGAAAGCACCTGGTGGATTTTGTGAATATTTGCCCGCATCTAAGTTATCATTTATTTTTATGAATTTAACAAAAACACAAGATGATGTTGTTGTTTTCTTACATGAGATGGGTCACTGTATTCATCATAATTTAATGAAAGATATTTCGATACATCAATATCAACATTTACCAATGGAGACTGCTGAATTAGCAAGTATGACAATGGAACTATTTACAATGAACAACTGGGATGTTTTTTATAATAATCAAGAAGATTTTAAACAAGCTAAGCGAGAACAATTAACACAAATTATAGAGTATTTACCAATTACACTGATTATTGATCAATTTCAACACTGGTTGTATGAGAATCCAACTCATACTGTCGAAGAAAGAAATGCTAAGTTTTTAGAACTTTCTTCTGTATATAATTCAAGCATCGTAAATACAGATGGCTATAAAAATTGGATCGTCGCACAATGGTTATCTATTCTACATATTTTTGAAGTACCCTTCTATTATATTGAATACGCAATTGCACAAATTGGCGCTTTACAAATGTATAAACAATATAAAGAAAACCCTCAGCAAGCATTGCAAAACTATAAAAAAGCTTTATCTTTAGGTAGTTCTAAGTCTGTAAAAACAGTATATGAAGCAGCTGGAATTCGATTTGACTTTTCTGGTGAAACAATTAAGGATTTGATGTGTTTTGTTGAAGAGGAATTAGCGTTATTAGAAAAAATATGAGTAATTAAGCCTACGTTTTATTTAATTTAACCTGTACTAAAAGACTCTATTTTGAAATTATATTTTTCAAAATAGAGTCTTAGTTTATTATTATTAGTTTACATAATAATATTATATTTCTTTCAAGATGATGACTTACAAGCAAAACACCAACTGATTGGTATTTATATGATGATTTAAAGGAATCAATAACTATTCGATCCTTTCAGATATTTGCTGAACAAATTGTCTTGGTCGTCGATGAGGCTAATAATGAAGTGATTGGCCTTGATATTTTTGGATAAGCTTTTACTTCTAACTGAACTATTAAATGATTGTTAAAACGAAAAAAGCACAATGATGTGCTTTTTCGTTTTAACCCTTCACTTTTAATCAGATAACACCGCTTATTAAAATCTTCTTCTGGGGATCGAATCTCAATAAACAAATCCTCATAAACTCCTACTCATTAAGAAAGGGTAGAAAATTCCTTCTATGTAATTACATCAAGCTTTCTGAGAATATTGTAAAATACCATTTGCATCAAAATAATAATAATAACCATCTAATAAAATCCAACCTCTAGTCATATGATATCCTGCATAAAAATGATACCACTTGCCATCATATTTTAACCATCCAACATGTTGTGATCCATCTTGTTTCATATAAGCCCAACCTACACCATCATGTATCCAACCTGTTTGCATTTGACCGTTGGAATTAAAATAATAAAGCTTTCCATCAATATGATTCCAGCCAGTACTCATATATTTATCTTTAGGTAAATAATACCAATACCCACCGTTTTGAAACCAACCAGTTTGCTGTGAGCCGTCCGCTTTAAAATATGCCCAACTTACACCGTCATGTATCCAACCTGTCTGCATTTGACCACTGGAATTAAAATAATAGTTTTTGCCATCCACCTTATACCATCCTGTTGCCATTGCCCCGGAACCATTCAATAAAAAATACCATTTCCCTCCGTCTTGTAGCCAACCATGATATAACGATCCGTTTTTAAAATAATACCAGTATCCATTATAAGAGAACCATCCATTTCTTGGAGCTTTGACCGTATTACGTTCTTGGTTAGAGTATTGAATACCATGTTTATTTCCTTTAATATCACTATTCCTTATTTCTGGTGAAAGTTCTGTTTTTATATGAATTGATTTTTGCTGTTGTACAGCAGGTGTTTTTTGAAATCTTTGATTCTGTTTTTCTTGCTTAGAATTTTCCTGTGCATGTGAAATAGTAGGAAATAAAATAGCAGACGATAAAATAACTGAAACTATTCTTTTTTTCATATGTATCCCCCTATGATAATGTTAAGAGTAATTTGGTAAAAATATACTCTATTAAAATATATTACCACAATGATTGTAGTTCGAATATAAAAACATTGGAACTTGGATATAACAAGTTACGTATAAAATGGTTTCAGAAAAACATATTGCCTCGCAAAAAAGTTTTTCATAATAATAAGAATTAAATAATAAAAAAATCAGGACGACTCCAAAGTTTCATTTCTCCACTCTGTTCATTATAGCTTTGAAAAACCTCTTATTTTAAACATTAGTCTCTCCTATATATTACTATTATTTCGAAGAACAAATTTAATTTAAACAATGACATAACGTGAGAATCAATTCTCCATTACCTAGGGGGTTAATTGTATCTATAATTCTATTTTTAAGGTATTATAATTACATAATAAAATCTTGATATAATCAGATTTAATAACACCTACATTAATACTACTTGATAAAGTGAAACTTTAATCAGCGCGGTTTTATCCACTACCTAACTTTTTTCTTTCTTTAAATTTTATCCCATTAAAGCGAGATGAAAATAAATAGGTGTATCATTTTAATTGAAATTTTGTATGTAGTCCTCTTTAAGGATTCCGTATATTTCCAAATCAATCACTCCTTTACCAGACCATAAAGAAGCTTGTCTTAACACCCCTTCTTTTATAAAACCGTTCTTTAAGAGGACTTTCTTTGAAACCTCGTTTACAGGCATGACCTCCGCTTGAATTCTGTTTACATTAATTTCTTCAAATAAAAATTTTACTACCATACGAACAGATTCAGTTGCAATGCCCTTACCCCAATAATCCTCTGCCAAAAAGTATCCAATAGATACCATGTTCACTTTTTGATTAAAATCCATAGATTCAATAATTCCAACCAATTTATCACTTTGATTCTTCTGAAAGATACCCCATTTAATTTTGCTTTTTTTATGATAATCCCTATCAAAATGACCAATCGTCTTTCTTACCGTTTGTAAGTTATGTTTAGGAATGATACCGCAATATTCAAATACCTTGTCATTGTCGTAGATCGAATATAATTCCTGTAAGTGTACCTCTTCGATTTTTCTTAATACTAGATTAACAGATTCCAATACTGGGAAATCTCCAAAAACCATTTCAATATTCATTTTATTCTCTCCTTAGGTTATTCCTTAATTGGTCTTATAAGTTCTTTTCAATATATTTAGGTTTTGTATTCTTTCAAAGTGATACATTCCTCAACCCTCTGTATATTCACATTTTATAATTCAAACAAAAGTTTTTTTTGATAATTTGTGCTAATTTTACATTTATATTGCAATCTACACTGTGTTCCTCTTTATGAAATTTAAGTGTATTTAAAAAGCAACAAAGCAAGTTTTCTCCTGTTTTGTTGCTTTTTGTATTAGGCATCAGTTAATCAATCTAAGAGAAATGTAATTTAATCATTTTTTGTCGAGAACATTGCAAATCAAACTTATGTGCTGTTTTTTATTATTGTTAACAATTATGTACTCTTTTCTGTATTTATTTCATCCCATCATATAATCAACAGTTTTTATTTCACGATAAAAGCTTTTTTAATCTGTAATTATCACATAATAATACGATTAATTTAAATCATTATTTTCGATTTTATTAATCACTAACTTATATCTTTTATACCATTTTTCCCATTCATCTTTTGGAAAATCCATGTCATGACCATCTAATACAGAAGAAAAAATTTCTAAACATATATGCCATCCAGATAAATCTTTTGGTGTGTGTTCATTTATTTCATGAATAAATTCCTTTAATATTAATAGACAACCATCTGAATTTTTATGTACTTCAAATCGAACACGATCTTCTCCCCAAGTAAATTCTAATACAGAATTTACTTGACAGTCTAAAATATTAATATCAATAAAATTCCCTGAGCCATCCATCATATCAAATTTTATAATACCTCCTTTTCGTAGATTCTCTACATAAAGGTTTGGCATCCATCTTGCTAGTTTATCATTCTCTGTTAATACAGCCCAAACTTGTTCTACTGCATGATTTAATGAACGGTTAAATTGAGCTACATATTCATTATCTATTTTCTCTATTAGAGCTAACATAGTCATACCTCCATTTAAACTCGAAAAACAAACATACGCTCGTTTTTTAAAATTTCACACAAAACACATGAAAAAGCAAATAAAAACTTATGATGTCTATAAAAATATAAATCCTTCAGTTTCTTTTAAAGTATGCAGCTAAAAGATTTTTCTATTTTCCTCTAAACGTTACAATGTATAATACATTTCATACTGAGCCAACGAACTTTTCTCGAATCCGCATTTTTTTACAAATCCTTCAAGTAAACCATTATTAGGGAATCCAATAGAAAGACTGGGAAGCTGTAATTCTTTGCTTACAGTTTGTAATAGACTTGTAGCCACTCTAATTCTTCTATATTTTTTATCAACAAATAATAAACTTATCTTACCATTGTCACTAACACATATACATCCTTTTAAATCATCATTAATATAAGCTCCATAATACGTATTATTTTCAGTTTTCTCCATATAATCGATATCATTTTGCCAATTTATATGGAAGTTTAACCATTTTTGTATACCGTTTTGAAATTCGCCAAACTTAATTTGCCTTATTTCTATATTTTGTACACTCTTACTTGTCAAAATAGAAGTGTCCCTCAAATTATAGTAAGACAGATCATATACTTTTTCATACCCTAACTTCGTATAAAATTGAATCGCTCTATCATTACCGACAATGACTTCAAGAAAAAGTTGCTGACATCCATTTTTTATCGCTTCTTCTTTATGAAATTCAAATAATTTATGACTAACGCCAACCCCACGATAGTCCGGATGAAGCGCTAATGTGCCACATCGCATTGTTTTTATACTTTCATATTCTTTAATTCCACCAAGTATAACTCCAATTGATTTATTTTCATCTAACGCTATATAAGAATGCTTAAGTTTATTACCTTCTGGACCGAAAAATCTTTTTATAAAGTCTTCTTTTGAAACTTCCATCTTTATAATGTAATCAGAAAAACCATCTCGAAAAGCTTCGTATACTAAATCTATATCTGCTTCGCTACATTTTTTATAATGAAACATAGTAAAATTTTCATCTACCTTTCCCACTAATTTGAAATAAATGGACATTTTCTGCTATACATTTCATCATTAATTTGCTTTATAACAAACGGCGCAATATCTCCATTTTGAATCTTAATCCCTGGTAAATCTCTGATACTCTCTTTGATTTTACCACTCCCTTGTCCGTCTACAACAAAAGGTAACCGCACAATAGTCCAATCCACATTGCTATTTTGTATCACTTGTAATTCCTTATACTTATCTTTCATCATATTCGAAAGAAACACACGAAATAACATTGCTCCTAGTTTATTTAATATACTCTTTTGATCTCCTTGTACATCCAATGATCCTCCAGAAACAAGAATATATCGCTTGATTCTGTATTCTTCCATTACTTTTAAAATATGATTTGTCACCGTACTAAATATATATGATTCTTTTTTAGGTTTCCCCACTGCATTAATAACAGCCTTGCAGCCTTGTAGTAATCGACGTATTGCAGAAATATCGCGAGCATCTCCTTTTACAACTTCCAAATGTTTATGCGATATTTTAAATATTTGTGGATTTCGTGTGAGAATTCGTACAAAGTATCCTTCTTGTAGTGCTTGAGTTATAAGGTATTTACCAGCCTTTCCGTTTGCACCGATAATTGCTACTTTATTTATTATTTTCATGACTAAAGTTAGGCTCCTTTTAAAGGATATAGATTTATATATCGTATTATTGATGAGATGTAGTTAATTCGTAAACGCGTAAAAACGCAATTAAATATTCACATGCTCTCTCACAGGCTAACATTTTAAACACCTTTTGTTCCTCTACAGTTTTATCATTTGCCTGATCTGAAGCTGCTTTCAAACAAAGAAAAGGCTTTTTATTCACATGACATACGTATGCAAAAGCAGCTATTTCTTGATCAACAGCTATTGCACCATATACAGTATGTAGTAAATATCTCATTTCCGTACTGCGAATACGCTGATCTCCGGATATGAAAGTTCCAAAATGTACTGGATCATAAGCACGCACTTTTTTTATTTGTCTTACAAGGTATTTCGTTGTTTCAATAGGAGCTGCTCTACCAGTATATAAATCGAAACTATCCGTTCCTGTTCCCGCAGCGGTTACATCATGCTGTAGTGTGTTAAGTGCAACAACAATATGACCATTCTTTACTTTCTCAGATAAACTTCCGCAAATGCCTGTCATAAATAACTGTTCAGGCTTAAATTCACTTATTAGTAACTGTACGCAACTAGCACAGTTCACTTTTCCAACACCAGTAACTACAGAGATTATTTCTAATTCATTTATAGAATGAAAATGAAATTCCCAAGCAGCTCGTTTTTCTACACGATGGCTTGGATAATACTGATACAAGTATGTAAGCTCTGGTTCCCATGCGGATACAATTGCAATACGTTTCATTACACTTTTCACTTCCCCCTATTTTCATTTGAATAATTCACCAATGTTTTTTCGCTCATAACATGGAATCCACTTTTTATGTAAATACCTTATTAATTCTTTATTCTTCGTAAGTACTTCACATCCTCTTCTAGATCCTTTCTAATCTACTATTCCTTTTAAATAATTCAAATTCCACTTATTTTATATTTCAAATCCTAATCTAATAAAAACTTTTTTATATCACTTTTCCAAGCTCCACTGGATTCAAATGTATATAGTTTTTTATGTAACACGCTACTTTCTCCTCAATAAAACTTTGTTTCAACATATCATAAGGAAACAAATTATCCTGTTGTTTTTATTAGTGATGTATTTTTTTAATTCTTTTCAATACATTACATGAAATTTTATGTATGATCTTAACTCCCAAATGCCTAAATGTTTGTTATTATATTAATGATGAGGGAATGCAAAGAAAGGAATTAAGTATATGATGGAAAGAAACATTTTAATTATTGATGATGATAAAGAAATTGTAGAATTACTAGCCGTTTATTTACGAAATGAAGGCTACAGCATTTATAAAGCATATGATGGTGATGAAGCGTTACACATGCTCTCACTTTATCAGATTGACCTTATGATATTAGATATTATGATGCCAAAACGAAATGGACTAGAAGTTTGCCAGCAAGTTAGAGAAGAAAATACGGTACCTATTCTTATGCTAAGTGCAAAAGCCGAAGATATGGATAAAATCCTAGGTCTTATGACAGGTGCAGATGATTATATGATTAAGCCCTTTAATCCATTAGAATTAATAGCTAGAGTTAAAGCGCTATTACGTAGATCTTCATTCCAACAAGTTACATCACTTAATGATGATGGTATTATTCGCATCCGCTCTGTTGAAATACATAAACATAATCATACTGTGAAAGTGAATGGAGAGTATATTAAACTTACATCTATTGAATTTGATATCTTATATTTACTTGCCAGCAATACTGGTAGAGTATTTAGTTCAGAGGAAATATTTGAACGAGTTTGGAATGAGGATGGTTATGGTTCCAATAAAACTGTAATGGTTCATATTAGTAACCTAAGAGAAAAACTTGAAACAGGAACGAATGGTGAAAAACTCATCCATACTGTTTGGGGAGTAGGTTATAAAATTGAGAAATGAGACATTTGACATATTAAAAGTCATTCCGAAATGGAAAATTGTTTTTTGGCTTTTAATATCTATTTTGCTTACACCAATTACCGAGGTTGTCATATCCCGTCTTGTTACGAGTGTAATTGACAGTTCCCTTACATTAACGGCATTAAGTGGAGAATTTGTCAGAATCGTCGGCTACGAAAAGTATATGGGATTAAAGGAGTCTCTTTGGACAATGATGGGATCCTATCTGTTTTTATTCTCAATTTTTTCATTCTATGTTTATATTTTCTATCGTCACGAAAAAAAACTATATTATGAAGTATGCATAAAGCAAATGATTGACGAAATTCGTTATATTGCGGATGGTAATTTTAATCATAAAGTATCTATTTTACAACATAATTATTTAGAAGACTTAGCAACTGGTGTCAATCACATTGTAGAGCAGTTAAAAGTTTCAATTGAAGAAGAACGTCAAACTGAACAAGCCAAAAGTGAACTCATCACAAATGTATCACATGACTTACGGACACCGCTAACATCCATAGTTGGCTATGTTAATCTCATACATCATGATAATTACAGAGATGAAGTAGAATTACGTCATTATATTCAAGTTATTTATGACAAAGTAAATCGATTAAACATGCTAATGAATGACTTATTTGAGTATACGCGTGTTCAAAATAACGAGTTACAACTAAATACTGTACTTATTGATATAATTGAACTACTTGGTCAACTATCTGTTCAATTTCGTATGCAATTCCAAGAAGCCAATATTGAGTGTAGACTTTCATTTCCACCAGAAAAACTTATGGTCCTTGCTGATGGAGATAAATTAGTACGTGTATTTGAGAACTTAATTATGAATGCTATAACGTATGGTAATGATGGGAAATTTATTGATATAACAGCTTATCAAGACGGAAACATGATTGTAATCGATATTACAAATTACGGACAGCCTATCCCAAGTACAGATTTAGCACATATTTTTGAACGCTTCTATCGTGTTGAAAAATCCCGTTCTGCATACACAGGAGGATCAGGCCTTGGATTAGCGATTGCAAAAAGTATTGTGGAGATTCACGATGGAACGATTGAGGTATATAGCGATACTGAACAAACAACATTTACTGTGAAGCTTCTTTCATATAAGCAATAAAAAGCATTTATCTCAACAACTAAAAATCCACTAAAAAAATCACCTATTAGAACAAGAAAAGTACTATATTCTAAATATAATAGTGATTTTATTGTAGCTATGGCACGCCAGATGGGTTATGAGCCTCCAAATACAGATGTTTTAGGGACTAAAGAATAGTGAGAAATAAACAAACTGATTTGGAATCAGTTTGTTTATTTAAGTAGATTGTATTAAATAACAGTTTGTACCTGCGAAAGTTGATTTTTTCCAATAATTCCAAATGATTCTTCACTTTCCCCACTGTACTTAAGAAAATTCTCCACCTCTAACTGTTACTTCCACTTCATAATTTACTTCTACGTTAAATAAATTGAAAAAATTTACTCTTTAAGAATTCTTAATTTATCCATTACTAATTCATTCCTGTCCTCTACTACTAAATCTTCTTTATGTTTAAATGTGAGTGAAAATACATGTTTATTTCCTCATGATGACCATAATTATCCAAAATTTATATATTCCTTATAATTCTTTAGAAATTCTTTACCTTTTCTTTCCTCCTAGTTAAAGATTAATTTTTACACTAGTAATATCGATATACAAGGAGGATAGCTTATGCAACATTTTAAGAATTTGGTGCTTCTTATATTGTCTTTTCTTATTACTGCAATTCTTGTTTTTTATTTTTATTTCTATGTAAACGGACCTTCAATTAAAGCGAAATCAGCTATTTTAATAGATGCAACATCAGAAGAGATTGTATATAAAAAAAATGAAGATACCCCTTTCTCCTCAGCAAGTTTATCAAAAATGATGACAGAGTATATTGTGTTAGAACAAATACAAAAAGGAAAAATCAAGTGGGATGATCGTGTGAAAATAAGTAATTCTTCCATTCAAATGGAAGGAAATAATATCGATATAACTTTTGAAGATCAAATAACGATTCGAGATTTGTTTCATGCAATGGTTCTTGCATCTGATAATAGTGCGGCCGTATTTTTAACAGAACATATTTCAAAAAGCGAACAAGACTTTACAAATTTAATGAATGAAAAAGCGACACAATTAGGATTATCTAATAAAACGTATTTTGCAAATGCAACCGGCGTAATAAATAAACAAGAAGAATCTAAAATAACAGCCTTAGATGCCTCGAAACTAGCCCAGCATTTAATAAAGGATTATCCTATGATATTAGAAATCACCCAATTAACTTCTTATCAATTCACCTTCAAAGATATACATGTTTTCAATACAAATAAAATGTTGTATTCACTTGATAGTAAAATAAAATTCAAAGGAGTCGATGGTTTACAAACTAGCTTTTCAAATCCTGCTGGATATAGTTTTGCTAGTACAGCAAAACAAGGAAACAAGAGGTTTATTTCGATTGTAATGGAGGCAAATGGAGAAAATAGTGCTTTTATCGAAACAAAAAAACTATTTACTTATGGTTCCGAGCCTACTCACCTTCCATCTCTTCAATCTGTTAAGGATTATTTGATATCGTGGATATCTCTGCTTCAGTTTAAAAATCTATTTTTACAAACAATAATAATTTTTGTTATTATTGCCATTTCACTATTCGTACATATACGAAAAAAAGATTCAGAGGATTTTTAACTAAAAAGCCTCTTTCACATAAAAAAACCGGCTTGTATTTTCTAAAAAAGTCGGTTTTCCTTATTTCCCTTTTTTCTTTTCATAGTATAATTCATCTGCATACTTTTTATTTGTTCCCTTTAAATATGCCAAAATAATTTGAGGTCTCTTTACTAAAGTCCAATCACCATGCTCATCAAATTTTCTACAAGATGTTGTCATATAAGCTTTTTTAATGGTAGTAAAGCCTTTTCCATGGATCTTACCGTATTTTTTTAAACGCATTGCAAATTCCGCATCTTCAGCCATTAATAAATCCTCATTAAAACCACCAATTGCTTCAAAATCCTTTCTATAACACCAAAACATTCCGACAGAAACGAATCCATATTTGAAAATGAGAGGAATAATTAACAATAATCCTGAAACAATAATTCCTAATGAAATACGTTCAAATTTCCCTTTTACTCCCCCTCCTATATATTTTCCAGTTTTTAAATGCTTATCTATTTCTCTTAACATATTCTCACTCATCCAGCTATCAGCATCAATTGTAACAATGATTTCTCCTCGAGCTATTTTCGCCCCAGCATTTCTAATTTTAGATAGGTTCTTATTCTCATCTTGTAAAGTTATACAATGATAAGATTGTGCAATTTCTTCTGTGCAATCACTACAACGATTTAATACAACAATTACCTCGACTTGATTTTTATAAAATTTAGATGCAACCACAATGGAATCAAGACATCTACCAATATATTTTTCTTCATTGTGTGCAGGTATGATAATGGAAAACTTAACATCTTGTTCACCATCTGTTCCGACAAAACAACCATTTCTATCCATATCATATCTCTCCTATGTAAACCTTATTTATCAATTCATTTTCTTACTATATTTACAACCGACTTATTACGCCGTTGTTTATTCAAGTTGTACTATGAACAAAGCCTTACTATTTTTGAAATGATTGAAGTCTATAAAACAAAAAGTTTTTTCTTAATGTATGTACTTTTTCAAAAAAACACCAAGGTATAGGACTCACATCTAATATCTTGGTGTTTTCGCTTTATATCTTCATTTAAATCGCAACTTTTCCGATTAAAATGTCTCAATTTAAGCGTGACAATCCTACTCTCGATACTTTCATCTCTGTATTATCTTTCAGAATAATCAATTTCTCCTCATGCTGTTTTAACATCCTCAAAATTTCTGATTTACTATCTTTTTCAAAATCATTCGTCCACTTAAACATTTTCATTAACATTTTAAATGTGGGCTTATAGTTAGCCTTTTCCAGGTTAAGTAACTGCAAAATAAATCTTTTTATTATTCTGACTATCCTCTTCACTACACTTACATCTAAGAATATGATTAAATCTGCTTTTTGAAAGCTTTGCGATACCCATTTATGATGGGCACCTTCAACAATCCAAGCATTTGAATTTACAATATTGTAAAGTTGTTCATCTCTTTCCTTAGGTGTATTTCTTATATCTCCATTTTTAGTCCTTCTCCAAACAACATTATCTAGCTCATAATAAGGAATATTTAATTGATAAGATAATGCTCTTGCTAAGGTTGTTTTTCCACTTCCAACAGAACCAATGATATGAATTTTATTAGGTATAATACTTTTCAAAACAACCACCACTTTATAGATTTTTACAAAATAGAATTCCCAGCTTCTTTCATTAAACCTCTTCTAATTAAATTTGCTGACACAGGCTGAAGATTCAATTGTCTTGCCCAAATAGATAATTGACCAATATGATGGATCTCATGAGCAATCACATGACGTAGAACCTCGCCATATTTGAACGTCTCATCAGTCCATGAGGCTGTTAATATTTTATTCTCTAAATTACTTGACCATGTTTGTGTAAAGTCTTCCATTTTAGTTCGAAAGGAATCAGAAAGCTGCTTCACTTTTTCTAGCGTTCTATAATCTTCAAACTTCAGTTCGAAATCTGCTTTCCCTTGAAGCGCACGTATCCAGCTATACTCTACATCTACAATATGAAATAAAGTTTCTAAAATACTCCCTACTCCTCCAACACGTTTACAGAGTAAATCTTCTTCCGAAAGCTGTTTACACCATTCAAACCATTGATCTCTTACTTGCCAATTGTATCGAAATAAAGTTTCCACTAAATATCGCTCCTTTTAATATGTATCCAGTTAATACCATTATATTACTTATACAGAAAATTCTTTTATTTTATAGTGCTATTTTGTATAAAGAGCGCTATCCAAGAACATATCAATAGAGTATTCGTTTGAAAGATAAATAGCTATAATTTTATACCTGAGCACTTAAAAGAAACCAAATTAGATTTTTATAATTTTTCCAATTAGTTTAATATCTTCTCCATCAGTTACATCATATCATTTTAAGATAAATTTTAGTTACATTCTATTAAACCATTCATATTCCAAAATACTCATTTCCCACAAATTCCAATATTCATCTCCTATTTTCCTCGCATCTCTTAATAACCCTTCTTTTACAAATCCCACTTTTTCATAGCAATAGCAGCTGAATTAAAATCGAACACTCCGAGAGAGACTCTATGTAATTTTAATTGTACAAATGCAACATTGAGCACTGCTTCCATCATCTTTTTCCCAATAGATTTTCCCCTCATACTTGTATCACCAACCAAAACTTTCCCAATTCTTGCAGATTTATTTATTCGGTCAATTTTTCCAAGTGAAATATGCCCAATAACCTTTTTCGTTTCTTGATCTATCACTTTATAAACAAATACATTTGCATTTTCATAACTTCTCTAATTATTTGTTCTGTAATGGGTATGAAAATACCGGACCGCCCCATTGTAATAAAAACTCTTCCGAATCAATCCAATCTATAAGTTGCTTAAAATTGTTTCTTTCAAAATACTCAAGTTTGATCATTTCCCCTGACTCCTTTTAAGATTTCAAGCTCAATAATTCTTCCCTAACTCTTCTCCTATTGAAAAATAATGTCTAAAATTATAAAATAACGGACTCCATTTTTGCGGATCAATATGGTTTTCCCCTTTTATTATCTCTTCATGCGCATGTACATGAACAACCTCGGTTTCAACAATTGCAAAGAAAGGATCATATTCTGGAATCCTAATTTGTTTTACGTTTGCTTCGATTTGTAGTGGGCATTCTTTAATGCGTTGTGGCTTTACTGACTGTGAATCCAATGGTGTAAAACCAGCCATTGTAAATTTATCTTTTTGATATGTATACCCCATTTCTTGTTTATAAACTGGGACATGTTCTACTCCAGTATAGGGTGCGATTTTTTCTACTTGTTTCCACTGCAATGCAGAAGGGAAATTAATAACACATTCTCTACTCCTTTCAAGATTTCCAACCGATTTCCCTCCCAAACCAATGCCTAAAATCATATATTTTCCTAATGCCCATGAAGAAGACATTGGACTGATATTTGTTGTCCCATCTTCATTTAATGTTGATAATAAATAAATTGGCATTCCATAATATAAAATCTTGGGCTGTATCTCTTTGCATAATAGTTTACTTATTTCCGAATTCATATTATCACTCCTAATTTTGATTCTTTATCTGTATTGTAAAACATAAAAACTTCCATTATCATCGAAATATGGATGTAAAAAAGGAGTGAAGAGGATGAATGAAAATATAGCGAAAATCGCTTCCTTAATTAGTGATACATCACGAGCAACTATCTTGGTTCACCTTATGGATGGGCGCGCCCATCCCGCTACTGAATTAGCACATGTTGCAAAAATCAAACCACAAACAGCCAGTTTTCATCTCAATAAATTATATGAGGCACAAATTGTTGAAGTAGAAAAGCATGGCAGACATCGTTATTACAAATTGGCAAATCATGAGCTAGCAGAATCACTAGAAAAGCTATTATACATTGCCCCTTGCGAACCAATTCGATCTTTTAAACAAGCAAAAGAAAATAAAGAAATTCAATATGCAAGAACATGCTATGATCATTTAGCAGGAAAATTAGGAGTTGAAATTACAAATGCTTTATTAAATAAACAAATATTAACAAAAAAGGATACTGAATTTACAGTAACAAAAGTCGGTGAAGCATTTTTTTTAGATTTCGGTGTGAACTTAGAACGATTACACAATAAAAGACGTGCATTCTCCAGATGTTGTTTAGATTGGACCGAGAGACAACACCATATTGCAGGTGCACTGGGAAATGCAATTCTGGTACGAATGTTAGAACAAAATTGGATTACTAAGTTCGAACAATCAAGAGCGATACACATAACTTCATTAGGACAGCAAAAAATTTATGAAACTTTTTCTATAAAACTTTAGTTTTATAGATGAACAATTCTCATATTTATAGACTTATACATGAATTATTCGGCAAAGGAACTACAAAATTAATCTTTATTTCAATTTGGCATAGATAATGTATGTGCTTTTCATTCATATTAAAGGAGATTCTCAATACAAAAAATCTATCCATCATAAAACAAGACATGAGCCCCTTTTATACGGGGCTCATGTCTTGTTTTATATTTGACTAGATTGTAATCCCTGAATATAAGAGACAACTTCCGGATTTACAAGTGAAGATAAATCTCCCAATTCTCTCCCTAAGTAAGCTGCTTTAATTACTCGTCTCATTACTTTAGAATTGCGTGTTTTCGGTAAGTCTTCTACAACATGAATATCCTTTGGACATAACGCTTTTCCAATGTGAGAGTTTACTAAATTTAATAACTCTATCTTTAATTCATGTGTAAATATAGTTCCTTCACGTAAAACAATGAAGCAGTGACAAACTTCGCCTTTTACTTCATCTGGTACACCAATTGCTGCTGCTTCTATTACATCATGATGCTTTACAAGAATTGATTCGTATTCCGCTGGTCCAATACGCTTCCCGGCAATATTTAATGTATCATCAGAACGTCCTGTAATGATATATTGCTCTCCGTCATAGATTACCCAATCACCGTGCACCCACTTATTTTCAAAACGTGACCAATACGTATTAACGTAGCGCTCGTCATCTCCCCAGAAGCTTTTTGTCATTCCGACCCATGGTTTTTCTAAACATAATTCTCCAACTTCATCACGAATTGGATTACCTTGTTCATCTAATACAACAGCTGCCATTCCAGGTAAAGATGCATTGAAACTAATCGGTGCAATTGGTTTAACTAAAACGTTTCCAAAGATCCCACCAGAAATTTCTGTTCCACCTGAATAATTACAAATTGGCACCTTCCCTTTACCAACTGTTTCAAAAAGCCACATCCAAGGGTCAGGATTCCAAGGTTCACCTGTTGATGCAAAAACTTCTAAACTTGCTAGGGAATGTTTCTTTACATACTCATCACCTTTTGCCATCAATGCTCGAATTAATGTTGGTGAAATCCCAAGATGCGTAATTTGATATCGATCAACCGTTTCCCATAATCGATCTGCTTCCGGATAATCTGGAACACCTTCATACATTACCATTGTTGCACCATTAATAAATGAACCAAATAATAAGAACGGTCCCATCATCCAGCCCATATCAGTAACCCATAATACACGATCACCTTGCTTAATATTCATACCAAACCCTGCATCAAATGCAGATTTCAGAGGAAATCCGGCGTGCGTGTGTACTGTTCCTTTTGGCTTACCAGTCGTCCCAGATGTATATATGAGCATAAGCGGGTCATCACTTTTCATTTCTTCAGCATGTGTAAGTGGTTTTTCTTTTTCTAAAACGCTCCATGAAAGATCATAATTATGAGGTGTAAAATCATTTCCAGCATGACGAACAATGACAACTTTCTCAACAGACGGGCATTGTTCACACGCTTTATCCACCTCATCTTTTAAAGAAACAATTTTACCACGGCGCGAGAATCCATCCGCTGTAATAATCATTTTGGATCCTGCTGCCTGTACGCGCGTCATGACTGCATCAGAAGCAAATCCTGAAAAAATCGGAGAAATAATCGCACCTATTTTCATTACTGCCAGCATGGCAACAACTGTTTCAGGAATCATTGGCATATAAATCGTTACGCGATCACCTTTCTCAATTCCGGAATTCTTTAGTCCATTTGCAACTCGGCTCACCCAGCTATCGAGCTCTTCATATGTAAATGATTTTGTTGTTCCGTTTTCCCCTTCGTACATGAGAGCAGGTTGTTGTTTTGTTTCTTCATCTGCAAGCCAACGAGATAAAGCTGATTCTACTACATTACACGTTCCCTCAGTGTACCACTGAGCGAATGGTGTACCGTTTTCTAAATCTAATACTTCTGTATACGGCTTCATCCATTGATAACCAACTGCACGTTCCGCTTCTCCCCAAAACCATCCAGTTTCTTCAATTGACTTGTTATAAAATGCTTCATAATCTTCATAGCCAAGCGATTTCATCCACCCATATAGACGTGTTTTATCTTTATATTCTTCTGTTGGAAACCAAACGGCTTGTTTCAATGTTTTCCCCTCCTCATTTTTCGAACAAGAAAGCCCTTAATAGGGCTTCTATACTGGATACACTGGATGTTTTCGATCTGTAAACACTTGATATTTACTCATGTACATTTCGAAACGCTTCTTTAGTTCTTCACGTAAATCATTCGGATGAACAATACCATCAATCACCATTTCTGATGCTAGGCGATAAATATCGATATCTTTTTTATACTCTTCACGTTTTTCTGCAATGAAGCTTGCACGCTCTTCTTCTGGTAATGCTGCGATTTTATTCGCATATACGGCATTAACAGCAGCTTCTGGTCCCATTACAGCAATGGAAGCCGTTGGTAACGCTAAACAACAATCTGGTTCGAAAGCTGGGCCTGCCATTGCATATAGACCAGCACCATATGCTTTACGAACAACGATTGAAATTTTCGGTACTGTCGCTTCACTCATAGCAGAAATCATTTTCGCACCGTGACGAATAATACCAGCTCTCTCAACTTTCGTTCCAATCATAAATCCAGGTACATCCGCAAGGAATAATAATGGAATATGATATGCGTCACATAAATTAATAAACTTCGCTGCTTTATCAGCAGAATCGTGGAATAATACACCGCCTTTCATACGCGGTTGATTTGCAACAATACCAATAGACTTCCCATCAATTCGGCCTAATCCTGTAATAAGTTCTTGTGCAAATAATTTTTTCACTTCAAAGAAAGAACCTTCATCGATAATACGATTAATAAGATCTTTCATATTAAAAGGAGCATTTTGATTTTCTGGGATGATTTGTTCTAACGTTTTTTCGAACTGTTTTGGTTCTTGAGGCTTAGTCATAGGAGCATTTTCTTGATAGTTACTTGGAAAATATGAAATATATTGTCTTGCTTGAGCAATCGCATCTTCTTCTGTCTTACATAATACATCTCCGCATCCTGATACCGAGCAATGCATACGAGCGCCGCCCATTTCCTCTAGTGTTACTTTTTCACCAATAACCATTTCAGCCATACGCGGAGAACCTAAATACATAGAAGCATTTCCTTCAACCATCATGACAACGTCACAGAAAGCAGGAATATAAGCACCTCCAGCTGCAGAAGGACCAAACAATAAACAAATTTGTGGTACCTTACCTGATAGCTTCACCTGGTTATAAAAAATGCGTCCCGCACCGCGGCGCCCTGGGAACATTTCAACTTGGTCAGTAATACGAGCACCTGCAGAATCAACAAGATAAAAAAGTGGTACACGTAACTTTTCAGCTGTTTCTTGAATGCGTAAGATTTTTTCAACAGTTCGAGAACCCCAAGACCCTGCTTTAACTGTTGAATCATTTGCCATGACACATACAGTACGACCATGTATTTTACCAGTAGCAGTTACAACACCATCTGCCGGTAAGCCTGTTTGCTCACAATTAGCAAATAATGCATCTTCTACATATTCACCATTATCAAATAGAAGAGCTAAGCGATCTCGAACAAAGATTTTTCCTTTTGCTTTATTTTGTTCATGATATTTTGGTGCCCCACCTTGTTTAATTGTTTCAACACGTTCTTGAAATGCATTCGATTGTTGTTTTTGTTCTAGCACATTTACTCCCCCTTATACACTGGTTTACGTTTCTCCTGAAATGCTTGTAGTCCTTCTAATCGATCTTTCGTATGGATTACACCTTCATACGCCTGCTTTTCCATTTGTAATCCGGTATGCAAATCTACCTGTACCCCATTTGAGATTGCTTCTTTTGCTAATCGAATAGCAATTGGTCCATTACTCGCAATGCTTCTTGCAATTTCAATTGCTTTTTCTTCTAGTAAGTTAGCTGGTACCACAAACTCTACCATTCCATATTCCTTCGCCTCATGCGCTGAAATACGTCTTGCTGTATAAATTAATTCTTTTGCCCTGCCAACACCAATTAGTCTTGGGAGACGCTGCGTCCCACCAGCTCCTGGGATGATAGCTAGAGATGTTTCAGTGAGTCCAAGGCTTGCTGTTTCTGCCGCAATTCTAAAATCACACGCTAAACTTAACTCGGTACCACCACCAAGTGCAATTCCATTTATTGCAGCAATAACAGGTTGTGATAATTGCTCAACCATATCCATTGTAGAACGAATCATCCCAACTGCATGACGTACTTGCTCCTCATTCATATTGGCACGTTCTTTTAAATCAGCTCCGGCACAAAATGCTTTTTCACCATAGCCTGTTAAAATGACAACGCGAATATCGGCTTCTTCATTAATATGATTTAATGTAGATTGCAACTCTTCTAATAGTGCAAGAGATAATGAGTTTGCTTGCCGTTCGCGATTTAATGTTATTTTTACGATATGCGGTGTTACATAATCTACTGAAATATTTTGTAATTGTAGCATTTTATCACCTACTTATTGTTTTATGTTGCAATGCTTTATACACATGACTTGGCAATTGAATATTTAGCTTGCTTTGAATAAATTGACTAGCCTTTAATAAGTTTTCTTCATTTATATTTGTTTGTACGCCCATTTTGTGGAGCATATGTACTAAATCATCAGTCGCGACATTACCTGATGCCCCTGGTGCATACGGACAACCACCAAGCCCACCACAGGAACTATCAAATGTCGTAACACCGTATTCCAATGACTGAACGACGTTTGCAAGCGCCATCCCGTAGGTATTATGAAAATGCATCGCAAATTGAGAAGAATCATATTTTTTAAGTAAATGTTCCAATACTCGCTCTACTTGCAATGGATTTGCTACACCAATCGTGTCTCCCAACGAGACTTCATAAATACCATATGAGAAGAGTTGATTACATAACTCGTCTACAGCATCAATGCTCACATCCCCTTCATAAGGACAACCAAATACAGTAGAAACGTAACCTCTTACTCTTTTACCTGCAAACTCTGCTTGCTTTGTAATATCTTGGATGACAGATAATGCTTCTTTAATAGACTTATTAATATTGCTTTTATTATGTGATTCACTCGCTGATAAAAAAACATTCACCTCATCTACATTTTGCAAAAGAGCTCGTTCCAAACCATTTTGATTTGGAACAAGCGCAGCATATGTAATATCTGAATTCCGCTTTAACTCTGTAAATACATCACTCGCATCAGCTAAAGCAGGAACCCATTTCGGGTGAACAAAAGAGGAAACTTCAATATATGATAATCCAGCTTCTGAAAGTAATTGAATCCATTTCACTTTATCTTTTGTGCCAACAATTTTCTTTTCATTTTGCAAACCATCACGTGGTCCCACTTCTTTAATGACAGCAAAAGTAGGTAGCTTCAATACATTTCACCCCTTCTTCTCCCTATTCAATCTCTACCAATACATCTCCTTCATTAACAAAATCGCCCTCTTGCACATTTATTTTCATAACTGTCCCAGCTTCTTCTGAAACGATTGGAATTTCCATTTTCATAGATTCCAAAATGACGACATCCTGTTCTTCTTCTACTGTATCTCCTATTCCCACAACAATTTTCCAAACATTACCTGCCATCGATGCATATACTTTTGTCATCATTTTTTCCCCCTTTAATATTCATAAACCTTATTTTTTTACAAGTTGTTTTGTTACAAAACCTGTTGTATAAATACCACTTTGGAACACTTCATCTTCTAGCACTTGCAATAGCATGGATGTATTTGTCTTAATGCCTTCTACTTTCAAGTTTTGAAGTGCATCCTGTAATTTTTCAATTGCTTCTTCACGCGTTTCACCATGAGCAATCACTTTTGCAATCATCGGATCGTAAAACGGTGTGATTGTAACATTATTTTCTAAAAAGTGATCAATCCGCACTGTTTCTGGTAACGTTAGGTCCGTAATCTTCCCAGGTGATGGGAAAAATGTTTTTGGATCTTCTGCATAAATACGTGCTTCAATGGCATGACCACTACGATTTATATCCTCCTGCGTAAAGGAAAGCTTTTCACCAGACGCAATGAGTAATTGTTGTTCAACAAGATCTAGACCAGTAATTTCTTCAGTAACAGGATGCTCCACTTGTAACCTGGTATTCATCTCTAAGAAATAGAAGTTTTTCTTATCATCCACAAGAAATTCAACCGTACCTGCATTTGTATAGCCAAGAGCTTTTGCTGCTTGTACAGCAACTTTCCCCATCGCTTTACGTGTTTCTTCATCTAAAAATGGAGACGGTGCTTCTTCAATTACTTTTTGATTCCGGCGTTGTACAGAGCATTCACGTTCCCATAAATAAACTGTATTGCCATGTGTATCAGCTAAAAGTTGAATTTCAATATGATGCGCATCTGCAATGTATCGCTCTAAGTACATCTCACCATTACCAAAAAAGTTTTGTGCACGCGTTTTATTGCTCTCGAATGCTTTGGTGAGCGTTTGCTCAGTTTCCATCAACTGCATTCCAATGCCCCCGCCGCCCGCGGATGCCTTCAGCATTAATGGATAACCAATTTGTTTTGCAATTTCAATCGCTTCTTCAGCAGTCTCAATATTCGTTGTGATTCCTGGTACAACTGGAACATTTGCTTCTTGCATTGCCAGACGTGACTCGATTTTACTTCCCATCTTAGCAATGATTTCTTCAGAAGGACCAATAAATACAATTCCTTCTTCTTTACAGCGAACCGCGAAGGAAGGATTTTCTGATAACAATCCATATCCTGGATGAATCGCTTCAGTATTTGTTTTCTTAGCAATTTCTATAATCTTTTCGAGATTTAAATAGCTCTCTTGGACACGTGGGCCACCAACCAAATAAGCCTCATTTGCTAGTTTTACATGAAGTGCATTTTCATCTGCCTCTGAATAAATAGCAACTGTACGAATTCCAAGTTTTTGACATGTTTTTATAATTCGAACTGCAATTTCGCCACGATTAGCGATTAATATTTTTTGAAACATAGTGAATCCTCCTTTTATCTACACCCTAAATGTCTTGCGATTACGAGACGTTGAATTTCAGAAGTTCCTTCACCAATTTCTAAAAGCTTCGCATCACGAATATGACGCTCTACTTCATATTCACGCATATAACCATATCCACCATGAATTTGCACTGCTTGATTCGCAATACGACTTGCTGCTTCAGATGCAAATAACTTTGCCATAGCCGCTTCTTTACCGAAAGGTTTATCATGATCCTTTAACCAAGCCGCTTTATGTACTAAATTACGCGCCAATTCCACTTCAGTAGCCATATCAGCCAGTTTAAATTGAATCGCTTGGAAATTAGAAATCGTTTTTCCGAATTGCTGACGCTCTTTTGCATATTGAAGTGCACGCTCAAAAGCAGACTGTGCAATTCCTACAGCTAATGCTGCAATTGAAATACGCCCTCCATCAAGTGTATATAAGAATTGTTTAAATCCTTTATTTACATCACCAAGAATATTCTCTTTCGGTACACGAACACCATCAAGTACGATTTCACAAGTATTAGAGGCACGAACACCCATCTTATCGTATGGACTTGAAATCGTTAATCCCTCACTTGTTGTCGGCACAATAAATGCAGAAATACGTTTTTTTCCATTTTCTTCGACACCATTGATAGCGGTTACAATGATTGTATTTGCATACTCTGCATTCGTAATCCAACACTTCTCACCGCTAATCACATATTCATCACCATCTAAAAATGCTTTTGTTTGTGTGCCACCTGCATCGGATCCAGCATTCGGTTCAGTTAAACCAAAAGCACCTAATGTTTTTCCAGATGCCATTGGAACTAAATACTTCTGCTTTTGTTCTTCTGTACCAAAGTAATAAATTGGAGAAGCACCTAATGAAATTGTTGCAGCATAACTTAAACCTGTACCGCCACAAGCACGGCCAATTTCTTCAACAGCTAACGCATACGATAGAGTATCGCCGCCAGAACCTCCATACTCTTCTGGGAATGGGATTCCTAATAATCCTAGTTCGCCCATTTTTTGAAACGTTTCGTATGGAAATTCAGCTGTTTTATCATAATACACAGCTTTTGGTGCAACTTCCTTTTCAGCAAAGTCTCGTACCATTTCTTTAATCATTTGTTTTTCGCGAGTTAGAGTAAATTCCATTCCGCTACACACCCCTTATCGAATATTGAGTTTCGACAGCGTGCGAGTCTGTACTACAAACATTGCTTTTAAAAGACAAGAATAGTAGTTAGATAATTGTTATAATTCTGTCATAACTTAATTTTAAAACAGAATCTGTACTCATGCACAAAAAAATTCCTACATTGTTCTACAACAACATAGGAATAACAGTGTCGAATTATGTGGTTTTTTCTTTAATAATCTCTTCCTTTTCCGGAATCTGAAATTTCTACTAATGCTTCAGGGTACGGTTCAAAATATGTTTGTCGTAATAAATAGTGGTCTTCAAAACGTAAGACCCACGACTTTAAAACTACAAGTAAATTGCTAAGAGGTATTTTCTTATCTGCATATTTTTGAAGTAGCGTTAAAAAATACTCTTTTTCTTGCTTGTTTAGCTTATCTTTAAAGTATCCAAAAATATGCTGACATACGTTTATATTCGATGTATAGCGAGGTGTTCGCTTCAATAATTCATACAAGGTTTTTTCGTAATTTTCAAAGATATTTTCAATATTATCCTTTGCATGATTTGCAATAATACGGCCTAATTTTTTTTGTTTCACCTGATTATATGCCATAAATAAATATTTATGATCTGACTGAAATGATACTAATTCTTTCAGAGTTTTACTCTGTTTTATTGTTTTGAAATGGGCCATTGTAAACAACCTCGTAAAGAAATGTTCACGAATAATAAAATTCGACAATCTACCTTCTTCTTCTACTGCAATATGCGAAAATTTTTTTAGTACAGCTCCACCAAAAAATCCAACACCCTTCTCTTTTACTGGTGATTTTTCATATCCTGTATAAATTTTCACATCTCTAGTTCCGCAACTTGGGGAACGATTTTTTAAAATAAAACCATCAACATCCAGTAAAGTACTTAAAAATTGATCAGAAAACCGTTGCATCCTCTCTGTAACATCTTTTCTTGTCGAAGGCTGTACAAGCTTATGAATGCCACTATCTTCGATAATCCGAATTGTCTCACGTGGAATTCCTAATCCAATTTCCACTTCAGGGCATACCGGAATAAATGTAACAAACGGCTGTAGATTTCGAATAGTCACATCATGAATCAAATCTCCATTATAACGGCAAGCACCAAATTCTAGACATTTACTTACAACAACTGTTGGTTTAGCAAATTGTCGCATTTTATTACCTCCGCGGCGTTAATCCATATAATATAAATTGTACTACAATGAGTATTCTAAGCAAGGTTAGTTTGTATTGTCTCTTTTTATTATGACTATATATCAGTGACATATCAGTGACATATCAGCGATAATTTATATCTATTTCATATAAGTGTTAGCAAGTTCGTTTGCAAACTTGTTAGCACTTTTTTATATTTCTTCTATTATAAGCCTCTCCCCTCTTTACCTCTACGTTATATCAGATTAATTCTTGTTTCCCTGTTCAGAACTACGAGAAACACATATGACATGAACTGTATTTTCGAGGGGATTTTAACCATTTATTGTTATAATTAAATCCGCAATGTTTTTTCAGGATGGAGTTCTACCTTACAAGATGAATTGAAATATATTGTATCTGATTTTGAAAAAGCTGGATTTTCCAAAGAAACAATTAAAGAAACTTTAGAACAACAATATAAAATGCTTGATAAATTGAAAGTAAAAATGGAACAAAAATAAAATATAAAGTAACTGATGACTAAAAAGGGAGAGAATAAATGGATACTATAAATAATGGGCTATGGAAAGAAATCAGTAATATGTTTACTGATTCGAGCAAAAAAATAAAGTTGAATATCAATGAAACAACAAACGGGAAAAACACTTTGGAAGTATTGCAAATACCATCAAAATCCGCACTAGGTTCAATAGTATATAATACATCAGAAATAATAGTCGATGATTGGATTAGAATACTTGGTTCTGACAGTGAAAAGAATAGAGGGATACTTTCATATAATCTAGTTAACAAAGATGAAGTTGCTACAAAGATTGATAAAATGCTAATAGTTGCAGATGATATTGTCGGGGGCGTTTTCGCATTAAATGCGGGTAAGTTTTCTATTGGTGTAGGCCATATTTGGTATTTTGCTCCTGATACATTAGAGTGGGAGTCATTAGATATGAAATATTCAGAATTTATAACTTGGATTGCACAAGGGAATATGAATGAATTTTATAGTACCCTGAGATGGAATACATGGAAAGAGGACTCTGAAATTATGAAATTCGATGAGGCCATATTGATATATCCATTTTTATGGTCTAATGAATTACAGTTAGAAAAAGCAGATAAAAAGATTGTACCTGCTAAGGAACTATTAAATATCAATCAAGAATATAGCAAAAAGTTTAACTTGAGTTAAGTTTAACTACATTTATAATTAGAATGATATCGCCCCTGTTGCTTTAAAATAAAGTTTGATCAAATTGATACTAATAACCTTGATAAACGTTCATAGAAAAGAGCGTGTTTTGAAAAAAAGATTGCTCAAAACACGCTCTTAATATTTTCAGTTGGTTCATTCTTTTATAAAAAAGTTTGATAATTTCCTATCTATGTTGCTCCACAATCGCGCCCGATTGTGGAAGAGATTAAAAAATTTGAATGGTCCATAGACAAAGTAAAGTTGCCTGACTGATCTAACTCAAAAACCAAAAGCACACCCGTAAAATGATGGGATTCTTTGGGATTCCTGCGCAAAAAACTCAATTTAAATATAAAGAGCTGCGTAATAATAGGAGAAGTTTCCATCTCCCAAAGATCCATCACCCCCTCCTAATCGATTTCAGTGGAAGGGAGTATAAAGCACGCCCGAGGAAAAGACCTCCAACGGCAAAAATAATCGACAGCCAGAGTCCGACCTGACTTATTGCTAAATACGAAGGAATCGTAATATTTAATGTAACTTTCAGAGCAACAAACACGATAAGTGTTACAACCACATAGAGGTTCCTCTTGCCCGTTCCGATTTTCCCTTGTTCTTTTTGAGCGATTGCCCATCCTTGGGCCATCCCTGCCAAAATGCCTAATACGACTCCCACTAATAACAACATCCATTCAGTCGTTCCAATGCTGTTCGTCGCAATGGACCACACGATCCCGACAATAAGTAGCATTGTTCCGATAAAAAATGTTTTATCTAACATTTTCACTACTCTTCAAACCCTTCTGATTTTTTTACTGAATACTATCAACTTGTGTTATAGAATCAACTCTATCCATTTCAAACCTCCGACTTGCGCAGCATCTTATAAGTTATGGTAGCGCAGATGGTAGATACCGAAACGAGCCACATTAGAAGTCATTGGTTGAGAGAGTTAGGATGCCAAGAACACATTTCGTATCACAACGTCTTATTTAAACTGTATAAGCCTTCTTCAAAAGTTCAATCACTTCTTCTATTGTAAGACCAAAGGATTTGTAGTATGAAATGTCGCTAACCATTTGCTTTATGACCATTTCGTTGCGTATTCGCAGTATCTCATCGGATGAGAATTCTGCTACAAAGCACCCTTTACCCGTTATTGTATTTATCAAACCACATCGTTCGAGTTCTTCCCAAGCTTTCTTTACGGTGATGATACTAACACGAAGTTCCTTGGCTGCTTGTCGAATGGGTGGTAAACAATAGCCGCCTTCTAATTCGCCTTTCAAAATTTGGGCGCTGATTTGTTCGAAAAGCTGCTGATAAATTGGCTTTTCAGATGTGTTCGAAATTGCTATATTCATTGTATCTCCACTTGTAGGAATCGCTTATACGCAATTCGATAAGCAATCATGGTGAACAAAGTAAATATCACGATTCCTGCGATCAGGATGGATATTTGAAGCGCCATATTGTCAGCGCCGCTACCATTGAAAATGTCAGACACAAAAGAATTCTGGATTCCGAGCCATTGTGCAACTCCGGCAAAAACCATTGCGGCTGTAACGGATGCGAAGGTTGCTTCACCATATTTATACGCTGTCTTGTAATACATGGAAATAAAGATGATGTTGAAGATCGCGAGCATGACAAAACATAGTCCCCAGAAACCCATGTGCGGTGCGAAGAAATAGTAGGTTTGATTCGGATATAAGCGAATATTTAACATTCCAAAGATAATTGCACTAACAATATGCAATAATTCCAGAATGACAATAACGAACACCCTCGCCTTTACCATGTCTTTTTTGGTTACAGGCATCATAGTAGTAAATATTAAATCGTTCTGAGTTCTATATCCTGCAAACATAATCGGTATCGTTATCCAGCAAAAATACAGAATGACAATAAAATATAACCAACCGGGAACAAGCATTAATGCACCTATAAAAACAGGTAATACAAAAAACATGGGATTTAGGCCTAATTTTAAATCCTTCATCACTAAGTTATACATACATATCCTCCTTTTTTGAGAAGTAAATCATGATTTCTTCGAGACTCGGCGTGGTTGCTTTAATATCGGAGGAGGGATCGAAGTCTTTGGAGTGAATCAATCCCGTAAAGCCAAATGAATTTATTTTGTAGGAAATCAAATTTTCTTTCACCTGATTTAGCTGGTTTCCGTTACCATTTAGTAGGCGATATGAGGCAATAAATTCATCTTTCTCAGAACTGTTGATAATTTGACCGTTTTCGATAAAGGTAATAAAATCCGCGCATTTCTCCAAGTCGGATGTAATATGAGTAGAGAAAATAATGCTGATCTCGCCATCTATCACGAGCTCTTGAAAAATATCCAACAGATCATCTCTTGCGGCTGGATCGAGTCCGCTTGTCGGTTCGTCTAGGATGAGAAGCTTCGCCCCATGGGATAGGGCAAGGGCCAAACTGTACTTTACCTTCATCCCCGTCGACAATTCAACGATTTTTTTGTTTTCATCCAATTTAAATCTTCGTAAATAGTTGTAATAGGTTTCATCATCCCAATTCGTGTAGAACTTCTTAATCACATTGGTCAACATCTTCATTTTGCTTCGAGTATAAAAGTCAATGCCGCTAAATGTGTATCCGATTTCCTGTTTCAATTCAACCTCGTGTTCGGCAATGTTCTTGCCTAAAATGCGTACCTCGCCGCTATCAAGATTAATCATGTTCAAGATCGATTTAATGGTGGTTGTTTTTCCTGCGCCATTGGCACCGATAAAGCCCATAATATAACCCTTTTCCAGTTGAAACGATACATCCTTTAACTCGAAATTTTGATATTTCTTATTTAAATTTCTAATGTCTAATGCCAGCATACAGAACCTCCTTATTAATTGTGTATACCGTATATGCACAATATATGCCAGAGTACTTATTAAGATAACTATCAAATTTTCCAATATGCACCCATTTTTCATGCATCACAATATAAATTGTGTTGTTTTGCTGTTTCGCATAGTTCTACATGTACAAATCGCTTATTTGCTGCAGAACCTGCACCATACGCAATATAACGTGTATCCGCAATTTGAATTGTTTCGTCCCAATCAACTGCATAATGTACAAATGCATTACGCCAAGTACAAGACTCGTATTTTTGGATATTAATAGCTGGTGCTTCAGATGTGGCTGTGGAATGTGCCACTACTCCTTCATATGCACCGTAACGATAAGGGATTTTAGATAAACCATCAATAATTAAAAGTCTATCAGCAAATGCACCCGTAACAAACGAAAATAAAATAAGTAACGTTGCAAGAACAGAAGTACATAGTTTCATTGTTTTCTTCATTACACATCACCTTCCCCCAGGATTTTTTGTTTGATATCTGATACATCTTTTGATAGTGAACCAAAGGCTTTTGCTTGTTCTTCGATGACTTGTTGGTTTTTCTCAATGACCTTTTGATATTGTGCTGCACGCTGTTCATTCTTTTTTTGCGTAGTAAAAAGCATCCACACGAATAACGCTACAAATGCTCCTCGTTGAATCATTGAATTAAAAATTTGTTCCTCCATCGTTCTCATCTCCTTTGGAAAAATAAAAAGAGAGACACTTGTCCCTCTTTCGCAAAAATATATTTCTCTGATATCAAATTGTCCCTTTGATTATTAGGCTTAAAATCCCCATTACAACTGCACCAATAATAATTCGCAAAATCCAAGTTGTATTCATACTAATTTTCTCTAATTGCTTATTAATTGTCGCTATATCTTTTTCATTTATGGTGGTACGTGTTTCTAAATTTCGAATATCCTTCATTATCTCTGTTTGCTCTAACTTTAAGTAGTCTATTTTTCGTTCTAAATCTTCCATATTTTCACTTCTTTATTCCTAATAAATATGAAACATCTAAATATCCTATTCTAACAGTGGACAAAATGTTCTTTATCACATAAAAAAGAGCTCTTACTTATAATTAGGTCCAAAAATTTTAATACCCTCTCGTGCGAGTGCACGCATTTCTTCATCCAAACGATCCAATTCATTACGTTCTACTTCTGAATCCATTTCTGTATCGGATTTCACTTGATAGTATTCTTTACGTAGCTTAGCCATTTCCTTATCTACTTTATTGAACGCCTTCATTTCAGAAGCATTTGGCGCTTCTTCATCATTCTTTTACTATCAGCTTGAATCGCTTGTTGTTCGTCCGTGACGTTATAGTAATCTTCCGTTACTTTTCCGCCACCTTGACCATTTACAAAGAATGCTTTAAATTTAGCTGTTAAGCAACAAATTATTCTTCGGAATCCTGTTAAAAATGCAGAAATACCTAAAAAGGAAAAAAACCACCCGAATTTGGACAGAGGAAGAAGTAAAAAAATTTTTATTGCATTCTCAAGAATCACCTTATCATATTGGATTTGTTCTTACAATAACCACAGGATTTCGTTTAGGAGAGGTTCTAGGTTTACGATGGCAAGATGTTGATTTTGATAATCATACAGTAACTAGTAATCAGACATTAGGTAATGATAATAAATTGAAGTCAAGTGCTAAAACAAACTCATCAAAACGGACTATTCCTATTCCTAATGAAACAGTCGAAGAGTTAAGAAAACATAAAATCAAAATTAACAAGGATAAATTACGACTTGGTTCCGCTTATCGAGATTTAGATTTAATTAATTGCAATGATTTTGGAGAAATAGTAAAAAGGAATACATTTAGAGAAAATTTAGTTAAAGTAATCACAAGAGCTGATGTGAAAAAATTAAATTCCATGATTTAAGACATACTCACGCAACGCTATTATTAAAACAAGGGGTCAACCCTAAAATTATAAGCGAAAGATTAGGTCATACGGATATATCTATGACATTAAGAGTTTACTCTCATGTGTTATCCAACATGCAAGAAGAATCCGTTAAAACTTTCGGGAAAAATATCTTTGGATAGTCAATGTTTGCAAATACGAAAATCAAAACCCACAAACGTTGTTATAGCAACGTTTGTGGTGTTAGTCCATACAATATAAATTGAATCGTATTTTCAATTTCCACTTCATCGTCCCATTTTTCTTCAGGTAATAATAAAAATCGAGTTAAAATTAACCCCATTATAGCTGATAAAGTAAAGCGGATAACTGAAGGGATTGGCATTTCAATAATTTGTCCTTGTTCTTGAAAATGTACAATTAATTTTTCAAAGCGAGAAAAAAGTTCCTTCTCTACTAATTGTTGTATTTCATTTTTTAATTCTGGTTGAAACGGTACTTCTTGTATTAAAATTTTTAACATTGGAAAATGTTTTTTAGCAAATTCAAATCGATTTCGAATTGCTTTTCTTAAAAATTCTTCATACGTTTCATACGTATTCTCCAGTATTTCTTTTGCAAAAGCCTGTACAAAAAATGGAGCAGCAAACTTTGTTAATGTTGGCATGACAACCGCTAATAGTAAATCTTTTTTTGTTTTATAGTAGCGGAAGATTGTTCCCTCCGCTACACCAGCACGCTTTGCAATTTCACTCGTTGAAGTTGACGCATATCCTTTTTCTCCAAACATATCAACCGCTGCTTCTAATATACGCATTTGACGTTCATTACGTTTATCTGTGTCTGTAGCAGCAATTAATTCTTCCAGCCAATCTTTCTTCATTCGTAAAGCCCCTTTTTTATAAACATTATATTTTGCGATGTTTCTTCAAAGCAAATATATTCCCTACTGTAAATACTATCGCAAAAAGAAGTAACACACAAAGGTCTCCCGCAATTTCAGTAAATCCTTGATTACGAATCATCACTTGTTTCATTGCATCAGCACCATATGTTAGCGGAAATACCTTACCTAGCATTTGTAGCCACTTATTCATTGATTCCATTGGAAATAAACCTGAAAAGAAAATTTGCGGTACGATGACCAGTGGGATAAACTGAATCATTTGAAATTCGTTATTGGCGTATGCCGATAAAAAAGTACCTAGTGTTAACGCTGTTAGTGAAAGCATACATGTAATTAGTAATGTAAGCCACGGTGACCCTGCTACATATAAATCAAGAATATAAACAGAGAAACTTACAATGATAACAGACTGTAAAAACGCAAAAATACCAAATCCAATTATATAACCAACAACAATTTCCCAGCGGCGCACTGGAGTAGATAATAATCTTTCCAACGTCCCACTTAAACGTTCTCGTACAAAGGAAACTCCTGATAAAATAAAAACAAAGAAGAATGTAAAAAAGCCAATTAATACCGGTCCAAGTCCATCAAACATCGTGAAATCTGCGGAACCATGTAAAAAATCAATTTCTGGTTTCATACCGGGCATATCATTTTTTTCTGTGGCCTTTTGTAATGTCTGTAGCACTGCACGGTTTTTTGAAGAATCACTACCTTCTAGCAATACATTCGCTTTTCCATGTTCTAAAGTGATAATGGCATCTATTTGTTGATTTTTTAATTTAGAATACGCTTCATCTTTACTATACTCATAGATGGTAGCATCTTGCTTTTTCATTGATTCTACTATAGGTGCTGGAACATCTATTAATGCAATATGAGGAGTGTAATCCTTTTGTGTAAACACAAGCGATAATAACCAAAGGAGTAACATTGGCGCTCCAAACATCATCGCAAGTGACCGTTTATCCCGAAGAAACTGACGAATAATCCGAATAATTACACCACCGACTCTCATGATTCAACCGCTCCTTCCAATAGAAAGACATCTTCAATCCGTCCTGATGAAGTTCGATCTTTTAAATCATTTGGAGTTCCTGTTGCAATTAACTTCCCATCTCTAATTAATCCAAGACGTTCACAAAATTCAGCTTCGTCCATAATATGTGTTGTCACAATAATCGTTGTTCCTTGCCCTTTGAGCTCATAAAATTTTTCCCAAATAGATTTACGAAGAACTGGATCAATTCCAACCGTTGGCTCATCTAAAATTAAAAGCTTTGGTTTATGTAAAAGTGCCATCGCTAGAGATAACCGCTTTTTCATCCCCCCTGAAAAGTGTTGTACTTGTTTTTTAGCATGCTCTGATAATTCAACTAATGTAAAAACTTCTTCAATTCTCTCCTTCTTATGTTTACCTTTCAATCCATACATTGTTGCGATAAAATCTGCATTTTCATAAGCTGATAATTCTTCATACAGCGCATCGGCTTGTGCCATATAACCTATTTGCTTCATGCCGTTTAAGTTTGGCATTTGTACCCCTAATGCTATTACATTCCCTACTGTTGATTCACTAATGCCAGCAATCATTTTAATAAGCGTCGTTTTACCAGACCCGGATGGACCTACTAAACCAAAAATCTCTGTCTCTGCTACAGATAGTGAAATATTGTGCAGTACTTCTTTTTTTCCAAAACACTTTGATACATCTTGTAAAATGACTGAAGGTTGTTGCAATAAGATCTCCTCCTTTTCAAAATGAGTGAGTACTCACTTTTATTTTACTCTTAGATTATTATATGTCAAATTATATTTATGAGTATTATCTTTTCAATCTTTCTAACAACTAGTACATTGTCTATAGAACAATGAAACAGAGTCGACAATAGAATTCATTTCTCACTGTCGACTCTGTTTCATTTTAAATCATTATTTATAGGCTACGTTTCTAAATTTAAATACTTTCTAATTCTAGCAAGATCTAAAGAATACTCAATTACTAACTGCTGGATAGGCAAAATAACTTTTTCGGGATACAAATGTGCATATTTTAATGTTTCTGTATATTTTTCTAACCTTTTTTCTAAATACTTCACAATTTGCTCAGGATGATTCACCAATAAACATTGACTATAATAATAAATTTGTTCTTCAATTGCAGTATATTCCTCAATTTCAAATTCTTTATGCATGTGTACACTCCTTTATAATTAGTTTTTTATATGCACAAGCCATAAGCATTCTAATCTGAATTAAAACTGATTATTTTGATTATTTACACTATAACAAAGAAAGAACGTCAAAATTTGTTAGTTTATGTAGCGTAGAACAAATTTAACAAAATTGTAATGGATACTTGTACTTTTTAGAAAACACCAATCTTTCATCATACATATTTTCTGTTACTTACATTTGTTATCTTATTTTCTATTAAAAGAGTTATAGTGAATGGACCACCGCAACGTCACTCAAAGCTAATAAAAAAAAGTCGTACAAATTAATCCAGTTGTACGACTACAATTTCTGGTCTATTAAAAATCCTTTGAGGAATGATGCTATTCCCTAACCCTCTGCTTACTATCATGGAAGTACCTTGTTCCTTATATGAACCTGCTGTGTATTTGGGTAATATGCCTTGATTAGGTGCAACTAAGCCTCCAATAAAAGGTAGTCTTACTTGTCCTCCATGGGCATGCCCTGTTAAAACTAAATCAATTTGTTGCTCAGCGTATACTTGTAAAAGTTCAGGTCTATGTGAAAGTAGTACTTTATATTCATCCTGATCTACCTCATTTTTCGCTTTAACGATTTCATTTTTCACTGTAGACATCTCTTCATTTTCATCGTTATTTTTCGCGGTAAATGCCGGATCATCTATGCCGAGAAGGCAAATTTCCTGCCCCTCTTTTTGAATACGTTCATGTTCATTTCTCAAAACTGTCACATTATATCTTTTCAACTCTTTTTCTAAACTATCATACCTCCCTGACCATAATTCATGATTTCCTGTAACAAAATAAACGGGATAGTGTTTTACAAGCTCTTTCACTACCTTTAAACTCACCTCTGCATCATACCTCTTACTATCAATTAGATCTCCTGTAATAACGATAATATCAGGGTTCAAGCTTTTTACTTTTTCAATTAAAACTTCTTGGTTTTCTCCAAATTTTTTACTATGTAAATCCGATAACTGTACAATTTTAAATCCCTTGAAATTAGAAGGTATCTTACTAGATGTTATTGATATTTTACTTACACTTATTAAATTATTTTGTAAGTATGAGAATGCACTGACTCCTATTGCTATTGCACTTATAATAAATAACCTTTTATATCTTTTTTTCATATCTTCTCCCTTATAAAAATTCTATTAAATATATTTTTAGCAATTCTTTTTAATCATATCATTAACATTTTATCAAACTATCTATTTCTACAAAATAGATAGTATTTTATTTTTATAATGTTTTATTTTTTCTTTCAATACAGTATGTGAAATTATCTTTTTTTCGCAGTGTTCCTTGCTCCTTAACTAACATTACAGATATCAACTTCATTGTATCTATATAAGAATTTCTTTGTTTTATCTATATCAATGCAGCAAAAAAACTGCCTAAGGGGGACCTTAGGCAGTTTGATTCATTTATATTTATGCTAGTGATTTCGTTTCTCTCATTACTTCAATGAAGTATCCCCAGTTATTTATAACTGATGAAATACTAATATGTTCATCTGGCGTATGAACATTGAAAATATCTGGTCCGAATGAGATGGCATCCAATTCAGGCATTTTTTGAACAAATACACTACATTCAATACCAGCGTGCACTGCAAAGATTTCAGCATCTTTGTTATATTTTTCTTTATGCACTTTTTCAAACAAATCACGAATTGGTGAATTAGGATTGTACGGCCATTCTGGATACTCTGATTCCTTCTCAAATTGCGCCCCAACTAATTCTGCAATATACTTAATTTCATTCGTAATGTGCTGTTTTAAACTGCTTACAGAGCTTCTTACTTCATTTCTTAATTTAATTTCATTATGTAACGTTTCAATAACACCTAAGTTTGTTGAGCTTTCTACAAGTCCTTTAATATCCATGCTCATGCTTTGAATGCCATTTGGAATCAAGAATAAAGAAGAAATAAGTTGTTTCTGTGTTTCTGTTGCAAATACTTTTTCTACTTTTTCTTCTAATTTTGTAAGAGAAACATGTACATCAGGATCTACAGCACGTAGCTCGTCTTGGAAAATACGTGTCCATTCTGCTACTTTCTCTTCTACCTTTTGTACATCATTTACAGATAATAAAATTGTTGCTACGCTTTCACGCGGAATCGCATTTGTTTTTAATCCACCGTGAATTCCACTCATGTTAAATGAAATTTCATTTGATAAATCATGAAGAACGCGTCCTAAAACTTTATTGGCATTTCCTCTTTGTTTATCAATCTCCATACCAGAGTGGCCACCTTTTAAGCCTCCAACATATAAACGGTATACTTCTAGTTCAGCAGGTACTTCTTCCCAAGCAACAGGAATCGTTTCAACTGCCTTCGCTCCACCTGCACTGCTCACTAGTAATTTATGATCTTCTTCAGAGTCGATATTAATAAATATTTTCCCATCAAAGTGCTTCGCATCAACAGCAAAAGCACCACCCATTGTTGTCTCTTCTTCTGTTGTAATCACAACCTCAAGAGCTGGATGTGGAATATCAGTTGAATCTAATAGTGCTAATGCATACGCAACCGCAATACCATTATCAGCACCTAAAGTCGTTTGATTTGCATACAGCATGTCCCCAACGATTCGTAATTGAATTGGATCCTTTTCAAAATCATGAACGGTTGCTTGGTTCTTCTCACAAACCATGTCCATATGGCCTTGAATAATAATTGCAGGAACATTTTCATAACCGTCAGTTGCTGTCTTTTTAATGACTACATTTAATGCTTCATCTTGTACAACATCTAAATTACGATCTTTTGCAAATTCAACTAAATAATCACTAATTTCTTTTTCATTTCCAGATCCTCTTGGAATCTTTGAAATTTCTGCAAAATGATAAAATACAGGGTGCTTTGTTAATTGTTCTAAATTAGAATACATTTTGAAGCTCCTCTCTTAAATAAAACTGATTGGATAAATCTTTGAATTTCAAATTATTCTTTTCTTTACCATTATACCATGCTTCATCATTTTACTTTTTATTAAAGGTGTAGATCTATCACTTCTATTTATCAAAAACTATCCCATATCCATTTCACAGAATATCAGTATAATTTTATACTACATTTAAAAAATTAAGGAAAATGCATATGTATTTTACAGAAAACCTTCCTTGTCCTGAACACATTTTCAATTTACCCCGCATTAACGGGCAGTAAAATCCCCACCTCAAGATTCAAAGAAAAACGAGTAAGATAGGCCTGCCCGTAAAAGCCCGATTGATGCAACTAATAATCAGTGGGGATGACTATTTAAAGCTTTCAAAAGAGCAATTGTATCATACTCTCATTCAAAGTACTTTTGTCATAAGTACTTATGATAACGATCAATTAATTGGAACCAGACGTATTATTTCAGATGGGATAATTAACGCTTATCTATGTGGATTAGTCGTTCATCCCTCCTTTCAAAATCGCGGAATTGGAAAGGAGATCGTTCAAAAATTAATTGTAGAATGCCAAAAACAGAACCTACACTTGCAATTAATTTGTACAGCTGAATACATTCCATTCTATGAAAAGCTAGATTTCGAAGAATTTGCGACAGGAATAAAGAAAAAATAAAAAAGAAAATGCACCTATGCATTTTCTTTCAAGTTTTTTCCCTGTATATATTTTGATGCATCACCATTCACGATCTTTTCTAGTCGATTAATATTTTCCGTTAATGCACCTTTCACAAGAGAGAAATCTGTATTTGAATCTTCTTTTTCTTTCTTAAAAAAAGCAAGTTTTTGCTGTTTCATTTCTTGCATTTTCTCCTCCCCCTTTTGTAAAAAAAGATACAATCTTTGTCTATCTTTATTATATATTAAATATAAAAATGGTGCACTTTTATCCTTTTCTTTTTAATTCTTCTTCTAAATTTTCTACTTGCTGCATTGTATCTCCTTTTATTAAAGAGAAATCTGTTGTATCTTCAGCTTCTTCTTTGAAAAATTCACTACCATATTCTTTTTCCACTACAATCACCTCTACGTGCTAGTGTAGGAATGATTGTCCGATTTTATTCAACTTTGTTCCATCTTCTCGAAATTTGTTCTACATTATGTATAAAGGAAAAGGACAGAATTTAGATTCTGTCCTTACTTACTAAAATAACTATGATGAATTGTTAAGTTATATACATTTTCAAAATCCCGGTCTTGAAGGTTATTCTTTTGACCATCAATAACAATACAAACATCTCTTACTATTTTGGCTGGTATGATACCAACATTTTCAACTTGCACTGCTTTCTGTTCATTTAATTGTTCTATATGTTCCACAGGAACTGTAATACTAAATTGAGAACGGATACCACGAAAATTCGTATTTAATTCACCTTCTGTCACAAATACGACAATCTTCGCCCCAATTTTTTCTGCATACGTATCAAGAAATACATTTAAACTTTGTGCATATTCTGTTTCAGTTTGCCACTCCATCGTACCAAATGCTGCTGGGTTTACATTTTGAATAATTGTTGTGTAGATCTCACCTCGTGCTTTCGAAGCAATTAATGATCGTTTAATAGATTGAACGGTCTTTCCGATATCACTAAATTTTGCACCCCATATTTCAGAAATGTTTGGAGTTAAAATAAATGCAATATCAACAAAAATCACCATTGCAACGAACATTAAAATATTTTTCCAGAGGGTTAAATCAATTCCTTTCATCATGAAATACATTGTGACTGATGTAATAAACACACCATACCATGTTTTTCGAATAAGTTGCTTTTTTTCTTCGTACAATTCTTCATTTTTCCAATAAAAGAAAATAAGAAATAAAAAGACTAATACGAGAAGAAACAAACCAACTCGAATGTTAGAGACCGTCAATCACATCACCCTCCATTCAAAAACTTCTCACGATATCATTACATGCTGATTTCCCTCTCATTATGACAAAAGACATGGACAACCTTCTAAAGTTAGCTGCATTGCATATACATGAGAAGGAAGCCACGTCTTTTATAATGAATCTACATTTTATATGTAGACAAGCATACATTTCAAATTTTCACAAATATTTTTTATCAGGATATATGTTTCGGAATCACACCTTCCGGAACTTCACCATTCATACTTAAATAGTAATGACGAATTGGGCGTAAATTTTCATCTAGTTCATATACGAGTGGTATACTCGTCGGAATATTTAATGATACAACACCATCATCCGATAGATTATCTAAATATTTTACAAGCGAACGAATTGTATTCCCGTGTGATGAGATGATTACCTTTTGACCAGATTGTAACATCGGTGCAATTTCATTATGCCAAAAGTCCAATACTCTTTGTTCTGTATCCTCTAAGCACTCAGTAAGTGGAAATTCACCTTTTTTCAACAACTTATATCTTGGATCATCAGCTTCATACCTTGGATCATCTTCAGTAAGTGCTGGCGGTCTTACATCAGTACTTCTTCTCCATATATGAACTTGCTCATCACCATATTTCTTTGCTGTCTCATCCTTATTTAATCCTTGCAATGCTCCATAATGTCTTTCATTTAACTTCCATGATTTATGTACAGGAACCCATGCAAGGTCCATTTCATGTAGAATAATCCACAACGTTCGAATTGCCCGTTTTAAAACAGATGTATACGCAACATCAAACGTATATCCATTGTTTTTTAAAATTGCACCTGCTTCTCTTGCTTCATTTAATCCATTTTTTGATAAGTCTACATCTGTCCATCCTGTAAATCTGTTTTCAAGATTCCATAAACTTTGTCCGTGACGAATGAGTACAAGCTTTATCATAATAATCCCCTTCCGGAAATGTAAATTTAAATTTTGCAATGCGTACACGTAATAAAGTATCTGGTAATGTTATTTTTTTATCCATAGTTGCCAAAATACATGGATAAAATCGGTTCTTTTTCAAACTCAAAAAACAGATGAATAATTTATTTACTCATTTTAATCAATTGGTTCTTCACGCTTAGATAACCATGCATCAAAACCTAAACGGCTATTTGCTAGTTCAGTCATAACTTGATGCCAATTCTCTTCACATGTTTCACCAAATTTTGAAAAAATACTGCTCATTTGTTCTCTTTGTACATCGCTTAGTTTTCTCTCTAGCTCTGCTCCTTCTGTCGTTAGGACAAGCTGTTTCACACGACGATCGTGTTCTGCTTCCTTGCTTTCAATAAGCCCCTTTTCAAGAAGCTGACGGAGTGGCCCGTGAAGAGCTTGTTTACTTATTTCTAACAGAGATAACAATTCATTTATACTAAGCCCAGGAAAACGAGCAATAAAAAATAAGATTCGATGATGAACTCGCTGTATACCATACTCTTTTATAATTTCATCTGGTTTTTCTGTAAATGTTTTATATGCAAAATAAAACAGTGCAAGTGCTTGATTCATTTGTTCTTCTTTATGTTGTGTCATCTACTTTCCCCCTATATGTAAATTATACCACAATTTATCTCTGAAATATTAAATCAACCCATTTGACTTAATAAGAGGGAATTTCACTTAAAATCACTAGCAGAACTTACAAAGCAAAATTCTAAATGAATAAAAAACGTATTACTCATTAGATTGAGAATACGTTTTTATTTACTAACATAGACCTAGTTTGCAGAAAAGTTTAGCTGCCAAGAAACACCATACTTATCATTAAGCCAACCGAATTTCTTGCTAAATGGATAAACTGCAAGCGGCATTAAAACTTCTCCTTCTTGCGCTAGCTTATTAAAGACTTCATCAATTTCCGCCTCTGTATCACAATTTACATACAGTGACATAGAAGGAGTAAATGTAAATTCATGCTTCACACTACTATCTATACACATGAACTTTTGCCCATTTAATGTGAATGTAGCATGCATTACAGTTCCCTCTTTACCAGGCTCATTTGCACCGTAACGAGAAATATTTATAATTTCTGATTGATCAAATAAAGAAGTATATAAAGTCATAGCCTCCTCTGCATTGCCGTCAAACATTAAAAAAGTAGTAATTTTTTGTCTTGTATTCTTCAATTAGAAACATCTCCTTTTATGTAGATACACTTGAAATCGCTAGTCCTCCAACGAACAGAACGTACATTCCTATAACTGTATTTTCCTCAAAAAATATTGGATTGTCAACTTATAATAGCCTCTAAGTTTTAAGAGAATAACAATATAAAAAGGAGTTTCAAATGAATAATACTGGTAGTAATCACAGAACAATAACATGTGTACCAAATAAATTATAAGTGTCAAACATGAATTTCATTGGAGAAATTTGATTAGAAATATATTAAAATATAGTAGTTGTTTCAATACTTCCATTGGAATAACCAAATCATATCACGCCGTTTCCCCCTCATTTCTCAATATTCCCTTCGTTACAATTGCTATTACTATCATTATGAGGCTTATAAATAATATAGGTAAGTAAACTTTTATACTAAAAATTTCAAACATAAATCCATATATGACCTGACCTATAGGTGCCATACATTGCGCTACCGCTGTAATAATTGCCATGACTTTTCCTAAGTTCTCGTTAGGTGTTTTCTTTTGTACGACTGTAATAACGAAAATGGAGATAATGGTCATTGCCATTGTAATAAGAATTGCACACAAGATAAAGAGGATAAATGACGGATAGTATCCAAATCTAAGAACAAGTGGCATAATGGAGACCGCCATCGGTACAATTAATAGAGCAATCATAAGTATCCACTGATATATTGTTTTCATTTGCATCTTTTTCGCAAAGAAACCGATGGATAAAGCCCCTAAAATTGTAGCAAAATCTATGAGTCCCATCCCGATGCCATACAACGTTTCGCTACTTCGCATCGTTACTCGTAAAATGATGGGACTACCGACAATAAAGAGTGGTGTAAGGATCAAGTTGAGCAAAGCGGCTAATATCATGGATTTCAATATATAAGGCTGTTTGACAACATAGGTAAATCCAACTTTCAGGTCTTTTGCGATTGTTGGCACAATATGCTCATCCTGTTTCCTTTTAACAAACGGAATCTTAATAAAAGTCTCTAATATTGCTGACAAGAAAAAAGTGATACCACTCAGCACGACAAGCATTTTTAACCCTACAAGGCCGTATAGCACTCCGCCCAAAACAGGTGCCGCTACACCCGACAAAGCTTGAACACCATTCACGATACCATTTGCCTGTTCTAGCTTTTTTTCCGTAACGAGCAGCGGAATACTCGCCATAACAACAGGGAAATACATTGCACTAATAATCGCTAGCAAAACCATAACAACACCGATAAGTACCACGGAAGTCTTGCCGACTGATAATAACAAAAGAAAGCAGAAAATAATAACACTACTTAATATGTCATAGATTACCATCAAATTACGCCGGTTAAATCTATCAGCGATAGCCCCGCCAAGAGGTGACAACAACAAAGGGACACTCGATATAGCATACAAAGTAGCATAAATGTCCGCACGCCCCGTTATATCCAGTACATAGAGTGATAAAGCAAAACGTAAAAGGGTGGAACCTAAGATAGATACAATTTGTCCAATCACCATGAGGTTAAAATCTTTAGGGAAAGATTTTATATTGATGGTATTTTGCATCGTATACACACCTTTCATCAAGGGTCTAGACCGACTGCCGGTCTAAAAATTTTATAAAAAAATTATTTTAGGACTGCCTCATCAAAATATCCAAAATGTAATTAAACGTTCCTTTTTTAGCTCCCAAAGTCGTTTCCATTATATTGATAAACGCCTTTGCTCTTTGCATTGCTTCATGCGGCTGCCATTGAAACAATCCTTCATCGAATATGACTTGTGCAGACGCGATCAAGAACTCCATTGTTTCCTGGGGGTAAGCCGTCTCAAAAATTTTTTCTTTGATTCCCTGTTCAATTACCTCTGTTAAAACAGGTGTTAAATGTAAAATAGCTTGCACTAAACTTTTTTGATGCATTTCTGCATTATTTGGCTGGTGAAATTGTTCAATCATTTTTTCTTTATTCCCACCTGCTTTCGGCACTTGCACCATTAAAATTTGAAACAATTTATCCAACACAGTGATATTAGGACTTGAGGCAATCTTTTTTGCGGCCACTACATCTGCATTTACAATCCGAGTAATAATAGCGTCCATTACTTCCTCTTTTGATTTGAAATAATGATAAAATGTTCCTTTCGCAATACCAATTTCTCGTAAAATATCATTTACAGTTGTTTTCATATACCCTTTAGAAACGAACAGTTTTTCTGCTGTATCCAGAATTTCATTTCTACGTTCTTCATATTCTTTTACTGTTCTCACAAAGAAACTCCTTTCATCTAGACCGACTGTCGGTCTAGTATAAATATATGCGTAGCCTGTGAAAAAGTGTCATACAAATTAAAATGAATCAAGTTGTTTTTACCACATGTTTCCTAATGATGTATACAACATCCTAATTAAATTATCCTTCTACTTTAATGAACAAAAAAGAATTCTTTACATCTATTTACCTGCTGTACATAAAAACAAAAAAAGTCGTTCCCTTCTTTAAAAGGAAACGACTTTTCACTATAAACACTTACTCTATATTATCTACCGCGTCTCTGCTGACCTTGCTTTTTGCTATTTTTCTTTTCACTTGGTTTATGAAATGATCGTTGTTTTGTATTCTTTGATCCCCCAGGGTTATCTTTTTGACCGTATTGACCTGTTTTCTTTGGTTTTTTGATTTGCTGTTTTTTCTTTTTTTCACTCGCATCATCGTTTTGTTTAACAGGTAGTTCCAACTCTTGTCTTTGCAACGTTGCGCCAATGCCTTTTTCAATCTCTTTTAAATACATTTCATCTTTCGGTGCAACGAATGTAATTGCAAGGCCTGATCCACCAGCGCGTCCAGTTCGGCCAATTCGGTGTATATAACTCTCTACATCTTCTGGAATGTCATAGTTAAATACATGTGTTACGCCTTCTACATCTAATCCACGAGCTGCTACATCTGTTGCGATTAAATATTGAATTTTCGCATCACGAAAACTCTTCATTACTCGTTCCCGTTTTCCTTGAGATAAATCACCATGAAGCTCATCGCAGTTATAGCCGTACCCTTTTAAATCATCATATAACTTACTCGCTCTACGCTTTGTACGACAAAAAATAACTGCTAAAAACGGCTGATCCCGGTCCATCACATGGCGCAGTGCATCTTGCTTTGTCCGATCTGTCGTTTCAATAATACCTTGCTTAATATTATTCACCGTTACTTCCGCACTTTGAATTTGAATCATCTCAGGTTCTTTCATATAGCGCTTCGCAAGCTTTTTAATATCTTTTGGCATCGTCGCTGAAAATAACATCGTTTGTTTACTCTCAGGTGTTTCTTCTAAAATGTCTTCTATATCATATAAAAAGCCGAAATGAAGCATTTGATCTGCTTCATCTAATACAAGCATAGAAACATTGGATAATACAATCGTTTCGCGGCGTAAATGGTCTAATAAACGTCCTGGTGTTGCCACAACAATGTGCGTATTTCCTTTTAACTTTCTCATTTGCTGCGCAACATCTTGACCACCATATATCGCAAGAACATTGATATTTTCTTGATGAACAAGCATTTTTTCAATTTCAGTTGTGATTTGTAGTGCTAATTCTCTAGTTGGTGCAACAATTAAAGCTTGTACATCACTTGACTCAGGATCAATTTTTTCTAGAATTGGTAAGACGAACGCCAATGTCTTCCCTGTTCCTGTTTTTGCTTGCCCAATTATATCTTTTCCAGCCATAACAACCGGGATTGCTTTCTCTTGAATTGGCGTTGCTTCAGCAATCCCATTTTCACGTAATGTATGATTAAATGTCTCACTAATTCCTAATTCTAAAAAGTTTTTCAAACAGATCACTTCTTTTCCTCATTTTTCACATTAAGCTCTCATTGTACCACTTGTTTCGCTAAATATGAAAAATAAGATAATTCTTATCTCCTTTTTTTATGCTCACTATGAATGATTTGGATTAGTTCTTTCTGTTTCTCTTTTGATTTTGTTAGCAATTTCATATTTGTAGGTAACAAAATCAGCATCTTGATTTTCCGATTATTCCAAATAATCCCTGTATACCTTGTATCTTCATGTACATCTCGAAACCATTCTTGTTCACTTAGCTGCGCAATATGATATTTTAATTTCGCGTCAGTCCTCGGATAGAACAGAATAATATCGGCTATTACATCAAACAAAAGCCACATGTTTTCTCCCCCCAATATTCTTCTTTTTTACTCATATGAGTATGAACAACAAGAAAGAAATGATAAAAAGGGTTATTTTGTCGATTGTTTGTCTATCCTTTTAAAAAATCTATATTTTTAAGCGCATTTACATAATGTTAAATATACTTTTACAAAATTAATGAAAAAACGAAATAAGGAGTGATTATATGGAGAAACAGAAATTATGGAAAAAATTAAATGAAGGTGCAACGAAATTAGGAAAATCCGGTGTGTATGAGAGCATTATTTTATATTACACTTTAAAAAAGAACGGACTGCCTACTAAAGCCAAAATAATTATATTAGCTGCGCTTTCCTATTATGTATGGTCAATCGATTTCATCCCAGATTTAGCAGCTATTATTGGAATCGGCCTGTTAGATGATGTTATCGCAATTGCTTGGGCACATAGATATATCATGGTACATACAAATGCAGAAATTCGAGAAAAAGGAAAAGTAAAGATGGAATCCTTATTTGGAGCAACACATACATAATGCATCAAACAAGAAAGACGGTCTTCATAACCGTCTTTTCTGTACTATACATGTACTTGTTCTATCTGCATTTGTAAGCAATCCAACATTCTTTTCATTTCACGTTCTTTATAGTGATTTAAGCAAGCAATTTGAATCCAGTTATTTTGTTGTAAATAGTTTGATTCATAATGGATAATAAACCCTTGCAATGCTAATGAATCTCCTATTTCCTTAGAAGAAAGTTCTTTATCTAATGCAATTGTAAGAATGATAGATGAAGCATACTTTTTTTGAGATACAAGTTGTAATTCCATATTGGTAACAGCTGCTTCAATAAAGGTATACATCTTATATATTTTCTTAAATTTGTTTTCATCTTCAAGATTCTTTAATGCTTCTTTTAAGGCGCATATTAAATTCCAAGACTGAGAGTACGGTACACTTCTGTTCTCTGTGTACATTCCTATATCCATGTACACAGAGAAAGTTGCAGTCGGATTTACAGTATGATTATAAAATACAAAAGAGAGCCCAGTGTATGCTCCAATTGCTTTTCCGCTAATTCCTCTATTTCATTGTATAAAAATGGTCTCCCCATTTCTCTTTCATATGTATCAAACGATAAGTTTGCTCGAATCGCCTGCTTGATTAAACGATTTCCAAACTCACCATTTGTTAAAACGAATCCACGTCCCTTTAATAACTTTAGCTGTAAAGCGATTGAATCATTAGCAATAATCGTTCTTTCACATTCTCCATCGCAGCTTTAAATTGAATGGAACGATGCGAAATTGGATTAGAAGCAAATGCTTGCTGGACATTTTCTGCGATTTCTACGGGTCCAGGTCAAAATGTATATTCTTTCGTCACAAGACTTGTAATACTAGATTGTTCAAGCATTTTTCGGGTGATATCCATCGGCTAAAATGAGCGCTAAATCATACCCATTTAGAAGCAAATAGCGATGCAAAAATCGAATCAATCTGAGTAAAGCTCTTCCGTTTCGATATTCTTGCTCCACAGCTAATAAACGAATTTCATATACACGATCACCACGTTCTGGTAACCACTCCTCTAAATGAGGTATTTAAATACGTATTTTCTTCATGGAACAAATCTATACGTTTGCGCTCTTCTGTTTGTTCATGCTGCGGAATTTCTTCTACGAATGTTTTATAATTTAGTTTATGAATACTTTCAAACTCCCATGCTTGATCAGCAATTTTATACATTAGCCCCATGTTTTAATCCCCTTTATTTTCTATGTGCGTACAAAATCAATATAATAATGCAAACACTTAATACAATCGCTACCATAGAATAAGAGTATGCAATCATACAAAGTGGTAAACAAGCGATTGTAATTAAACCAGCCTTTGTAAAACTCTTAAAAATTAAATAAAACAAAATAAATATAAGTACCAGAGTGAGCGCTATCAAATAATTGAACACAATCAGTCCGCCAATAAATGTCGAAATTCCCTTTCCGCCTTTATATTTAAAGAAAATTGGATATATATGACCTACAACAACTGCTAGTAGCGAGATTAATAGAAATATAGACTCCCCAAATAAGATTCTTGCTACATAAACAACAATTGCTCCTTTAAGGACATCTCCTAGAAATGTAGCAATAAAATATACTTTTCCGTATAAACGCCCCATATTCCTCGCACCAGGATTTCCACTACCAACATCTCGAATATCTATCCCGTATTTCCATTTTATAATCATATATGCTGTTAATATGTTCCCAACCATATAAGCACCTATTACATACAGAAACTGGTTGATATGAATCATATAATCATTCACTTTCTATTTACTATTCTCAATACACTCTTCAAGCATAAGTGGCATAGAAGTAAGCCATACAATAAAATATGAAACTTGCTACCGTTGTAATTCCTATCAAATTCCATGCAATAACACGTACGGATTTAATATATTGTAAAATATATCCTATTGACCAGGCTATAAACAAACTTACAAGTATTATAACTTGCGGTTTATGCACCGGAACCTTATCAATTCCTATAATGGCTATAATATTCATACATACGATAAGCAAGAAGATCGGAAATGAAATTCTAAATAAAAAAATCCATATTTTAATCCCAAAATCCATATAACACCTCCTTTTTAAAGAAGACTGCTATATGGAAAAACTGTATTTAAAATAAAGTAGATTTTTTTACAGCTAAAAAATAAGCTCCTTTTGCTGATGAAATTTCACTCTGAATAAAATTTATTTCATTAATATAGTTTTCGCAATACCTCTTAAATTCAGCATATATTTCTGGTACAGAGCACAAAATTCCGCCTTTTACTGCAATTGAAATTGGTACTTCAAATGACATTTTCTTATACACGTCAACTGTAATTCTGGCTAATTCTTCACTAGCTTTTGATATAATTTTGAACGCATCATCATTACCTTTCCTTGCTTCCTCTATTACAAGGGGGGTAATCGCAGCAACCTGATCTTTCTGTGAGGAATATACAAGTTGTTTTATATCAAATGGTGTATGAATAGGAACTTGCTTTTGTATTACTCTGCTAAGATTGCAAAATTGCTCACCTTTATCATACTCGATTGTCATCCTTCTTAACGCCTGCAAAGCAATCCAATACCCACTCCCTTCATCTCCTAAAATATGGCCCCATCCTCCACTATACTCATATTCTGCTCCTTTTTTCCCTAAGCAGATAGCACCTGTTCCCGCTATTGTTAAAATACCATCGTTTCCTCCTAATAAGGCCGCATGTGCAATTACTGCATCATCATAAATTTCAATATTTGTTTGATATCTCGCTATTAAACGTTCCTTTAACACATTAATATCTATACTTTTCACACCCGCCAGCCCTAAACAAATACAAACGCAGTCCTCTTTAGACAAGCTTTGTTGACAATATTCAATTGCCTCCATAATATGCGATAAAGCTTTCTCATAATCTAGTAAAACATTTCCGAAACAGCTCATACTTCTTGCTATTTCTTTACCATTTTGGTCAAATGCAATCGCTTCTGTCTTCGTCCCACCACCGTCTACACCTATCATATACTTCATCTTTCCACCCACTTTTTCTTACCTCACAATTGGAGGGAATGTTACATTACCTAAAACGACAGGATGTCTTCTGTAGCACTTGGTACATTACTTGGATTACGATGATATGTTTCATTTGCTAGCACAGCAAAAGCAATTGCTTCTTTTGCGGATGATGAATACCCAATTTCCTCTTGTATAAGTACTTTACAGGGCGCCTCCTTCAAACTCTCTTTTATCATTTCTACAAGTGTTTTATTATAACTTCCACCTCCGTCAAGAATAACTTCATCAATATGATAATAAGGAGAAATAACTTTTTGATAATGATGAACAATCGAGTTTGCTGTAAACATCGTTACAGTAGCTACAATATCTTCCTTACGGTGCTCCTTAAATCGCTTTAGCAATTCATCTGTAAACTCTTCTCCAAACTGTTCTCTTCCTGTTGACTTAGGTGGAACAGTTTTAAAAAACGAATGACTCATACAAGAATAAAGCATTTCATTTATGACACTTCCTTGTCTTGCTATCTCACCATTTTTATCAAACGAGTACTGGAATAATCGCTGACATACTTCATCTATCACCATATTTCCTGGCCCCGTATCAAAGGCAATCACTTCTTGTTTAGATACTCGGCTTGGAATTACAGTTACATTCCCTATCCCACCAATATTTTGAAGTAATCGATTTTTATTTTGGTCTCTATATAAAATAAGTTCTGAATATGGAACAAGAGGGGCTCCTTGACCACCAGCCGCCATATCCATTGTTCGAAAATTTGAAATGACTGTTGTTCCTGTTTCATAGGCTATAACTGCGGGTTCTCCGATTTGTAGTGTCGATGGAACAATCGTCTTCTCTTGAACAGGCTGATGATAAATCGTTTGACCATGCGAGTCAATTAAATCTAATTGTTCTATTGGAAAATCAGATTGTTTACAGACTTTTTTCACTGCATTCGCAAAACATAGCCCGAGCTTAAAATTCAAACTACATATAAGTTGTACGTTAGAAGCTTCTATAGATAAGGCTTGCTGAATTTCATTTGTTATTTCTTTTGAAAACGGTACTGTAATAAAGCTGATTAGTTTCACCTTTAATCATGAAAGAAGTGATAGACTAGTTGCCTATCACTCTAATACATATCTGTATGATTTCTTCATATTTCGCATCATTACACGTTCACAGAACCTCACTCGCCATCACCACTCTTTTCGACTTCAATCATATTTTTATCGTACATTTTAAAAAATGGCAGATAGATAAGGAATGAGATTGCTATATTAATGAAGACTAACACAACAGCTCTCCAATCTCCACCCGTCGCTAAATATGCACCAATTGGAGCTGGTAATGTCCATGGCGGCATAATATAAGTTGGTGTAACCAGTCCCATTGCTGTTGCAGTATAAGCAATTGTCGCTGTTACTAATGGTGTAATAATAAAAGGAATAATTAAAATCGGGTTTAACACGATTGGAAGCCCAAATATAACTGGCTCATTAATATTAAAAATACCAGGTACAATACACGTTCTTGACAGCGCTTTGGAATACTTTGATCTACCGAAGACAATCATGGCTAATACAAGCCCTAATGTAGCTCCGGAACCACCAATCCATATAAACCATTGGTATAATGGTTCTGGTGCAATAAATGGTATACTGCTTGCTCCATCTGCAACTGCAGCAGAGTTTTTACCAAGATAAACTTCCCATAAAGGACGGGCAACTGTCCCAACAACAGAAACACCATGTATGCCAAATGACCAGAAGAATGTAATTAGAAACACAGGTAGAATAACTCCAAAATAACTATCACCAGCTTTTACTAATGGTGCAGCTAGCTTATCAACTAAATGATGTAAATCAATGCTAAAAACAACAGTAATAATACTCATAATAATAATAACGAAAGCAGCAGGTATAAGTGCTTCAAAAGAACGAGATACAGACGGTGGTACTTGCTCTGGCATTTTAATCATCACATTTTTCGTCTTACAGAATCTCAAAATCTCAACCGATAAAATGGAAACAATCATTGTAACAAATAACCCATGCCCTCCAAGGTTTGTCATTGGGAGCATAAATCCTTTCTTATCAATGAGTTCAGGTGTCAATGTAAGAAGTAATGAGCAGACTGCAAGCTGCGCTCCTGATAAGGCATCTAATTTGTAACTTTTCGCTAAATTATATCCAATACCAAAGGCGATATAGAGCGACATAATAAACATCGTTAACCGATACGGTATTAAAATACTCGTTTGATGTTTGGCTGCCCATAGTGAAATAAAACTATCCTTTGGAAGAGGCGGAAACGCCACAATTAGAAAGAAACTTCCTACAATAATAAACGGTAATGCTGAAATTACACCATCACGAATTGCTTGTAAATGCCTTTGCTCAGAAAGCCTCGCCATTGGACCAGATAAGTTATTCTCAAGAAATGAGACAAACTTATTCATCAAACTTCCCTCCTAACGGATTAATTCATTCACAGCCTTTAATAGCGTCGGTCCACCAAGTGGTGTATAAGCTTGTGGCGGAATTATACCACAAGGAACAGACTGCTCATCTGCTATTTTTTTCACTGCATCAAATCTATGCCTTACTTGCGGAGCAACCATTACAACGTCCCAGCCGTTCTTAACCTCTTCTTCCACTTCACTCGTTCCAATTGCGTGTACATCCATATTAATTCCCTTCTTCTCCGCTTCTTTTTTTAAAGCGTTTACAACAATTGAACTGGACATTCCTCCAGAGCATACAAACAGAACTTTCATTTCATAATCCTCCTATATGCTTTAAGTAATTTTTATCCTTTTTCAAGGACTGTCAAACCACCAACGAAAGGAAGTTTCACGTTATTAAAAATCATATGAAGAATGTAGACAAATTAGTTCTGACGAAATGAAATTTCAGAAAAAAATTTTTTTATGTTAAATAAAAGTTTCAGCCCCTACTTTCTCAATTGTGAATCTTATATTCACGTGATATAGTAGTCTCGAAAATAGAATATGTAAGGAGGCGTACGATTATTTTCAGAAAATTATTGATGAGTTGTTGTAGCGTCATCTTGATTATTCCCTTCTTGTTCATAAGCTCTAGGTTCACACAAGCTGAAGTACCTACTACGTATCAAAAACATGAATTACGCGCCGCATGGATTGCATCTGTTCTCAACATTGATTGGCCCTCTAAGCCAGGATTACCTATCGAAAAGCTGAAACAAGAATTTATCAAACTACTAGATGATGTAAAAAATCTAGGTATGAATACAGTTGTTGTTCAAATTAAACCAACCGCAGACGCTTTTTACCCTTCCCAATATGGCCCTTGGTCCGAATATCTCACAGGCATACAAGGAAAAGACCCCGGTTATGATCCACTCGCATTTATGATTGAAGAAGCACATAAAAGAAATCTTGAATTCCACGCTTGGATTAATCCCTACAGAATAACGATGAATCATACCGATATAAACCGATTAGCAGAAAACCACCCAGCAAAGCAACATCCCGATTGGGTCATACCCTACGGCGGGAAACTATACTATAATCCTGGTATTCCAGAAGTGAAAGCTTTTATAACGGAAGGTGCATTGGAAATTGTACAAAATTATGACATTGACGCACTTCACATGGACGATTATTTTTATCCCTACAAAGTAGCGGGTGAGGAAATTCCAGATCAAAACACATATGAAACATATAATAATGGGCGATTTTCTAACATTGAAGACTGGCGTCGTGATAATGTGAACCAACTTGTAAACGGATTAAATACTGCTATTAAACAAGAAAAATCTTATGTCAAATTTGGAATTAGTCCATTTGGAGTATGGAGGAATATTGCTGATGATCCAACCGGTTCTAATACAACTGCTGGACAAAGAAATTATGATGACCTATATGCTGACACACGAGAATGGATACAAAAAGGGTATATTGACTATATTACACCACAAATCTATTGGAATATCGGTTTTGCACCTGCAGCATATGACGTTTTACTAGATTGGTGGATAAAAGAAACAGAAAACAAACAAATTCACCTATATATTGGACAAGCTGCATATAAAATTAATAATAACTCAGTCCCCGCTTGGTCAGACCCTGAAGAATATCCAAGGCAAATTGCATTAAATCATCAATATTCACAAATAAAAGGTAGCATGCACTTTAGCCTTAAAGATATAAATAACAATCCATTAGGAATAAAAGATCGACTACAAAAAGATATTTATACACATCCTGCATTAATTCCACCAATGCCTTGGCTAGATCACGATCCACCTAAGCAACCTACTTTAAAAGGTGCTATTGCAAGAAATGATGGTATTGCCTTAGGAATCATCAATGATAGAAACAATGATTCTACGTATTATGCAATCTATCGAGTAAATGAAAAGAATGACGTTGACATTCAAAAAGCTGAAAACTTACTTACTACTGTACGAAAAACAAAACCTGGGGAAATTTATGTAGATAAAACAGCTGTGTCTGGTAAGACGTATACGTATGTGGTGACTGCTTTGGATCGGTTGCATAACGAGAGTATCCCTTCTAGCAAAACTACTATACAAGCGAAGTAATCATAAAATCCCTCACTCTATATATGAGGGATTTTACCTTACGCATATTCAAAAAACAAACTACCCAGGCTTAGGAAGGGTATGCATTTACTATATTTGATCTGTTCATCCATTTTTTCATGTTATATGGTTCTAATAGGGTTAAAGGTAGTATCCGGCGATATTGCTGTCATTTACCTTTAGACGTTTTTTCATTAACATATAAGTGGCTGTACAAACAAAAGCAAAAATAAAGCAGGAGGGGCTTTGCATCTGCCCTCTGCTTCTTATCCCCGAATCTGTCCATTCCCACGAATCACATATTTCGTGGAAGTCAATGCAGGCAATCCCATCGGCCCCCGCGCGTGCAGCTTTTGCGTGCTGATGCCGATTTCGGCGCCGAAGCCAAATTCAAAGCCGTCCGTAAAGCGAGTCGAAGCATTATGGTACAGCGCCGCGGCATCGACGGAAATGAAAAATTTACTGACATTTCCTTCGTTTTCTGTAATAATCGCTTCGGAATGCTTGGAGCCATAAGCATTGATGTGGCGAATCGCTTCTTCAACCGAGGAAACGATTTTGACTGCCAGCGTAAGAGACAAAAACTCTGTTTGCCAGTCTTCTTCTGAAGCAGGGACAAGAGATGAATCAATTGTCAAAGCTTTCTTATCCCCGCGTAGCTCCACTCCTTTTTCCTTCAAGAAGGAAAACAGCTCAGTACCGTAACGCTCCACCCAATTCTCATGAAGTACAATTGTTTCAATAGCGTTGCATACGGACGGGCGCTGTGTTTTAGCGTTTACAATAATGTCGAATGCCATCTGTTTATCTGCTGTTTCATCAATGAAAATGTGACAATTTCCCGCACCTGTTTCTAATACAGGGACAGACGCTTCTCTCACTACCATATCAATCAGCTGCTTGCCGCCTCTTGGAATAAGAACATCTAAGTACTCGTTCAATGTAAACAGCTGCTTTGCGCTTTCACGTGACGTATCTTCAATGAGCTGTACGCTGTCTGGAGGCAGGCTAGTTTGTTCGAGTGCCCGGTGAATGACAGCGACAATGGCTTTGTTGGAATAAATGGCGGAAGAACTACCGCGCAGAATCACCGCGTTTCCTGTTTTCAAGCAAATCGTGGCCGCATCCACCGTCACATTTGGCCTCGCCTCGTAAATCATCCCCACAACGCCGAGTGGCACGCGCACCTCCTGAATGGACAATCCGTTCGGCCGTTCCCATGCCGCCACGCACCCTCCGACAGGGTCACGCAAATCAATCAGCTGCCGGATGCCCTCTGCCATGTCAATGATGCGCTGTTCGTTCAACAGGAGGCGGTCAAGGAGTGATGCAGACATTCCTTTCGCTTTTCCTTGTTCGATATCCCGTTTGTTTTCCGTCAAAATGTAGGATGTCTCCGCCATCAATTTCTCAGCGATAGCCGCCAGCGCCTTATTTTTTTGATCCGTCGATTTGGCCACAAGCTCTCTCATAACCGCTTTCGCTTTTTGTCCCTTTGCTAATACTTCGTTCATTTTCGCTTCCCCCTTTTAAAGATAAAATTTGAGACGTGTCTAACTCCGCCAGCTAGGCACTGCAACCCAAAACTCTCCTACACAGATATTAGTTGAATCGACCGGGCTCTTAACGTTCTGTTGCTCATCCTGTCTAAACATTCAAGTTACTGACGCTTTGAGCAGAGAAAAGGCAAAAAACGCCAGTTAAGACGAAAAGCCTTGGTTTTTGCACCTAAACAAGCCGGCTTCTGTTTTTCTTAAGATGAAACCCAATTATCCCTATGAATGACCTCGTAGCTATGCCTTTCTTCTCGCGCTTGAATGTCACGGCTCCGCATGCCTTTCAGCGCCCGCAATTCCTCTGCGCTATATCTGCACTGCCCTTTGCCGATTACGCGTCCTTTTTGCGTGATGACCTCCACCACTTCGCCGGCCTGAAAGATCCCGAACACGCCGGTAACACCAGCGGGCAGAAGACTTTTTCCATGATGGACGATAGCAGCGGCTGCGCCAGCATCCACCTCGATTTGTCCTCTCACGAGCGAATGCAATGCAATCCATTGCTTGTTCATCTTGATCACTTTTTGCGGCGTATTACCGATGTACGTTCCGTCACCTTTGCCTTTCAAAACATCTAAAAACTTCTCCTGTCCGCTTCCTGTTCCGATGAATACGCTCACACCGAGAGACAGCGCCGTCTTCGCCGCATCGATTTTCGATCTCATGCCGCCGGTACCGAGCTTTGAGCCAGCATCTCCGGCAAGAGCGTCAATTTCTTCCGTAACGTCAGGAAGAAAGTAATACTTTTTCGCGTCCGGATTTTTCTGAGGATTCCGGTCGTACAAACCGTTCACATCCGTAAAAATCATGAGCATATCTGCCGACACGAGCCCGCTTACTAAAGCCGACAGCATGTCATTATCTCCGAACGTTAGCTCCTCTACAGAAATAGAATCGTTTTCATTGATAATAGGCAAGGCAGAGCGGTCCAGCAGCTCTGATAAAGTTGCATAGGCATTGCTGTATTGTTCTTTTCTAGAAAAATCGCTTCTTGTTAGTAGAAGCTGCGCGGTAACAATCCCATATTTGAGGAATTCCTCTGTATACGCCTGCATTAAGAGACTTTGCCCGACAGCGGCGGCAGCCTGTTTTCCTTTGATTGTCACAGGCCGTCCGGGATACCCAAGAGCAGAGAAGCCTGCGGCAACGGCCCCGGATGTAATCAGCAAAATTTCATGTCCTTCCTGTTTCAGCCGTGCCAAGGCGGCAACGTGATCTGAAAGCTGTTCGCTAGAGATGCCGCCTTGATTCGCTGCCAAAGAACTGCTTCCAATTTTTATGACAATTCGTTGTTTTTTCACTTTTGTACCTCCTCGTCTAAAATGAAAATTTTTTTATAAGGTGTGCCGCTTCTTTTTTCGAATGGAAACAAAATACTCTTCTACCGCGTGCAATTTGCAGGGAAAAATCCCCTGCAAATGATGCCCATTTCGCAACAAAAATTCAAATAAAAAGACCGCTCCGCCCTTAAAAAGGACGAAACGGTCATCGTTCCGCGGTACCACCTTCATTGATATGATCCATATCCGCTTGTCGCCTGTAACGCAGACATACGCTTAAACTTTCGTTTAAAACTCGGGGATAGGTTCGATAGTTTCTTTGCGAGGAATCTTTCAGCCTGCGGATTCCACTCTCTTGCGCAAGAAAACATATGTACTAGTTCCCTTCAACGATTTTAATTTTAATTTTAATTTTAATTTTTTATATTATGCAATACAGTGGATTTTTATGTCAAGAGATGTTTTAAAAAACAAAGAAGGCTGCATATTTAATTTTTATTGATAAATGGAAATTATCGGGGTTTATAAAAATACAACACCATTCTTGGGAAATTGCACGCTAAGGACTAGAAAAATTTACTATGACAACGTTCTTAAAGGATAACCACATGTTCAGAAAGAAAACGCCAAAAATTAATTGATCACTGAATCTTGTACGCACTTTATTAACTTGATTATATCTAGAAAACGTTGATATAGTTTTCTGAACAAATATCTCTTAACGTACAACAAAAGAGGTATTTTGTATTAACACGTATAATTTTCCCGAAAGAATATAGTGCTTCATAAGTACTCTGTATATCAAATTGTTTTTTTTCAAATATTTTACGTAGCAATCCTTTCAATTTCCCCTTTTCATTATACTACTGATAATGATATGTTATATTCTCCAAAAGTATTTAAGATGTTATAGAGTGAAATATAATAAAAATTTCAAACTATAGAAAATGTGCTTGTTTAGTACACAATAAAAGTGATTTCTATGCATATTTGGTATTGCAAAAAACAATGTACTCTCTTAAAATATTTTTTTATAGTAATCTCGATATTATTTATAATGCCTATTTCTCTTTTACAGGATATCACAAAGTTTTTTAGAATAATAAATTTCAATCTAATGAAATTTATACTAAAAGGAGCGAGAGCGAATTATTATGAACAAACAAATAGGATTCATAGGATGCGGAAATATGGGTATCGCTATGATAGGTGGAATGATTAACAAAAATATAGTTTCCTCAGATAAAATAATTTGTTCAGATTTAAATGTCATTAATTTAAAAAATGCTAGTGAAAAATACGATATAATCACAACTACTGACAACAATAAAGTAGCTAACAATGCTGATATTTTAATTTTATCAATCAAACCAGACCTATACTCATCAGTAATTAACCAAATAAAAGAGCAGATAAAAAGCGATGTAATAGTAGTAACTATTGCTGCAGGGAAAAACATTAAGAGTACTGAGGACGCCTTTGGCAGAAAGTTAAAAGTTGTTAGAGTAATGCCTAATACACCTGCTCTTGTTGGAGAAGGAATGTCTGCATTATGTGCTAATAAAATGGTTACGGAAAAAGACCTAGAAGATATACTAACTATATTTAATAGTTTTGGCCAAACAGAGATAGTACATGAAAGATTAATGGACGTTGTAACATCTGTAAGTGGTTCTTCTCCAGCATATGTATATATGTTTATAGAAGCTATGGCAGATGCTGCTGTACTAGATGGTATGCCAAGAACTCAAGCATATAAATTCGCAGCCCAAGCTGTATTAGGTTCTGCAAAAATGGTACTTGAAACAGGAATACACCCAGGTGCACTTAAAGACATGGTTTGTTCTCCAGGTGGAACGACAATAGAAGCTGTAGCAACGTTAGAAGAGAAAGGATTAAGAACAGCTATTATTTCGGCTATGAAGCATTGCACTCAAAAATCTATTGAAATATCCAAGTTAACTAATAAATAAGAAATAACTTATAGAATGTACCATAGCAACAAAAAATTCTATACTAAGAAAACAATTATTTATTTCCTCCTATATTTACAGATAATAAGGAGCAACTTCTAGGAATACTGTTCAGTTAATATCATTAATTAATAAAAATCCTGATTACAAATATAATTTTTCTTTTTCTCTTCTTCAAACACTCTCTAAAACATTAACACCTCTTGAAGTGCTTGAAATTGAAAGCCTATATAAAGAAAAATTAGGCACGCGTAAGTTTGGATACAATTCAAACTTAATAGTTAAACTACAAAAACCTCTTGAGTACGTGACTCAAGAGGCTTTCTTTTACTTATTCTTAAATTTTTCCTTCGCCGCTCTCATTTTCACATTCAAATCATGATTAATGGAGTCACGAATATCACGCTCTACTGCTTCCATTTCTTTTTGGAAGTTTTGTAAGTAAACCTGCAATTCTTCTTCTTTTTCAGGACGCTGTGATGGCGGTAGCTGAGCCACTAGTGACAGCATATCCGTTAAATCTTTCATTAAGAAAGTTTCAAGTTTGTGTTGTTGTTCAAACATGCGATGTTCTTGGTAATACGGAAGTGCGTTTAATACGGCAATTGTAATTTCATCGACTGTTCTTTGTAGTGACGGATTGATTGCGCGTTTATACGCTTGAATTGTATTTAATGCATCTGGATAACGGTCATAAAAATACAATTTATAAAACGATAAATCTGTTGGCTTAGATGATTGTTGTGATTCTTGTCGTAAAAAATCTTTTACTTTCATCGCTGCTACATCGATATCTTCATTCGTCACTTTTTTCGTTGTTTTTGCCATAGCGTGTACCTTTTTCTGTTTATCTTTCGGTAACATAGAGAAAACTTGTTCTCTTGTACGTTGATCCGCCGCACAGAAAAGAGTATTCAATGTTTGTTTTTCTTTTTTCCCCTCTGTACGAATCCAGCGATAAAAAAGCGGATTCTGCGTAAATTCTTGTAAGAACGGTGTTGATTTATTTGATAATTTTTCAATTGATTCATTCGCTCGTTTATACGGTTTCGCCCATGATAAATAAAATTTCCGGCCGAAATACACAAGCAAGACAACAATTGTAAATCCTACTAAAAGCAATACTCCAATTAGTATTAAAACTAATTTAAAGAAGCCCATTTTTTCACCTCCTCTAACGATTCTTTATTTCTTTGGACGCTGAATGAGCTTCTGCTTCATTTCATTATTAAATGTGTCGAGTTCAATAACAAACTTTTTACTAGATTCAATAATACGCTCTGATGATTTCTCAGATGCTTCAATAGCTGCAAACACATTTTGGAATGATTCGCGTAGCTTATCCATGCTGATTGCTGGGTTTTCAAGTAACTGTGTTGTTTCTTCTGTATTCTGTTTTAATGCTTGTGAGTTACTTAACACCATTGATTCAATTGCTTCGTTTGTCGCATTCACTGCATCAATCGTCTTACGTTGATTTGTTAATGCCAGCTGAATCGCTGCTGAAACAGTAACTACGTTTTGCGTCATTGTAATCGCATTACGAATTGCTTCTGTCAACTTTTCATTATTCTTCTTAATAATGTCTACAGATGCAATAGACTGCAGTAATACACTTTTCGCTTGCTGCATGTTACGCGTACGTACAAGAATTTTTTCTAACGCATCATTGATTAATGGAATATCCTTTTGACGATCTGGATTTTGCTTTTCTACTTCAAGCATGCCAGCGAGCTTTCGTCCTAAATATACTTGTTTATCAAGCGCATGAATTTTATCATGTGATTGCTCTTTTAACATTTCTAAACCAACTGTATCCTCTTGTAAGTTGTCACGCCCAATAAGCAACGCTCGTATGATTTCTTCAATTTGTTTATCTATAGATTGATATTTATGCACATACGTTTCAAGTGGGTTTTTCTTGAAAACCTTAAACATAAACTTCTTCATTCCCGATGCTTTCATTGAATTGGGATCGAGTTCTGATACCACTTTACGTAATTCTAATAACGTATTTGGAATTTCTTCATTCTTTCCATTCATCATTGCAGTAACAGGACGTTTTAGTGCTGATAATGTTTGCCCTGCTGCTTGCTGCTCTTTATCTCCTAAATCTCCCAGCTGGGATAATACTTTTGAAAGGTCAGTATTTTGTTCACTATTTAACTTTTGTACATATAAATCAGCTTCTTTATTCAGTTCAACAAGCTCTTCATCTTTAATAACTGTATCAACAACTACTTGCATATTATCTTTCACTACTGATACATGTTCTTTTTTCTCTAATTCAGTCACAAAATCGCTCCTTTATTTATATGTGCGAATTTATTTGCACTATATTTCATCTAATATATCGTATTCAACATGTATGATACTTGTTTAAAATCGATTTTTAATAAACTCCTGCTTATGCAGTCATTCCCTGTTTCTTATCCTAAGTATACCTGTTTCGTACATTATTTTCCTCAGACTTAAGACCTAGAAGGCTACGTGCGGAAGACGGATTCTTCACATGTTATACAGTTTATTACTTAGCAATTCGGCCCTCAATTTCATTTTGTCTACCTTTCCGTTCGGCTTCTTCGGTAAACGTGATAGTACAGTCCAATTTCTTGGCTGCTTATATGCTATTAGTTTTTGACGGCACTCTTTCTGAATATCTACTAATTCTCGAGAAACTTCCTTAACGATAACAGCCCGTATAATTTCCCCGCGATTCTCATCTTTTTCCGAAAACACTACTGCTTCTATAACCCCGGTGATTCCAAGTAATACATCCTCTATTTCACCAGCATACACAAAACTCCCAGCAGCTTTTATAACATCTCGGTCTCTACCTACTAAAACAATTTTTCCATCTTCTCTTTGGAAACCAATATCATGTGATGTTACCCAATCTTCTATGAAAGTTGCTTTTGTTTGCTTTTCATTTTCAATATATCCTTCAAAAGCCTGACCAGATCGAACAAATAATTTCCCAAAGTTTTCTTTATTAGTTACTATTCGTTCTTTTTTCTCATTAAAAAAGGCAATCTCTACATCTGGGAATGGTATCCCGACTGTTTCAGGTGCAGTTCTTGCATCTTCCGGTGTTAACAGTGAGGCATAGCCCATTTCTGATGATCCGTAATATTCATACAAAAATGATTTAGGAAAACATTCTTCAAATTTTTGTCTTTGTATAGGCGATAATTTTGTCCCAACTGAAATCATACACCTCGGAATCATTTCCTGCACACTTCGTTTTTGCTTTGCATGGCGAATTAAAGGTTCAATTAAAGCTGGTGTGATAGAAGCACACGATCCTTTCGCTTTTAAAAAGGCTTCTGGTGTGAACTTAGATAATAAAACAATCTCAGATCCTATAGCTAATGCCTGAAGTGCCGGATATAGCTGGGCTGAATAAGATAAATGTAGCGGAACTACTACACGATCGCTTTCAATTAGTGAAAATGCCTTACTCCACCCTTCAAAACTACTAGTCCATGATTGATGACTTTTAACAAACCCTTTCGGTGTACCCGTTGAACCTGAAGTATAACCAAAGAAGTATAACTCATCCTTACTACTCACATGAAGAGGAAATGGGATGGTATTAGGCTCCATTGTTTGACATAAAGTCTCTTTGGATGTGATAATCCAATTAGGCTCCGTACTACTTATAATTGTTTGCCATTCAATTTCGGTAACGTCTGGATGAACCGGCATTATAATTCCACCAATTTTTGAAACCGCAAGTGCATCTTGAATCCATTCCATACAATTTTCTAACTTGATAATAAAAATATGCCCTGGTATCGCTCCGTCTTGCATAAGAGCTGATGCGCGATTTGAAACACATTGCGCCAACTCTTTATAAGTCCAACTATTATGTTGTTCCGAAAGCACAACGCGATCAGGATATTTTTGTGCCTGCTCATAGAAATAAGAATGTATTCGCATTTTTTATTAAATCTCCTTGTTTGTTATGGCTATATTTTTTATTTTTTTCGTGCTACAAACGCTCCTTTTTGAAAGGCTAGTAATACAGTTTCAAACGTATCGTCTTCTTCAATCATCTGAATAAATTCTGCTAACTCTTCTGCATGCGAAGTCGCATTGTCAATGACAAGAAATCCTTGTGGTTCTAATATGCGTTTTATATTTTCCCACCACCACATATATTGCGTACGCTCTGAATCTAGAAAAATAAAATCAAATGAACGATTTACTTGTACATCTAGAAACGCTCCTGCTTCTTGATTATGAATATCAATCCGATATCTAAGATTTGCCTTTTCAAAATTCATAAGTGCCTCTGCAACCCTTTCTGAAGAAAGCTCAACAGTTGTAACATTTCCTTTTGTTTCTTCAGCCGCATTTGCCAGCCATAATGTTGAATATCCATTTGAAGTACCAATTTCTAAAATTTTTTGTGCACTACACCCTTTTATTAAAATAGATAAAAATTGTCCCATCTCACGAGAAACATTTCTTAACTTTTCTTCTCGCTTTTCTTTTTTGCTATCATGCTCTTCCCCGTACTTTTCAAGTTCTAACAACAATAATTCTAATGAATTCATACTATTCATCGCCTTTCTAACAAATTTAATGATTAAAAATTGATGAGAAAGTTGATTATGTTTGTCTACTTTTCATTATATGCGAAACGAAAATCTTTTTCCTGTTATAAAACAAAGAATTGAAATTTTTTGTAGCATATTGTTTCATTTTTTGGTAAAGTTAATTTCTACGTGTAATTATTCCATTCACATTATTTTACAATCAAAATGCAATCATAAAATCATTTTTAATCGGTATTTCACATTAAAGAAGCGCCCTTTTCGGACGCATTTTCTTTTGTTTATAACTGTATGTAAGAAAGGATGCTTTGAACATGAACGTGATTAATTTAGAAGCTGCTAGAAAACGTAAGCAGTACAAAAAGCAAATGATAACTATACCGATTATTAAACGTATTTACGAAGAGGACGGAGAAATTAAGTGCGAGGTATTAGGCGAAAAGGATGTTCCTCTTGAAATGTTAGAGAAGTAAATTACATGATCTTAAATCGAAGACGCATCTCTCTTGAGATGCGTCTTTTTCATTCTATACATTCTGATTTAAATGAATAAGCTTTTCTGGATTCATCATCATATAAATAGATGCGATTTTCTCTTCTTGAAACTCAAACGAAAGCACATACGTAGCGCGATTATTTATATTTACAATAATACCTGGTGTACCATTTATCATTCTAAATGCAATGGAATGTCCTTCTGGTAACTTTTTGGTAATCCCTAAGAATAAGCGAACAATCCTTTCAGGTGTGTAAACTGGTTTAAGAGCCGTTGTAACCTTTCCACCACCATCGGATTTAAATATTGCATCTGTTTTTAAGATGCCTAACATTTCCTGTACGTCTCCTCGCTGCAAAGATGCAACGAATTGTTCTACATATGCAGCCATTTGCTTTGTACTTAATTTTGAGGCTTTCGGTTTATCTCTTATACTTTTTCTGGCCCGATGAAAGATTTGTCGACAATTCACACTACTCTTTTCGACAATTGATGCGATTTCATCATAATCGTATCCAAAAACTTCTCGTAATATAAACACCGCCCGTTCAACTTCAGATAACTGTTGTAAAAGCAAAAGATACGCTGTAGAAATAGACTCCTTCATTATATATGTCATTGAGGGATCATCATTTTCTTCAACAAGTGGTTCAGGCAACCACATGCCAACATAAACATTTCGTTTATGAGCTGTTGAACGTAATTTATCGATTGTACGATTCATAACCATCTTACACAAATACGCTTTTACATTATCAACAGACTCTAGCTCTTCTATTTGACTTAATGCAAGAAATGTATCATGAACAATATCTTCAGCATCCATAACACTCCCGAGCATACGATAGGCTAAAGAAAACAATAAAGGTTTATATGCTTGATACAATTGTTCCATTTCCACACTAACATGACCCTCTTTCAATTTGTGACTTTACTTTGTTCTAAAATTTGTAGTGCTGCTCGTTTACCGCTAGCAACCGCAGCGTCAGCTAATAATTCATCATGCCCAGCCCAATCTCCTGCAACATATATCCCTGGCATTTCAGGAACCCTAGGCCCTGGATTTTCAGTACGGTCAATATGAGGAAAATCATAGACAACTGTTATTTTAGGTAAATATTGCTTTTCAACTAACTCCTGTTGCCATTTCGGATGTAATAAATCCATTGTATGTTCTAACAAAAATTTATCATCATTAAAATTACTAGTCTGTACTGCATGATTATGATATTTTATCAATCCCACTACTACCGTTCCATCGTCACTCAGCTTAGCGGCTCTCGATTGATTCGTAAAAAACAAAGGTTGATCTAATCCTAAGGCAAATTGATATGATGGATTGGGTAATTTTCTTAGGCCAAGATCTAAGGAAGCTACTGTAACTGGCACTGATTGTTCTTCCCATATACGCAGCATAGTGTCTCTTGCACCTTTTACAATTTTACAAGCCTCTTTTGGTGGTATAGTAATAACAACCGTAGGGACTTCAAAGAATTCGTCACCAGAACAACGAATTCTTTGAATATGACCACAGTGCTCAATTTCAACTACATTTTTGCTCTCTAAAAAATGAACTCCAGCATTTGTAGCATCTTCTCTTAACTTTGTTATGATTGTCTCCCATCCGCCATCTACATAAAAGACTCCTTCTTTCATTGATCGTTGTATTTGTTTTAGTACAGAAGATGCTAACTGTATTGTCGGAGCATATGTGTAAGTTGATGTTCGGCATAATGCATAAAACATATTTCTTACCATGGGATCTTTAATTTCTTTTTCTGTCCATACACTCAGACTCATTTTAGGAATTGTATTTAAATCTAATTTCCCTAGCTTTAACATCAGATGAGAAAATTGTATTTTAGCCGCCCATGAAAGTAATGGTGTAGATAAGATTGATCGAAAATCTGTCGGTATTGTATACACATCATTTTTCCATATACCATGCGCGCTAGTTGAAGGTATGTCTCCTGGAATGTTAATTCCAAGTTCCTCAAAAGTTGATAGTGCTTCTCCCCCGCGATATAAAGCGTGCGCCCCAAGATTCATAAGGACTCCGTTTTTATTCGTTGTTATTGCTCTTCCACCAAAGCGACTTGATTTCTCTAATACAACAACTTTTTTACCTTCCCTAGCTAAATAAATCGAAGCTGTTAATCCAGCAAGTCCCCCGCCTATAATTGCCACATTAAAGTTCTCCATATATATTCCCTCCTTATTGTTCTACACACAAGACGGATGAAGAAAGAGGAATGTGACATCTTTTAAGATTTATTTTTCCTTCAAAAACAAAAAGATCCTTTATCACATACTAAAGGATCTTTTTGTTTACATAATATAATTACCAACTACTTGTATGAGAGGTAGTCTTTAGTGGCACTGGATTCCAACTTTGTTGTATTGTTTGCCATGATTTAACCGTTCCATCTTTACTTTTAATAAATGCTTTAAATTCTATATTTCTTTCAGCTGGCAACACAACATTTCCTCTCCAATCATTACTATGAGAATCATAATATAATTGAATTGGATACTGTTTTGTGTCCCAACTTCCTAATTCCGCACGATTCCCAGTAATATAAACAGTATCTCCTATTGTTGTAGGAACATTTTTTACTACAATCGTTTGCATAACAGGGGTTACACCTAATAAATCTTTAAATTTCCCCATTAATGAATTGTTATACATTACATCTTGATAACGAAGTAACGTAAATCCAGCAAAATTATAATTGAAAGCCATTTCTGCAACTCTTTTATACTCTTCTTCATTTCCGATACTTAAAGCATTTTCACCGTTTAATACAATTCCCTTTTCATTGGCTAATGTTGCAATATTTTGTACCAATGTTTTTGGCATTGAATATTCCGGATAACTACCTTTATCTGTCATTTCTAAGCAAGTAAATGTTACATCTAGCTTTGCACTTTTGAAAGCATCAAGTAAATGGCTATAATCATTATACCCTGCAGGCTTTTCAGCTCCATGAGGTATTGTTGGGTTATTATATTGCCAATGTACGCCTGCAATTTTTGCACCAATTGGTACTTGGAAAGTTGTGTCAAATGCGTTATGTGCTAATTCACCAATTAATTTTGTATGATTTTCCAAGATGCCCTGATACCATTCTAAATAGTCTTTTCCATACATAGAAAGATATCCATTCATTAAGAATTGTTCCCCATCGCTTGGTGGTAAAATTGCTAACTCTGAAATCAGTTTCGTGCCCCATGCTTTATTCACTTCATTTAGAGAACCATATTTATTTAATACCCATAAACGAAATTTAGATTTTGCAAACTCTGTATACGCTTGAAACTTTCCACGTGAGGGATATCCTGTCCCATCGGAAGTTGTATATGAAGGATATCTTAGTTCACCAGCTGGTCCTCCAGATAAATATATTTTTGCAATTACATCTTTATACGGTTTCATAGCTGCTGCGAATGCTGTATATAGTTCACCATATTCCTTTCGAATTACATCTGAAGCAAGTGGATTTAATGTTTCTTTATTGACAGTTCCTGTTTCAGACTTAAAATAAAGGCTATCATCGGATTTTTGATTCCAAACCCATGAAGGAATTGGTACATTGCAATCATCCCCAACATTTCCACCGCACTGATGTGTGGAAATAATAGGAATCATTTTCATACCTGCATTTTTTACCGATTGAGCAAAGCGCTGTGCGTATGAAAAATCAAATTGCTGATCTCCGTTCTTTTCCATATCCCCCCACCAAAAATCAACTGTAATAGCATAAAAACCATTTTGTTTTGCCCATCGTAAATCATTTTCAAATGTCTCCCAATTTGTTACTTCCGGTATCTTTTTTAATGGCGCCATTAAATATGCTTTGTAATCTGGATTCATTCCTTTTCCATTTACAGCTGCCGAACTCGCTTGCGGAATTAATAATGATACAAATAACATCACTACAGACAAAATGACAATACAACAATATTGAAACTGATTTTTCATTGCTTCTCTCCCCTTTAATTTACAAATTTCATGTATTCGCTTTCATTATAAACGGAAAGACGCAATCGTTTGCATGTAATAATGCATAATATTAAAATAAACAAGCTAGATTAGTCTACTTGTTTATTTTAATATCCAGATGCATACTATCTACTTTCATATACAAATATCATTTCTTATTTTACTGAACTTGTTATACTACTTTTTTCATATTTTATTAAAATATCATAAAACCCTTTTACCAAGAATGATTAAATCCCTTTCAACCCCATCTAATTCTGCAACGTTAGGCAGATGCGCCCATTTTTCAAAATCAAAACAAGAAAATAGTTGAAGACTAGCTTTATTATGAGCAAATATAAATGCTAGTAATGTTTTAATCTGGAGCTTTGGACAAGTATCTAACACTTTATGTAGTATATGTTTACCTATCCCCCTACCTCTATACATTTGATGAATGTATATACTTATTTCAGCTGTTCCATTATAAGCAGGTCGACCGTAAAAGGATTGGAAACTAACCCATCCGCATATCTCATCTTGAGATTCTATTACCCATAGAGGTCTAAAAGAAGGTGAATGCTCATTAAACCATTGTTCTCTACTCGTAACAGTGACAGGTTCTGTATCAGCAGTTACCATTCTACTTGAAATAGTTGAATTATATATATCTACTATACTAGATAAATCTTCAATTTGGGCATCTCTAATCTTAATATCTTCTTTCATAAACAACTCACACTCCTCAGTTAATATTCTATTTTTTCATATATTAACTGAATTCATACATATAATTCAAACATGAATTGTATAAATCTAATATTTTTTATCCTTTTATAACTTTCAAAAACATTATTAATTTACTACCTTTTTTTTATATTAATAATATTTTATCCAGAATATTAGGTATGTACGGGTCATATTTATTTTCCAAAGAATTAATCAAAATTCCTCTGTAATTTACAAAATAACTAGGTATAAATACCTAGTTATTTTGTGTTTAAATGAAATACCAACTTCATCTTTTCTCTAATTTTTTTGTGAATCTATCATATTGCATCCGAAAAAGTTCAATGACAACCGGAAGATCCTCTTCGCTTTTTATATGATAACTAATCCATCCTGATTCAGGTAATACATGATGGGGCTGCGCTAACCCTTGGTTAACCAATTCATCCCGTTTTAATTTTGGAAATGGAAGATCAGCTAATGTATCTCCATGAAGATGACCTAACTCTTTCTTTTTATAATTTAATTCAATACCACCAAATCGATGTGGTTTTTCAGAAACCCCTTCCCAGCTCAGCACTTCTTTTCTAATCATTTCACTATATGACATGGCCATTCACTCCTTTATCATTCTGAATGTAAGAATACGATACCTTTTTTCTTTAAACGTTACATCACTCAAAGGTATCAATGTATTTACGAAAATAGTTTGATATTTGCAAGGTAAATGAAACTCATGCTTTTTCAAAAAAAACATCATTTATTCGCTCTAATTCTATTTTATATTTGATTCAAACATACATTCATTGTATACGAATAGGTACAATCAATACTGCACACTAAAATAACTAGACTCATATCCTAATTCGTATACTTAATCCTATTTCAAAACAGAAAGGCAGGAAGAATAAATGACTTCTTATATAGATTACACCTCTCCCTCTGTCCGTTTCACTCATGATCTAAGTACGAGTAATTTTTTTAAAAAAGATGAGCAAAATTATATAAATGTACTGGGAATTAAACAATTAAATACATTAGACAATACATCGTTATTAGATATTTTTTTAAGCACTGGTAACGTCGTTGAACCTCATGTACATCAAAATGCAGCTGAACTTGTTTACTGTATTTCTGGAGCAGCTATTGTTTCATTACTTAACCCGTTTACGAATCAAATTCTTAATCTCCCTATTAAACCAGGGCAAGTTGCCAACGTACCCCAAGGTTGGTGGCATTATGAAATTGCCTCTGTAGACAATACACATTTATTAGCAATTTTTAACGCTCCTACACCAGAAGTTATATTTGGTTCAGATATTTTAAGGCTGACACCCTCAAATGTAATGGCTCATACCTATTGTCTTGATGAACAAGAGTGGAAGAAAGCAATATCTCCTATTCAATCAACTACTGTAATTGGACCTCCGGCAAACTGCACTCAAAATCGAAATACTATGTACAATACACTACCTCAAAACCCAACCTATCCCGAGCAGCCACCTTCATACTACCAACAACAGTTTCCATTTCATCCATATTGGGGGTATTAATAGAAGGAGTTATCATTAAATTTTATAAATATATGAAAATTCCAAAGCTATTCTTTATCCAGTAAATTAGAGTTTAAGTATCTTTCACTTAAGACCCTATAGAAATTACATTGAATTTTACTTGAGTTAATAAGCTGAAAAATGAGTTCTAAAAAGATGTTTACTTACTCTGTAAACATCTTTTTAGAACTGTAAAAATCTTGTATGTACGAATCATATTTTCATCTTGTTTCATTACCTTAAACTACCGTAACGATTACTAGAGTTTTCACATATACTATTTATATATCAAACTGGAGGTGATGGTATCATGAATAAAGAGTACGATTCTAACAAAGATTCTTCTAACAATAAAGATATCCGCACTTCATCTTCACAATCTTCCAATTACCAATCATCACAAAACCTATATCGCCAAGGATATGTAAAGAAAAAAGGATGTAATTGCGGTAAAAACAAATAGAATTTTTCACTTTATTCAGAATTATATTTACTGTGTAATATATACACATCAAAAAAGAGCATCCATAACAGATGCTCTTTCTCTTATAAAATAAGTAAATGATTATTCATTTTGAAAGAACATTTATATAGAAAATCTGCCGTTTTGTTACTTTCCCACTGTAAGAGTAGATATGTCCGTTATTGTTTAAATAAACTTCTATATCCTCAGCAAACATCTTTTACATCCTCTTCTTCAATAACTCCCTTTTTATTTTCAGCCAATTTCTTCAAGTAATCAACGAATTTATTAATTATTTCCACTGCCATCATCCTTTCAATTCAAATGTCCATTTTGTTCAATAAAATAGAGTACCCGCCATTAGGTACTCTTTTGCGAAAGGAGTATGGAGCTCCAAGTATCATCTCAATTATGATAACTCGTCCCACACTTCATAATATGCTTGTCTCATTAAGTTGTTTACTAGTCCATTGTGTAATTTCTATATAACAAAGAAAATAAGGTATAATCATTTTCTATCTCCAGCATAGCTTCATACATTGGTTTATCATATCCAACGCCTTTTGCATAAACTAAAGATTTAATAAATGCCTTAATGACCCTCTTACTCTCAGAAGATAACTTACTATTGCTTATAAATTCAACTTGTGACCTAACTATCTTTCAATTCTTTATCCAAAAAAGCAATACACGCCTTTTCAACAGATGAATAAAAACCAACTGGCTTGAATCCGTATTTTGGTTCTTCGCCTTCTTTTGTTTTTTTGTACTTCTGATGTTTGCAATCACAAAAAAATGCGGTTTCTCAAATACAAGAAACCGCATTACATCAACATTTAAATTTAAATTTTAAACTGACTCGTATACAGTCCATAATAGAACCCTTGACTTTCAATTAAAGATTCATGATTGCCCCTCTCAATAATTTCTCCATCTTGAATAACCAAAATTTGATCCGCTTTTTCAATTGTTTTTAATCGATGGGCAATTACAAAGCTTGTGCGTCCCTTCATCAAATTGTTTAATCCAGATTGAATTTGGAGTTCTGTTCTTGTATCAATGTTTGATGTTGCTTCATCAAGAACTAAAATATCTGCATCTGCTAAAATTGCTCTCGCAATTGCAAGCAGTTGCTTTTGCCCCTGACTTAAATTCGATCCTTCTGAAGCAATCTCTGTTTCATATTGATTTGGTAAATGTTTAATAAAGAAATGTGCAGAGGCTGCTTTTGCTGCAGCAATAACTTCTTCATTACTTGCATCTAGCCGTCCATAACGGATATTATCCATAATTGTACCAGCAAAAAGATATGTATCTTGCAAGACGACTCCTATTTTACTTCGTAAGGAGCTAATATCGTAATCTTTTATATCTTTTCCATCAATCTTAATTTGGCCCTTATGAATATCATAAAAGCGTGTTAATAAATTAATGACTGTTGTTTTTCCTGATCCAGTGGGGCCAACAAGTGCAATCGTTTCTCCTGGATGCGCATGTAAGTTTACATCTTTTAAAATTTCTTTTTCTTTCGTATATCCAAATGATACATGTTCGAAAGAAACATTTCCTTTTAGATTCTGAACAACAATTGCATCTTTTTTGTTTTGAATTTCTGGAACTTCATCCATAATTTCAAAAACTCGCTCTCCCCCAGCAACTGCAGCTTGAATTGTATTCATAAGCATTGCAAACTGACTAAGTGGTCTTGAGAATTGACGAGAATAGTTAATAAAAGCTGCGATGACACCAACTGTTGTCATACCATTTAAAACCATAATAGCACCTGCTAAGATAACAAGTCCCATCCCTAAGTTGTTAATAAAGTTCATACTTGGGAAGATAAACGCTGAAAATGTATCAGCTTTTGTAGCAGAAATTCTAAGTTGTTCATTAATCGCATGAAATTTATTTACTGTTTCTTTTTCTTTTCCGTACAACGTAATAACATCTGCACCTGTAATCGCTTCTTCAATAAAACCGTTCAATTCTCCTAAATCTTTTTGGCGCTTCGCAAAGTTTTTACCACTATATGCAACCAATTTTTTTGTTACAAAAAACATGATGGGTACTGTAATGAGTGTCACAATTGCTAAAATCCAATCTAGTGAAAACATTGCAATCGTCACACCAACAAATGTTAAAGCAGACGAAATGATTTGCACGACACTTTGTGTTAACGCTTGGTTTAAACTATCGATATCATTTGTAACGCGACTCATTAAATCTCCCTGTAAACGAACATCAAAGAAACGAAGAGAAAGCGTTTGGATTTTTTCAAAAATATCTTGCCTTATTTTTTGTATCGTTTTTAATGCAACATTAACCATTAAGTATGTTTGCAGCCATGTTAATAATACCGTAACGCCATAAATCCCAATGAGCAGCATACACATTCTTGCTGTCCCATTTAAATCTCTTGGTATGATATATTCATCAATAATAACTCCCATATAATATGGACCTAGTAAACCAAGTAATGTTGTGACAAATACAAGAACAGTAACGAACATAAGAGCTGCTTTTTGATAACCCATATAGTTCCAAATCCTCATTACAGTTCCTTTTGTATCTTTTGGTTTTCCTGATTTGGAATTGCTACGTCCACCTTTATTTCCGAACTGTCCTTGAAAATTACGCATGCTCTTTCCCCCTTTCTTGATGCAAACTACCACCTTGGGAAAGATATATATCTTGATACACTTCACATGTTTCTATTAAATATTCATGCGTCCCACTTCCAACTAACTCACCATGATCTAAAACTAGAATTTGATCAGCATCTATAACAGATGATATTTTTGAGGCGATTAAAAATGTTGTCGTTTCTGTGTGTTCTTCTTTCAATGCTGTTTGTATAATTCCTTCTGCTTTTGCATCAACTGCAGATGTAGAATCATCTAACACAAGGATAGATGGCTTTCGAACAAGTGCCCTTGCGATAGAAAGACGCTGTTTTTGACCACCAGAAAGGTTCGTTCCGCCTTGCGTTAAGTTATACTGATATGTATTTTCAAGCTTATTAATAAACTCCGTCGCACAAGCTGCCCCTGATGCAGATTCTATTTCACCTTGCGTTGCTTCTTCTTTACCATATCGCATATTTTCTTCAATACTCCCTGAAAACAGCAATGCCTTTTGTGGAACAAATCCGATTGAAGAGCGAAGCACCTGTAAATCGTACTCTTTGACATTGACACCATCAACAAAAATCGCACCTTGATCAACATCATATAAACGTGGAAGTAATTTAACTAAAGTAGATTTCCCACTTCCTGTAGGACCAATAATCCCTATTTTTTCACCTTTTCTTGCGGTAAATGAAATATCTTTTAAAACATATTCATTATTTTTACTGTAACTGTAACTTACATGCTTAAATTCAACATTTCCCTTTACTTCCTCCGGCTGATACACATTTTTTTCATTTTCAATATCAACATTAGTTTCTAGTACTTGTTGCACACGATCAGCGGATGGGAAAGCACGCGCAATTTGAATAAATACCATACTGATGGACATAAGTGACATTAATATCATATTCAAATAGTTAATAAATGCCAAAATCGCTCCAACTTGTAGTGTACCATTAAAAATTTTTACGCCACCTATCCATAAGGTAGCTACAATACCACCATTTACAACGAGCATGATGATCGGCATCATTAATGAAATGATTTGTACTGCACGAATATTAATGCCCGTTAAGTTTTTATTTACTTTTTCAAACTGAGAAATTTCATGATTCTGTCTTACATAAGCCTTTACAACGCGAACACCAGATAGATTTTCTTGTAGTTTTGTATTCACTTTATCTAGCGCTTCTTGTACCCTTCTAAAGGATCCACTTGCATTCCCAGCGATAAAAACAATTGCAACTAAAAGAATAGGGACAACAACAAGTAGAATAGAAAATAGATCTTTTGCTGTAACAAAAACAATAATGATACTGCCTATAAATAATAATGGGCCACGAACAAGAACGCGTAATGTCATCGTCATGGCTGCTTGAATGGATGTAATATCATTTGTAACAATCGTTAGTAATTTTCCAGTCCCTAATGATTCTCGATTTTCACTAGAAAACGTCTCGATTTTTGTAAAAACATCTTTTCTTATATCCGTTGCGAAGTTAACAGCCGCTTTCGTAGAATACATCATACATCCAAGCCCACCAATTAATCCAAGTGCTGCTGCTCCTATCATAAAAATTCCCATTTTAATTACATAATGAAAATCTTGATTAGCAATTCCAACATCAATAATATGTTGCATAATTGTCGGTTGAATTAAATCCATCGCAACCTCAAGTACCATAAACAATGGTCCAATAACGGCGAAGAACATGTATGGTTTTAAATACTGTAACAATTTGCGAAATGATTTCATACATTGTCTCCTTTTCTTATGAAATTATCATTTTATAACTCTAATCCCCCTCCATTCTATTCATCTGGACATTTTCATCACTACTACAATTATGTTCCACAGATTAATATTTAACATTATTAAATGATAAGTATTAATTATACATTCGTCAATCAAAGTGCCTTAATTTGATGGAAAATAAGACTTTTATCACAAAACTTTATGGACGCTTATTTAACTCTATTTCAAGACAATAACAAAAAGCCGCATTCTTTCATAATAGAATGCGGCTAATTTTAATTATGTATGCTCAATTGTAAAATCCAAAAATTCTGTTTCAAATCCATTATCTTTTGATGGACTACAAGTATAATTTCTTAAACATTCCATAATTCACTTATCTATCATTTCCTGTAATCCAATCAAAAAGTATCTGTTAATAGTTACTTCTAGATTAAGATTCTATTTAAAATTCAGTCAAAACTGGAAATTTATATCCTTTAAAATCGATCTTTTCACCACCGCGAACCATCAAATGTTTTTTAGATTGAAACTCTTTGTGCGCTACCTCTTCAAGCCCTAACTCATCAGGGTAAAAGTAAAATTCAATCTCTGTAAATGGCTCAGATATTTCAGCACATATATCATCTAAAATCGGAAAGATTTGTGCGAAAATACCAAATAGTTTCAGTACTTGATTTTTTACTTCAAATACAATAAGCGCGTCGAGTTTCTTTGAATAATATAGTTTTTCATTCCATTTCGCATCGTACATATTAAAATAAAAAGAAGACTGATAGTTTAATGTTGAAAATTCCATTGAAAGCTGTTGAGCGTTTTCTATTATTCCCTTTATAAGTTCCATATCTTTTTCATCATAAAAGTTTAATTTTCGAAGTGAAGACGAGCGAGGTAGAGTATTATCATATGATAATGTCATCAGATATTCTTGTATGACTCGAAAACCAAATGGTTCGTATAATTCCGGTTTCTCTGTAAATAATATTGCACATTCATACTTTGTATCTATTTCTTGTAATACTTTACAAAACAGCTGCTTCATCAAGCCTTTTCTCCGATATTCTGGATGTGTCATGACAGATTGAATACCAGCTGCATAAATCCGTTCTCCATTTACAAACATTGGTAGCGAAAACATAGACACATTTGCTATTACTTGACCTTCTTGTAAATATGAAAAAGGTTTGTATGTAGTGTCCCAAAATCCATTGGCCTCAAAATTTTGTAACGTTTGAACAGGAATACGAAACACTTCTTCAAATAATTGAAATAACGGTTCCTTTTTCGATTCCTCCACAAAAAAGTTTTCAGAAAGAATAAGATTCCCCATATTGTTCCTCCATAAGTTCATTCTTATCAATGTAATTGTTTTCTATTGTGTTTAAATCAAGTAAGTCTTCTTACAACTCAACGCATCATCACAAAATATACCAAAATAAGTTAAGATTTTCAAGATAACTCCGAATACTAATCCACCTGTTTTTTCCCTTTATGATTCAGACAAGTTCTTTTCAGTAAAACTCTAAGGAATTATTTTTTTAGTATTACAGCACTTTTATAATTTTTATATTTAACAGCTAACCGATATATGTCAGATAAAGTGAAACTTTAATCAGTGCGGGTTTTCTTCATCCCCCACTGATTATTAGCCCTCACCAATCGGGCTTTTACGGGCAGTTTATCTCCGACTCAATTCCTGTACTTTCGCTGAATTGTGAGGTGGGAGGTCTTACTGCCCGCGAATAGCGGGATAAAAATTATTTTATCTTACTCTTACATGTATTGTTCAATAATCACCATACTAAGTGGGAACTAATTTCATTTAAAGTGAGGGCTATTTAACCATGAAAAATTATACTACTCCTAAATGTATTATCGTTATTTTTGGTGCGACAGGTGATTTAGCAAAGCGCAAATTATTCCCGTCTCTTTTCAGGCTCTTTCGACAAAGGAAAATCTCTGAAAACTTTGCCGTTGTTGGTGTGGCAAGAAGACCATTATCTACTGAAGAATTTCGTGAAAATGTTAAACAATCTATTCACAATTTACAAGAAGAAAACATGACTCATGATACATTCGCTTCCCATTTTTATTATCATCCTTTTGATGTAACGAATTTATCTTCTTATCAGGAGCTAAAAAGTTTATTAATCACTCTAGATGGAAGGTATTTTACCGAAGGGAATCGTATGTTTTATTTAGCAATGGCCCCTGATTTTTTCGGCACAATTGCCACGAATTTAAAATCAGAAGGATTAACTTCAACAGAAGGTTGGATTCGTTTAGTGATTGAAAAGCCATTTGGACATGATTATGAATCAGCACAAGCATTAAATGATCAAATTCGCCATGCCTTCACAGAAGATGAAATTTATCGTATTGACCACTATTTAGGTAAAGAAATGGTTCAAAACATTAAAGTCATTCGATTTGCGAATGCAATTTTCGAACCCCTTTGGAATAATCAATATATAGCTAACATCCAAATTACTTCAAGTGAAACTTTAGGAGTAGAAGAGCGAGGCCGCTATTACGAAGATTCAGGTGCACTACGTGATATGGTCCAAAATCATATGTTACAAATGGTGGCACTCCTTGCAATGGAACCACCAATAAAGCTAACCGCAAATGAAATCCGAAGTGAAAAAGTCAAAGTACTACGTGCTTTACAGCCACTTTCAGAAGAAACAGTAGAACATAATTTTGTACGAGGACAATATGGACCAGGTATGATAGACGAGGAAAAAGTAATTAGCTACCGTGAAGAGAACGCAGTAGATTCAGATTCGAACACAGAAACATTCGTTTCTGGTAAATTAATGATTGAAGATTTCAGGTGGTCAGGAGTTCCTTTCTATATTCGAACTGGGAAACGTATGCAAGAAAAATCAACTGAAATTGTCATACAATTTAAAGACTTACCAATGAATCTATATTTTAATAAGGAAAAAAAAGTTCATCCTAATTTATTGGTCATTCATATTCAACCGGAAGAAGGAATTACCCTCCATTTAAATGCGCAAAAAACCGATAGCGGTACTACTTCGACACCCATCCAATTAAGTTATTGTAATAACTGTATGGACAAAATGAATACACCTGAAGCATATCAGGTTCTTCTATACGATTGTATGCGTGGTGATTCAACTAACTTTACACATTGGGACGAAGTATGTCTTTCTTGGAAATTCGTTGATACAATCTCGAGTGTTTGGCGTAATAAACCGGCGAAACATTTTCCTAACTATGAGTCTGGGTCAATGGGCCCTAAAGAATCTGATGCTTTATTAGAAAGAGATCGCTTCCATTGGTGGCCAACGATAACCTCTCATTTGAAAGGAGAAAGTTACAATGAAAATATATGATATTACAGCACCTATATTTGAAGGGATGACTGTTTACAAAAATAAGCCTGAAAAACAACCACAATTTTCAAGAACAACAAATGCGCATGTCACGGAGTCACGTATTACATTAGACGTCCATACAGGTACACATATTGATGCACCATTACATATGATTAACGAAGGAGCAACCTTTGAAAGTATTCCATTAGAAAAATTAGTGGGACCTGTTAAAGTTTTTGATTTAACAACTGTTGAAGATGGAATTACAATAACTGATTTACAACACCTCGATATTCAAGAGAATGACTTTATCTTATTTAAAACTCGTAATTCTTTTGAAGACGAGTTTAATTATGAATTTATTTTTTTAAAAGAAGACGGTGCCCATTATCTAGCGGAGCGAAACATTAGAGGAGTTGGTATTGATGCTCTCGGGGTGGAACGTAGCCAACCAGGACACCCAACTCATAAGGCATTATTCGATGCAAATATTATCGTCATTGAAGGATTACGTTTAAAAAACGTGCCGGCAGATCCGTATTTTATGGTAGCTGCACCATTAAAACTAGTTGGAACTGATGCCTCTCCAGCACGTGTTCTTCTTTTTAAAGATATATAAATAATAAACAACCCCGTTCTTTTAAGAACGAGGTTGTTTTTATGTAGAAAACGTTTTTCAATTACATTAAGATAATGACTCATTTTTTGTCACTTTTTTCTACCGCATGTCCGCCAAATTCGTTACGGAGTGCTGCAACAACTTTACCTGTAAATGTATCATTTTCTAATGAACGATACCTCATTAATAAGGACAGGGCAATAACAGGTGTCGCTGTTTGTAAATCAAGAGCCGTTTCAACTGTCCATTTTCCTTCTCCTGAAGAATGCATGATTCCTCTAATGTCATCTAACTTTGCATCCTTTGAAAATGCGCGTTCCGTTAAATCCATGAGCCATGAACGAATAACTGAACCATTATTCCATACTCTTGCTACTTTTTCATAGTCATAATCAAACTCGCTTTTCTCTAACACTTCAAATCCCTCACCAATAGCAGCCATCATACCATATTCAATCCCATTATGAACCATTTTTAAAAAATGACCACTTCCTGCTTTTCCTGCATATAAATATCCATTTTCTACAGCTGTATCTCGAAATACAGTCTCAACAGTTTTCCACGCTTCCGGGTCTCCTCCAATCATATAACAAGCACCATTACGAGCACCTTCTGTTCCACCAGACGTTCCTGCATCCATAAAATGTACACCAGCTTTTTTAAACTCATCATAACGACGAATGGATTCCTTATAATAGGAATTACCCGCTTCAATCACAATATCTCCTTGACTTAAAAGCGGTGTAATTTCATTAATAACAGTATCAACAATAGCATGTGGCACCATAATCCATAGAATTCTTGGTTTTTCGAGAGATTGAATAAGTTCAGATAGACTAGATGTACCTATAGCTCCATATTCTTTTATTTCTTTTATAGCATCTGTATTTACATCATACGCCACTACTTCATGATTCTTATCAATTAAATTTTGACCTAAATTTAATCCCATTTTCCCTAGACCGATTAACCCTATTTTCATTTTTAACTCCTCCTAAAAATACCTAAGTGAGATTCGCTAATCCTTTGTTTATCTTTCTTCATTTGAACAATCAATATTTATCCAAATTTTTTCACTACGGATATATTTTGCACGAATCAGCTCTGGTAGATGCATAGGAGTCACTTAATATTTATACTTTAACATTACAGTTCCTACCCCGTTATTCACTAATCCCTTCTAATCTCTCCTTCGTACTTCCTTCTTCTCCTTTCAAACGTTTTTCAAATGTTTTTCTCCAACTTGCTGAAAGGGCCTCTACTCCTAAAATCCTTCGTACTCCCTCAAAGTTACGTTTTTCTTTATGCATTATATGGTTTGCAAAAGCGATTGAAATCCCTTTACGATCAGACTCAAGTTGCGTAAGAGAATCTGTTGGTGATACCCACGCCTCTTTTAGAACACGAAAATAAAATCCCGTATACCCTGTGTTTTGGAAGTAGAGTGGTAATTGCGGTATATCATACTTTTTTGCTAATTTAAAACAAGGTTGCCTTGGTTGACTTACTTGTACCACCGCTTCGCCAATTTGAAATATATCACCTATACAAACATCTTCCTCAAGCATGTCTTGCACTGTCATATTCTCTCCAAAAGCACCGTATACAAGCTTTCGATTCAATTCCTTTTCCCAATACGGATAATGGTTATAGGAATAAACACAAACTGCTTTATCTATTCCTCCATGATGGACTAAATCAGCTTGCCCATCTCCGTTAAATTTTAGTGATGATAAAAAAACAGGCTCACTTACCCGTGATTTATTAATACCCGTTTGAATTAATTTCCCACCATATGACACTTCTTTTGGCATACCTACATTAAGAGACCTCAAGTCATACGACCTTGGCATCATTCCCCACTCCTTTTACTATTTTGACAAAGCGCTTCAAAAGCTTGATTTATTATCTCAAACCCCTTATCAATTTCTTCATTCGAAATTACAAGTGGTGGTAAAAATCGAAGAACATTATCATGTATACCCGCCCCAATGCTTATAAGCCCATTTTCCCAAAACTCCTTAATTAACTGCGCTGTTAATTCTTTTGCGGGTTCTTTCGTTACATGATCGGTCACTAGCTCCATTGCACCAATTCCACCCGCAAAATCAATAAAGTTATTTCCATCTACATCTGTTATCATTGCTTCTTTTTCCGATTGTACGTACAAAGGTGTTAAATTATATACCCCTATTGGTACAGCTTGTTGATATCTCTTATGAAGTTCTTGAGAATAATTACCTGGTAATGTATTAGATTTTAATGCTTGTATCATTTCATCACCTCATCTATTTTTTACAATGATTACTTTGCTGTTCTACTAATGTGAGTATAATTTCAAGATGATCATTGTTCAATTCAATTATTTATATGATAATGATAGGTAAAACCTATCATTAGAGGTGATTCCCATCGAGTTAAGACAATTAGAATACTTTGTAGCTGTTTCAAACGAATTACATTTTACAAAAGCAGCTGAAAAATTAAACATTTCACAACCTTCACTGAGTCAACAGATTCGTGCACTTGAACATGAAATTGGTATGCCTCTTTTTGATCGAATTGGCAAAAAAATCTCTTTAACAGAAGCGGGAAGAATTTTGCTTTCACATAGTAAAAAAATCTTTCACGAAGTAGAACAAGCGCATGCTGCAATTCAAGATTTAAACGGGCTTCAGCAAGGAAAGTTAACCATTGGTGCTCTATTGACGACCGTAAACTACTTATTACCACCAGCCATTTTGAATTTTAATGAGTTATATCCCAATATTGAACTTTCCGTATTAGGTCTTCGTACTGGGGAAATTCGTGAAAAATTGTTACAAAACGAATTAGATATTGGCATTACATTTCTTCCTGTTCAAGACAAAGAAATCATATCTATTCCGCTTTATCAAAATGAACTTACTTTAGTAGTGCCAACTAATCACGAATTAACACAACACACTACTGTAACGATGGGAGTGTTACAGAAATATCCTATTATCCTTCTTCCCAAAAATTTCTTTTTAACACAGCTTATTCGTTCGCATTGTCAAAACTTTAACTTTACACCAAAACCAATTTTAGAAATAAGTACAATGGAATCATTAATTCACATGGTGTCAAAAGGAATGGGAATTACAGTGTTGCCTAAACCATATATAGACTTTCTACAGAGTAACTCTATTCAAGCTATTAAAATCAAAAATCCTACTGCAACAATAGAAATTGGAATTATTTATAGAAAGGATAAATATATGTGTGCCGCTACACGAATGTTTATTGAGCAGTTACAAAAGATTGTAGCTTCTTTTCAAAAAATAGAAATTTAAATATAAACTAGGTGAAACAACAAAGGTAAAGTAAACAAAGAAAAAGAGTTGATTGTCTCTGCTGAAGGATACCAACTCTTTTTGGAGTTTCATTCATTTCTCACCTATAACGTATACCTTCTTTTTCCTTCCCATTTTATATGCCAATTTGATTTTTCGTAGTTGTAGCCTTCTCTTGAACAAGAAAATATATGCTCGGAAGGACGAGTAAACTAGCAATTGCACAAATTATTCCTAAGACAAAGAACGGTAAACCTTTACTCAAAGCAAACGATGCAACACTTGAAGCAATCGTCATTCCGATATACATTGCAGAACTATTTAATGCCATAACTGTCCCTCGTATAGCTGGATTTAATTCTGAAATCAAGGCAGTGAGTGAAGCCTGACCAAACCCAATACATATACTCCAGATCATATGTGCGGTAATCGCATATTTTACATTTCCAATATATACAGAAAATAAAATCACACTTATAGAAGCAAATATACTTGCGATTGAAACCACAACTTTCTTACCTATTTTATCCGCCAATTTCCCACCAGCTATATTACCAATTACACTTCCTAAACCAGCAAAGAAAATAACAATTCCAATCTGTCCAATTGTAAACCCAAAATTTCTTCCATAATACACACCTATGTATGAGAACATACCATGTAGTCCTACAGTCCATAAAAACGTTGCTAATAACGCAAAGAAAACAGAGAAATTTGTAAATACGATTTTACAAGATCCAATCATTGCTTTGGGTGCAGAAATTGATAACTGGTTTTTCGAAATCTCTTTTTGTAACAATCGACTTGTAATTAACGTAACAAGCAAAGCCAGTAATCCAATAATATAAAATGTCCATTGCCAGTTTCCTACCTCAGATAAAAACGCACCGATAGGGACACCTAATACCGTCGATCCAACCATTGCTCCCATAATCATCCCCATCGCTTTTCCTCGTGACTGGTACGGTACTTTATCTCCTACTAATGCAAATACACTTGGCATGATCATAGCTCCGGATAAACCAGTCAGTCCACGAAACAATAAGAGTATTTCAAAATGATTCGTAAGCCCGGTACAAAATGTAGCGGCTGAAAAAATGATAAGACCTGTGACAATCATTTGCTTTCTCCCCACCTTATCAGACAATGGTCCAAAAAATGGAGCTGTTATCCCATAGCATAGTGCGTATGCTGTAATTAAAAGCCCTCCCTTTTCAGCAGGCATTCCTATTGTCTGTGAAATCGCAGGCAATAATGGTGAAACAATTAAAGAATCTAAACCGATAAAAAACGCGATAACTGCTAAAATACGTAACATTGATTTTACTTGCAACTTGTATTCCCCTCTTTTTACTTCATATATGAAATAATTATTTAAATTCCTCCCCACACCTCCGATTTTATATACGTTATTTTATTTCATATATGTATTATTTATATAAAGAAAAATGTAACAGAATGTTACACTTTTTCTTATATATCACAATTAAACTATACAATGCTTCCATTTTAATAATAGTTCTTGTAGCTTCTGTTCTTCTTCATCAGTAAAACAGCTACAATTTTCTTCTAAAAAACCTGCATATTTTACATCGACTTTTTCCCTAGCTATTTCTCCCTTTTCAGTTAAATACACAAGTGTTTCACGTTGATCATTTGGATTTTTCTCTGTCGCAACGTAACCATCTCGTTTCATCCTTTGGATCATCGTTGTCATATTACTTGGAACACACCCCATATTTTCAATTAGCTTAGACATAGAAACCTTTCCAGACTTCGCAAGTACTTGTATCACACCAAATTGAACATAACTTATATCGTGCTCTTCTATCGCTTTATCCAAATTTCTTTGCAGTTGATGATAGACATCTCGAATATTTCCATATAATTCTCTTTTTTTCATATCCATTCGAAAAAGCCTTCCTTTTTTATTTCATATATGAATCTTATTCCCATTTATTTCATATGTCAAATAAAGCGAATACGCAGCGGAACTTTTATATTTCGCTACGTATTTATCCTTATCTATCAAATTTTCAAAACTATTTTTTAACTTGTTCGCCACCTGCTATTAACATGCTTCCTGAGAATGTCTCCTTTTGCATGAAGACTTTATTAACCAACTCTTTCTGCTCATTTTGTGACATTACACCCTTACCTTCGCCAAGATTACCGCTTTGTAATTTCCAAATCGTATTATGATCCGCATCAACTTTCTCGTATTTCCCTTGTTTCCATCTTTCTAAAATATCTATATATGTATTTTTATGATTCATATCACTACTCTTAACAATCCCCAATAAACTTTCAATTCGTTCTTGCGTTATAAAAATATAACCCCACTTTTGATCCGCTTTTACTTTTTGATGTGCCATTTCATGTAATGCGATTTGTAATTTTTCATCAGCCCACTTAAAGCCTTTATTAAAGTCACTATTTGGCAACGAATAATTACCATTATCTAGAAGTTTTGCATTCTCTGCTTTTACTTTACTATCAGCTAACACTTCCACTGCCGGAGCCGCAGTTGGTGTTTTTTTAGCGGTTGGTTTACTATGATTGAGATAATATAAAATTCCGTAAGTAAGTGCCACACCGATTACTACCATTCCAGCAATTATCCCTAGTATTTTTAATAGTGTTTTCATTGTACATATTTCCTCCCCCCAACATTCCATCACTCATTTTTTCCTACCTATTGCGTTTTTCAAAAATAACTTGTTATAAATTATTCTTTAAAAATGCTTTTTCTTAAAAATTCTCCATCCATTCTCTCCCCAAAAATAACATTTGATCAAAATCTTTCATAGGTTTCCTTTTATTGTATTTCTATTCAGTTTCATATTGCAAGATTATTCTGTAAAAGGATTATGATTTTCTAAAATTCATATAAGAATTTTTCCACACTCCATCTCTGCTCGGCAAAATACGGTTAGCTTTATCCAGACTATACCCTTTGAAATCAGTTGAATTAAGAAAGCATTTTATTTTAAGTCATTTAAATTTGTGCTAGATTAGTACGTAAAGAAGATGACTGAAATGAGTTTATTACATAAAGGTATAACATTCCTTCATTTTGACGAAACGTATGAATTACAAAATAAACTTCATTCTTATCCACATGAAGATATTGATTTTAGGCATCTAGAACACTCAAATTTATATTGTAAAAAATATCCTGTATCATATCAAAGAACAGTTGCATAATAAAAAAATCAAATATACTAATCTTAGGAACCTTCTATCAAACATTTAAACGTTATAGTCATACTCATTACTTTTCACATTATGCACGATGTTGTTCTAATCACAATATAACTATCCCCCATAAATTATCCAATATTATGTTGTTTCAATTTTCTTCCCCACAATTGTCTCCATAATACAATGCAGGCAACAGCAAGCATAATTGTTGTGATTACACTTCCTTCAATCCCAAAAGTTCCTCCATGTAACGATTTCGGACCGCTTGTTGTTGATTTAAACAGAGGTGTAGAGTATATTGTTGTACCACTTACCGCAAAACCATATATATTATATTGAGCCCAGTTCCATATAGAATGCCAAGCACATATACCCCAAAGACTATTTTCCTTTAATACATAAAACGCTGCGAATACACCAACTAATATGATATTTGATATAGAAAGAACTGTAATGCCTGGATTCAGTAGATGGAGAAACCCAAATAGTAATGAGGTAACAGCAACTCCAATCCATACCCGACTTCTAACTGAAATAACTGGAAATAACCAACCACGTACAACAATTTCTTCTGTGGCACCTTGTACTAAAAATGCTATTAAAGAACCTACCATTCCCAATATGACTGTACTTGAAATCTGTTGTATATGTAAGGTAACAGAACCACTTAAAACTAAAATTAAAACGGGTATTGTTATAAATGTAAGCCCAATGAATGCTCCGCGTAAGTATTTTTTTAAAGCTTTATCTTTCCAAAAACCAATTGATGAAAATGGACGTTTTTCCACAAAACGAACCCATAAAAATACAAATAAAATTGCTCCGCCAAATGTTAATAACATCCTTAAGTTATCATAAATCCCTTTCATCAATGTCGTTTCTGCTTTTGGTAAAAACAACATAAATAGCATGAATAACTCACCAAGTGTTAAAAATACAATCGATAATATTACTGCTAAAATTGGGTGTACTTTTTTTCGACCTTCCTTTGCTGCTTCAATTGTTTTAAATCGACTATTATTCAAAACTACTCCTCCCTTCCCTTCTATAACTTACAAATACTTCCTATTTTACACTAAATTTATTATTTTTTATACTTTTATATCCCCATTTAAAATTCATATCCATAAATTTAAAAATACAACAAGGAATGCCACTCGTAATCATTTGGAGTATTTTCACATATTTTCGAACCAGGAATAATACATAAAAGTGAATATTTTTAATCTTGTTAATAAAAAACTTAGATACATGAAATACAATCAAATCCCTATACCAATAGCATTATTGAAGCACTCGCTCTTAAAAATATCCTGTTTCCTTCCAACACTTGCTATTTCTCACCATTTGTTGTAAGATAGGTCTTAAGGTCAAATTTATAAAAGCTTAACTTTACATATTATCAAGCATCTATTAAGAATAATAAGTATTCCTAATGGTTTTTTGATAATATGTGAATTTTTATTTTCGTTGAAATAAGACGGATCATATTGTAATTTATTTTTCTTATTTTTAGGAGGCATTTACCATGACATTAACAGGTAAAGTAAAATGGTTTAACAGCGAAAAAGGTTTCGGTTTCATCGAAGTTGAAGACGGTAGCGATGTATTCGTTCACTTCTCAGCTATCACTGGCGAAGGTTTCAAATCTCTTGACGAAGGTCAAGAAGTTAGCTTCGAAGTTGAAGAAGGCAACCGCGGACCTCAAGCTAAAAACGTTGTAAAGCTATAATTTAAACAATAAAAAGGTTGTTACCATCGCACGGTTAACAACCTTTTTAATATATAATTAAAATTTTTACATAAAAGGAGTGGTCACATGTATCGCAATCGAAAGAACGATGTAGCAGAAGTACCACCAGAACAAACCCCTGTTTGGGAATGTGAATCAGAGGATTGTTTAGGATGGATGAGAAAGAACTTTTCATTTGAAGAAGAGCCAAAATGCCCTTTATGTAAAAGTAGCATGAAAAGCGGAGAACGTTTATTACCTAAATTAGGTTAATTTCTTCATTCCCCTCTTATCTTTTGATAAGAGGGGTTCGTTATTTTTCATTACTATCTAATTATAAAAGAAAAACCATGCGTACTATATCTCATGGTTCTTTTCTATATCTGTTCGTATAATAGAATATATATATACATCTCGTTGTTGATCTCCTTGATGAATATACCCTCTTAATAGTCCTTCTTTCTGAAATCCTATTTTGGACAACATCTTACAAGATGCTACATTTTCAGGATATGTAATTGCACCGATTCTGAATATCCCTAGCTCCTGAAAACTATAGGTAATGATTTTTTGCACAGCTTCCGTTGCATAGCCTTTTCTCCAGTAAGAAGGATGTAAATCATAACCAATCTCAGAACGTTTACTCCAAAGTTGTAAATTATTTAATCCAATCGTACCAATTAAAATACCTGTTTCCTTCAATACAATTCCCCATCGAATTGCACGTTTTTCAAAAAAATTTTTTGAAAAAGATTCAATCATACGCGAAGCCTGACCAAATTCTGTAAAGGAATTCATTCCATAATAGCGCGTTACTTCTTCAAGCGAAAAAATTTCATATATTTTTTGACAATAAAATTGATCAATTTCAACTAAACGTAACCGTTCTGTTTCTAAAACAGGAAATGCCATTGAAATCCTCCTAATGTTTTTCTTTTTACTGATTTATTATATCAGAAAAATCTTCTCCAATCGGAAGTTTCATCATAAATAAAAGCCTGTTTTCTAAATAGATGAAACAGGCTTCCCCCATGGTTTTCTTAATTTATTCGGTTTATACACAATATTTAATTCGTTTTAAATCTAACCGAATTAATACTCTAAATTATTATCTTTCAAGTATTTCTAACACTTACCGGAAAAGAAATTCAAAACCAAAATCTGATGTTTACTGATTTAATAGTAACTGCAATCATTATGATTACCATAATCGGATTCCTACTATTATTCGGAACACGGAAAATGGAATTAACAAATAAAAATAAGGATTAATGTTTCTTTAAAAATGAACTATATACATTTGTTTCTCGAAAGCTTCCCCATATCCAATATCAATTGGATATTTATGTTAAAATATTAGTGAACTATACATCACGTTATTATTCAACGCAGAGATAAGAGTTGTATTAACGGAGGTGACCGAAAATCATGTATATTTTTATAGGCATTGCCCTCTTGTTCATTTCACTTGTTTTTTTATTCGCACAGCGATTCGCACCAAACTCGGCGATGATGACAAGTTTCAAAGGAAACAGCTTGAAAAAATTTATAATTGGGCTTGTAATCGCCTCGGTATTATCACTTTCATATGGATTTTATCACGCAGCCACTTATCAACCTTCCTTGCTAGACATTAAACCAAACAATACACAATATATCGTTTCAGGTGATATTGGTGAATTTGGTTATTTCTCAGAACAAATAATCAAAAAAGAAAAAGAAACCGAACTTTATTTCGCTTCTTGGAAAACACTGAGTTTAGAAAAACCTCAAATTATCATAAACTACCCTTCTGGTAAAACAGAAACTTGGAAACCGAATATTTCCCTAATAAAAAATACATCCACAAAAGAAATAAAAGAAAAATATAACATAAAAGAGGTTTATCAACTCTCCCCTTATTCATTTAAAGAAGCTGGTAACGTCACATTAACAATTACAGAAAATAAAACGAAACGTGCAGAAACCCTAATCAAAATTAAAGAATAAACGATAGATACAATTTTTAGTAAAAAACAGACGAAATCCCACTCTTATACTAGAGAGGGATTTCGTCAAAAATATAAAGGTTACGTTATTCAAAGTGATTATTCAATACTTCAATAATCTTCTCTGCCGTTTTCTTTCCATTTCCTATACAAGCCCCAATGCCTACACCATAGTATGAAGCCCCCGCTAGATACATATTTGGAAAAACATCTAATAATTTCTCATTTAAAGATTGAACTGCATGGTTATGTTCTAAATGATAATTTGGCATTAAATCTTTCCAGTCCGTAACTTCAACAATTTGCGGTTCTCCCTGAATTCTAAGGCTTTTCTCAATATCAGATAAGGCAACTTGAATCAATTCTTCCTTACTTTTATGTTTCATTTTTTCATAAGCAGGATTCGAACTTTTATAAAACAATCTCACCAATAAATTTTGTTTATCTGATGTATGCTTCCATTTCCTGCTTGTCCACGTGCATGCATCACAAAGTAAATCACTATTTTCTGAAACAATGAAACCAGTTCCATCTACCGGTAATTGTTCATCAGCTATTTCAAACCCTAAATAAATGCTAATTAACGAAGAATTTTTTAGTTTATTGAAATCATCATCTAATTCATTAGAACTTAATAATGTTTGTGCAACATCATGTGGAGTAGCTATAACAACGTAATCCGCTTTTATTGTCTCTTGATTTGAAAAAGAAACTTCATATCCATCATCAACTCTATTTACCTTCGTCGTTGTTACTCCTTTTCGTATATCTGTCTCAGCTAATTCCTCTTCTAAACGATTAATAATCGTAGAAAGTCCATTTTTAAATGATAAAAACTTCTTATTCCCAGCAGCCTGAAATTGTTTTTTATTTACTTCAAAACCTTTTATAATACTGCCGTATGTATTTTTGTAATCAAGTAAATATGGTAGTGTAGAAGCCATTGTAAGCTCATTCAATTTACCAGAATACACTCCTGAAAGAACGGGGGAAATCTGTTTTTCAACCAACTCTTTTCCTAAAAAACTTTCTAAAAATACAGCGAGTGATGTATCTTTCGTAAAATCTTTATTCTTTGTAATAAAGTCTTTCAGCGCAATGATTTTCCCTTTCGTTGAAACTAACGTACTACTAAATAACGACTCTACACTCATCGGTATACCAAATACTGTGTCAGCAGGAATCGGATGTAACGTATCATTTGAGTAAATATAAGAAATACCTGTTTCGTTATATACCATTTCATCTTCTAATTTCAGTTCTTTTACAAATGGCATAACATTTTCATTTCGTGCAACGATTGAATCGGCTCCTGTTTCCAGGATGAAATCTTTTTCTTTCACACTGTGAATTTTCCCGCCCAAATATTCATTCTGTTCTACAAGGATTAATTCCAAATCTATATCGTAATCCTTTTTTAATCTTTCTAAATGATACATAGTAGAAAGTCCTGTAATACCGCCACCTATGACAACAACTGTTTTCATACCTGCTACGCTCCTAACCGATACTATAAATAAATTCCTTTATTATTATACCCAAAAATGAGCTTTCTCGACTAGCAACTTTCAAAGTTCTTGAAAAGGTATACAATGTATGTGAATACATTTCAGATTGATCATTATACACTAAATGATTAAGCCAAAGGAAACATAGCAATATGAATCTCCGAATTTAGTTATTTAAAAGATATAGCAGCTGAAGACTCATCCTCCGAACTCCCTCCAGCAATACATAATGCAGGCACTTAAAGATTAGAAACATCACTAGTTTCACAAAAAGGATAACGATTCGTTTCATTCCATAATTGAATGAAAGTTCTCCCAGCACTATTCTCATGAATTTCATTCATATACGAAACTACTTCTTCATTTTCAAACATTTTTTATGATGCACAGCTTCTTGTTATAAGGTTTCTTCTCAATTCTATGGTTGAACTGAAAAAAACATCAACAAAAGTTAATAATTTCATTTTACTTGGTGGTCTTTTCATAAACAAAAATATCGCTAATCTATTTACTTTCTTTCATTAAATTATTTAAATAAAACATACTTCATATTACAGTAGTGTTTATAACATGATGAGATTCTAAAATGAGGTTCGTAACGCTTAATGATGTTAGAAGATATATTTAAATAAGGAAATAATTATACTTTTTAATATTTACAGCTAATAAACTAACCAACTATCACTTAATCATTATTTCTGTATAAAGTGACCGCTCTTTATTTTAATAACATAAAATAATTTATTAACTTGTCTAATTCCTGGCTCATTTCAAGTACTTTTTGGTGTTGAAATCCATAATTTGAAACAAGTGCAAAAAGTTCTTCTTTTTTCACTTCAATGATATGTTCTAATTTTCTCAGCTCCATGTTTTATTTACTCGCTCCAATTTGAAAATATATGTACTCTAGTATAGACTACTTACATAATAAGTAAAAGTGTTATGTTTATGTAAATCTTACATCTTTAAGAAAAAGCTACTCCCCATTACAAGAAAAAGAATGCTTTACAAAAAAAGCATTCTTTTTCTTGTAATTTTTAATTATGTACAATTAAACCATTGGGCCGAAGACGACTCATCATAATTTCATCAATGAACTTACCATGAGCTTTTAGATTCCCCCTTTTTATACCTTCTTCCCTAAATCCAAATTTTTCATATAGTACTTTTGCACCAGGGTTTATTTCCAAAACACCAAGTTCTACTCTCTCTAGCATTAACCAATTATCTGTAAGATCCAGCATTTTCGTCATCAAACCTTTCCCAATGCCTTTATTATGATATTCACTATCTACACCGATAAATAAATCTCCCGAATGTGACCTTCGTCCTTGCCCTTGCGTTAAACCAATAAACCCAACGACTTTTCCATCATACTCAGCAACAAATTCAAATTGATTCGGCGCTAGATTTCGAATCCTATTTTCCATCGCATCCACTCGCATACTAGGCAAGAAAACCATATATGGTAAAACATCATTTTGTATGCATATACGATGAATTGCTCTAGCATCTTGTATTTCTACTGCACGAATCGTAACCTCCATCACTTTACCTCCTTTTCAACTAATACATTAAAGGTTCTTTATTTCTATACAAGAATCCTACTTGCATTTATCTTTAAATCTCCTAATTCATCTGTTTGCATAACAATATTCTTAAAACTTTTGTATAGAAAATATAAAATTTCCTTTTTTTATTTCCTGAATTGTCATATAATAACGGAATGATTTTTATTTTTCTAAAAACTATAGTTTGGAGGTTTTCATATGACTACACTCGGTATTATCCGGCATGGCAGCACACATTGGAATAAAGAAGGTAGAGCACAAGGAAATTCAAATATTCCACTTGATCAAGCTGGATTATCTGAAGCTTATAAACTTGCAGAACGTTTAGCTACAGAGAAGTGGGATGTAATCTACTCTAGCGATTTATTAAGAGCGAAACAAACTGCTGAGGCAATAGAAAAAAACATTGAAAATATACAAATCCATTTAGAGCCTAGACTTCGCGAAGTAAGCGGTGGACAAATTGAAGGAACAACCGAAGACGAACGAATTTCGAAGTGGGGAGATAATTGGAGAGAGCTTGATTTAGGAATCGAAAGTGCTGATAGCGTTAAAGCAAGAGCTATACCTTTTATTGAAGAAATTACATATAAATATCCTAACAAAAACATCTTAATCGTTAGTCATGGCTCATTCATTAAGCAGCTTCTCAAAGAATTAGTACCTCATTTGAGCATGATAGAATCTCCTAAAAATACATCAATAACTAAAATTATAAAAATAGAGAACGGATGGGATCCAGAATTATATAATTGCACGGTACATTTAGATTAAATGTTTAAAATTCTAACAAAAAAGAAGCTCTTAGTAGCAAGTCTTCTTTTTTGTTTTATAGTTTCCTACAAATATGAGATATTCGCTATTATATAGTGCTTAAATCTTTTCCCATAATAACATAAGGAACATCATCTTTCTGTATTAGTACGATATTCACCACAAATCCCCTCCTAATAAAAAAATCATAGCAGTTACTGTGTTTATAAAAAAATTAAAGAATATTGAAATAAAATATTCTATCTATAATTTCTTTCTTATTATTAATACAAAAACGTTCACGTGTAGCTTTAAAGTAAAGTTTGATTAAATTAACGGTTTTAACCTTGATATAAAAGCAAATATGAAGAGCATGTTTTGAAATACTATGTAATATTTATCGAATTTACCCAATTCTAAGATAACCACCCTTAGTTTAACAGTAGCTTTTTTCAGCAAACGGATGCATTAGTGAATAGAATATATGGAGCAAATACTCTCTATAATTGATATACATAGTATTTAAATATTTTCTTTCTATTGGAGGGATTTCCTAATGGTTGATAATATTCAACAACTTATTCAAGAGCATAGACAATTTTCCCATAATGATTATACAAAAAGTCTTCAATTCCGCCTTAAACAGTTAGAAAAATTAAAAATTTCTATTCAACAATATGAAAATCAAGTGCTGAGCGCATTATATCAAGATTTACACAAAAGCGAGTTTGAAGCTTATGCTGCAGAAATTGGTTTCACATTAAACAGTATCAACTTTATAATGAAATACCTAAAACAGTGGATGAAACCACAAAAAGTAAAAACACCTATTCACTTTTTACCTTCCAAAAGCTACATAATAAAAGAGCCATATGGTACAGTGCTAATTATTGGACCTTTTAATTATCCATTCCAATCATTAATTGAACCTCTTATTGGGGCAATTGCGGCAGGAAACTGTGTAGTTCTCAAACCTTCAGAAAATGCACCAAATGTTTCAACTGTAATTAACAAAATAATAAGTGAAACGTTTGATAAGCAATATATTCGTGTAATTGAAGGAGACAGAGAAACAACTTCTTTATTAATTCATGCACCATTTGACTATATCTTTTTTACTGGTAGCGTTCAAGTTGGAAAAATTGTCATGGAAGCCGCGGCAAAAAATCTTGTACCAGTAACATTAGAACTTGGTGGAAAAGGACCAGCTATTGTCGATGAAACAGCTAACCTCGATATAGCAGCCAAACGTATTATCTGGGGAAAATTCATAAACGCTGGGCAATCCTGTATTGCACCCGATTATGTTATTGCACACAAATCTGTTAAGGTAAAACTAATTTCGAAGATGAAAGAAATAATCACCCGCTTTTATGGATCGGATGTATCAAAAAGCAATGATTATGGTCGAATTGTCAATGAGAGACAATTTGATAGACTTATTTCTATATTAGAAAAAGACCAAAATCATATAATATTTGGTGGAAATTCATCTAGAAGTCATTTATATATTGAACCAACACTTCTTGAAGTAAAATCATGGGATGATGCAGCTATGAAAGAAGAAATTTTCGGACCAATTTTACCAATTATGGAGTACAACGATTTAGATGGGGTCATTCACATGGTTAACAACCATCCTAAACCGTTAGCCTTGTATGTGTTTACTGAAAATAAAAATGTTGAAAAACAGGTATTAGGACGAATTTCTTTTGGAGGAGGATGCGTCAATGATACAATGTCACATATGGCTAATCTCCACTTACCCTTTGGTGGAGTAGGAAATGCAGGGTTCGGTTCCTATCATGGCAAACATAGTTTTGATACTTTTACACATCGTAAAAGCATTTTAAAGAAAAGCTCAAGGATAGATTTAGGGTTTGTATTTCCACCGTATAGGAACAAAATTAAAATTTTGCGAAAGATTTTTAAGTAATAAGAAAGAAACTGTTTGCTGAACATAGGGTATGGCAATCAAAAGTAAAATAGGGGGTTAACTATTACCATTATTATTTATAAAATCTGCCCCCGCATTCTCAATACTAAAAAGGCATCCACTGGGAATCAGCAGATGCCTTTTTGCGTTTTAGTTTATTCAATTAACATTAACGTTAACATTAAACCCAAAAATACAATATTTCATAACCCTTTATATCACGAGTTACGATTAAATTTACATACTTTATATTCTCCATTATTGGATGAAAACTTTAAAATATTTCTGTCTTCTGGAATCCCCTCAAAATAAGCACCGATACAGCCAGTTGTACACCTGTGTCCAGATAACAAAATATTTAACTCTCTTTTTCTATATTTCACTTCAAGATCATGCATAAAGTTAAAAATTCTTTGCACATAGCTGTTACTATCCTCAACTCCATTATAAGCTCTAGAATCAGGAGCACCTCCAGCCATTTTTACTTCGTCTTTTCTTAATCCGTCTGCCTCTCCTAAATCAAAAACATCAAGTCTTTTATCGGTTATTGCTTTTATACCCGTTACGATTTCTGCTGTTTCAACTGCTCTTTCTTGCGGAGAAGAAAATACATAATCAAATTTTATATGTTTAAGCTTATCTCTTAAACATTCTGCTTGTTCTATACCATACTCATTTAATGGTAATCCTAATCTCCCTTGCAGTCTTCCTTCTTTGTTCAAATCTGTTTGCCCATGTCTAATTACATAAATCATGGCTATCCCCTCCCTGTTATTTTTATCCCCTTTAATTCAATAATTGCTTTTGATTACTATTCTAAATTCCTATGATACAGAATCAAATATATCTATCACTTTTTATTGATTTAATATTTATAATTTTAACATTTTCATTCACTAAATTAAGAGTTCTATTCTCATTTTCAATATGTAAAAAAGATATAACAAGTAATAATATCCTTATTGAATTCACACACCTAAAAAATCGATTCCCTGAACTTGAAAGGAATCGATTTTTCCTTTGACTTATTCAACTAAAACATCTATTTGTTTAATAAGAATGAGACCAGCACTTTCTTATTTCTTCCACTACAACCTCTGGTTTATCCCAATGTAGCATATGAGTAGTATTAGGAATTAATTTTACTGTTCCTCCTGTTTTCTGTTTAAATATGTTTGCTGTCTTACTTCTATATGCATCCCAGCTATTGGGTAATGTAGCCCTTAATAATAGGATGTTGGACGGCAAATTTTCATAAATATCTATTGTTTCATGTTTATGCATAGCTTTAATGATATGACCGACTGTTACACCTCTTGCATGCCAATACACTTTATTGTCATTTTCTAAACCCAGGCCTTTTACGGCCAGTTCTAACAAGGCAGACCATCTTGTATATGCTGCTTTTTCACTTTTGAAGAAAGATTTCCAATCATTAAATACATATTCTTCAAAATCTTTTTCATAGTAAGCTATTTCTTCTTCTACAGTTTCTTCTTTAAGTCTTTTTGTTTGATATCCTCCATCTATGAGAATACTACCTTTTACTCTTTCGGGGTATTCCATCAAATAAAACAAAGACACCAAACTTCCCCAAGAATGTGATAAGAAATAAAATTGTTCAATTTCAAGATGATTCAATAGGTCGTTTAACCATGTTGCCAAACGAGGCATTTCATATTCTTCAGCACTTTCAAACGGAGAAGTTTTACCGTGTCCAGGCACATCAATTGAAATCAATCTATACTCCGCTTTGAGCTGCTCAGCAATTTCTATAAAACTAAGACTCGTGCTTCCTAATCCATGTAAACAAAAAATTACGGGATTATTTTTACTCTCCCATTCTGTAATATGTACATCTATGTTCCCATTATTGATAAAATAGCGTTTCAAAATATTCCCCCCAAAAATTTCAATACAACTACTACTCATTTCGAATACATTTTTCATCTATGCGTCTTGACTATCATATACTTTTTTAGTAACAGGTTATTATTTTATCCCATATTAACAGGCAGTAGGACTCTCACCTCAAGATTGATAAAGAAACGAGGAAGAATTGGAGAATTGTACATTTTAATATAAAGATGTAGTATCTTTGATTTCTATGTCAAGTTTTCCATTTGCATCAACAAATTTTATCGTTATTACAGCATTTCCAGAATAACCTCTTTCAAAATATCCAATAACATATTCTGTATATAAATTCCCTTTGGTATCTTTACATTGAAGCTTCATTGCACTCTCACCAAAATTCTCAGTTGGATTTACGTTAGATTTATACTCTAGGTATCTTAATATCCGATTGAATATGCCCTTGACAACATTCTAATGGATTTTCATCTGAATCAAATACTCATAGTTTACGTATAGGACTCGTAAGTGCAATTATGACTTCAATGAACTTTGTAGCTGATGCTAGTATAAATATTGCAACTGGGTTAAAGTCAGAAATCACTCCACCCGCTAATGCTCCTAACGGCATAGCCAGACGGGTAAGCACTCTTGAGAATCCTAAAACTCTTCCTTGCATATCGGTAGGTACAGTTTCCTGTCGGACCGATGCTACAATGGTATTCCAAGCTATATTACAAATCATAGCAATACCAAATGCAATACCTGGTGCAAGCCAATATTTACTCCATATGGCATAGGTCAATCCAATCGCACCTATACCTAAAAGAACAGGAATAAGAATTCCACGTCTGAAACGTTGTTCGAGCGGAACAACAATGATACTTCCTAAAAGGCCACCTACTCCGATCAACGTATAATTAAGACCACTTTGTTCAGCAGATAAGTGTAATGTTGAAAGCAAGTAATACATAAGTGCTCCCAGTATGGCACTAGCGCCAAAGTTACCTACCATTGCTTGAAAAGATAAAGCAAGGTTAAGACGATCATTTAATAGCCATTTAAATCCCTCTTTCATATCGTTCCCTAGGTTCCCCAATAGATTTCCCGCTTTATCCATGGGTTTTCTTTTTTCGATTTTTGGTAATAGCAAGACTACAATTAAAGTAGCTACAAAAGAGAGGACATTTATCCAGAGAGCGTTAAGTCCTCCTATTACAGCAATTATAATGCCCGCTAATGCGGGTCCTGTTAAACTAGCAATTTGATTAACCATTTGGTATGCCGAATTGGCTCTTGTTAACGACTGACCTGCGATATGTGGAATTACTGTAACAGTAGCTACATCAAACAACATGGATAGTATTGCTAAAATAAAAGAAACAACGTATAGATGCCAGATTTGGAGAAGACCTAGCATATGAAGAATGGGAATGAATGCTACCAAAGCAATACATCCTAGATCAGCGGTCCACATTAATTTTCGTCGGTCACAACGATCTACCACTACTCCTACTATTGGACCAAATAAAACAATGGGTAGCACACCAATAGCAAAAAGAGAACTCATTATTACTGCTGAACCAGTCAACTCATAGGCAATCCAAGGAAGGGCAAACGTATAAAGGGAATCACCAACCCTGGAAATCAGTAAGCCAAAAACAAAAATCACGTATATACTAGGCAACTGTGTAATTGTTGAAAGCACATTTCCACTTGTTTCTTTGGATTGCAGCGGTGAATTAAGATTTGTCTCCTTTTTAATTGTCAAAACTATATCCCCCTTTAACAGGTGAATTTTGGTATGTATTTATGGGTAGTAAGCATCCTACTGATTATTAGCCTGACCAATCGGGCTTTTACAGGCAGTTGATCCCCCACCCAACTTCTTTGCTTTTGTTGAATTTTGAGGTAGGGGTCTGCCCACAAATAGCGGGATAAATGTTCTTCAAAAAGCTGATTAAGTGCTTGATAATTATAAAATTCTACAAAATATCCAAAAATCCTTACATTACTTAATACTTGCTCCTATCATTATAAGAATTACTTTTTTAAATAATGAACGTTTTATGTTTTATATAAGAGAAGTGTATACATCATGGATTGAATGAAAAGACAACATTAATGTGATTGAAGAACTGTCTTCAACTTCTTATAGAAAAAAGCAATCAACATATTATGTAAGTTTAATATATTTGCCCTTTTTAGTTTATTTTAATTCTGATCTCGATACATAATCCCTCGTCTGTAATATTAAAAGTAGATTCTTTTTAAACTTCTTCAAATCAAAAGTATTTTTGCTTTTTAACAAGCAAATAATAATTTATTTTTCACCTTATTCCCCCTTTTTTTCATATAAACCATGTATTCGAATAAATATCTCACAAGTTTGAAAGTCTATCATTTTGAAATTTTTTATACAAATTCTACTTACAGATATCAATCATTACATTTCATTAGAAAACTCTACAAGTTCAAGTTGATTCAATAGCTATCAATATATTCTGATTGGATTGTATATGAACAGACTCGCTTTTCTCTAAAACAAATACAATCTCCCGTTGTTTCAGACTAACGATTTTTTCACCATATTATTCGGATACTTCGAATCTCAATAATCTAGAATTACTTCCAAATAATTTGGACTAATCTCCCCTTTCACACAGTAAGCTGAAAATGAAGGCCATAAAAATGGAGTGTGATTCTATGGAACGATTATGGATTCCGATGATCGTTACGTTTTTTTCGTTTGGTGGATTACTATTAGGTGGCGCTGTCGGACTTGCCACACGTCAACTGATAGAAGAGAAAATGCATCGTTTATATGCGCTATGCGGCGGTATCTTACTCGGTCTATTATCACTAGAAATCATTCCAGAAACTTTTTCAAGCTATGAAATCATGGGTCCTATGCTCGGAATTGCCATTGGTTTATTAATTATGAGTTTACTAGATAATTATTGCCATCACCCTATCATACATAAAAAAGACCAGCAAGCATGGCAAACTTTTTTATTTCTCTCCTTCGCTATTTTTATTCACAATATGCCGAGCGGCTTTGCATTAGGCGCTGCTTTTACAAACCATAATGAAACTGCCATTCCCTTCTTATTTGCGATTGTTATACACCATATTCCAGAAGGATTAGCTTTAATCATTCCATTTTTATTTACACAGCATAAATATCTCTCATTTCTATTAACAATTCTGTTATTATCAATTATCCTCGGCACTGGCACAATCTTTGGGATGATGAACGGGAAAGCGATTCATTTACAAGGGATGATAATGGGAAGTGCAATCGGTTCTTTAGGATATGTCACAATACATGAAATGCTTTGGAAAGCGAAGAAACACCTCGCTTTACTTCCCTTCTTATCCTGGTCTATGAGCGGTTTTTTACTCATAACAGCCTTTACATTCTTCGCAGGACACCATTAGAACTGCACTTTTATTTATTATTTGTATATTTTACCTTTTTTTTCGAAACATAGTAGTATCACAGTATGTAAGGAGGATCTTTCATGTTTCGAAAAACAGCAGGTGAAGCGCTTGTTGATTTGCTTATCGAATGGGGCGTTGATCACATTTACGGTATGCCCGGTGATTCGATCAATTCTATTATTGAGCCACTTCGAAAAAAACAAGACCAAATTAAATTCATTCAAGTTCGCCATGAAGAAGCCGGTGCATTAGCGGCTGCATCTTATGCAAAATTAACAGGAAAATTAGGCGTTTGTATGGCTATCGCTGGGCCTGGTGCGATCCACTTACTAAATGGATTATATGATGCAAAACTAGATCAAGCACCCGTTCTCGCAATTACAGGTCAAGTTGAATCAGATTTACTCGGAACAGGATTTTTCCAAGAGGTAAACTTAGAAAGAATGTTTGATGATGTCGCTGTTTATAATCAACGAATTATGTCAGCAGAACAACTCCCTGCGGTTGTAAACCAAGCGATTCGTATGGCATATACAAAGAAAGGTGTATCTGTTCTTACCATACCAGATGATGTTCCGAAGTTTGAAGTAGAAGCTGGCGCACGTATAACAAGTTCTTCTTTTACATTACCCGAACTCTTTCCGCAAGAAGAGGATCTAAAGTTAGCAAAGCTAGCATTAAATAACGCAAAAAAACCTGTTATTTTAGCTGGAAAAGGAGCAAAACATGCGAAGGAATCTTTACTTGCATTCGCAGAACATATTGGCGCACCAATTGTTTTAACACTTCCAGCTAAAGGAATTATTCCTGATGAACATCCCCTTTGTATAGGCGGATTAGGGTTAATTGGAACAAAACCATCTTACGAAGCAATGAAGCATGCAGATACATTAATCATGATTGGTACTTCTTACCCTTTCACTGGTTTTTTACCCGAAAAAGCAAAAACGCTTCATATTGATACGGATCCTGCACAAATTGGGAAGCGTTATGCGACAGATATCGGATTAGCTGGTGATGCAGATAAAACATTGAAATGGTTTTTAGAAAATGTGGAGAAGCATGAGGATCATTCATTCCTAGAATATCATCAAGAACTGATGAAGAAATGGGAAGAAAAATTGCATAATCAAGAAGAGGACTCTTCTACTCCAATTAAACCACAAAGAGTTATGCATGCCTTGCAACATGTCGCTCATGATGATGCCATTTTATCAGTAGATGTTGGGAATGTAACAGTATGGGCTGCTCGTCATTTTCGGATGACGAATCAACAATTTATCATCTCTAGTTGGCTCGCTACACTCGGATGTGGTCTACCTGGAGCAATTGCTGGTCAAATCGCTTATCCAGATAAACAAGTCTTTGCAATTTGTGGTGATGGTGGATTTGGAATGACAATGAATGATTTTGTCACTGCAGTAAAATATAAATTACCAATTGTGATTGTTGTACTCAACAACCATAAGATTGCAATGATTAAATTCGAACAAGAAGTAATGGGAAATATTGAGTTTGGTACAGATTTAACAAACCCTAATTTTGCAAAATATGCTGAAGCATGCGGTGGAGTTGGCTACCGTGTAGAACACTTAGATGAACTTCTCCCTGCTTTTGAAAATGCAGTAAAACAAGATAAGCCATGTATTATTGATGTAGTAGTAGATGTAAATGAAGCACCAATGCCTGCAAAAATTACATTTGGGCAAGCTGCCGGATATACGAAACATATGCTAAAAGAGTTATTTGAAGAAGGAAAAATTGATTTACCACCTTTGTAAAATCGAAAAAAGATAGATGAAAACAGATTGTTCTCATCTATCTTTTTTATTTAGATACTTCTTGATGGAAGGAAAAATCTTCTCTTTCACTTTTCGCCTGTTTCTCAACTTTCTCTTCTTTCTCTCCTACTTTCCTTCTCCTCAGATTTCCTATTCCAATCGCCCTTTGTAGACTATTACTTATAAGATCCCCTTCCAAAATTGTCAGGATATGAAAAAAATCAGTACCAGAACGATCCAAGTATGTGTGGTCAAATGACGGAAATTTTGTCCAATCGGTCCTGTCCACTCCTTCGTCACACTATCTGTATCACCGCTATATGATATAGTTCCTCCAAAAAACCAATGGAGTAAACCAAGATGTAAAAGTAGCAATAACATGCTAACAAATTGCTGCGCAACCAGTAAGAAAAAAGATGGCAAAAGATGTGGCCAAACATGTCGACATAATTGATGCCATTTACTTCCTCCAAGAACCATTGCTGCCATCATAAACTCTTCTCTTTTTACAGGACCTCTTGTGCCGTATACAGCATGACAGTCGGTACAGCCAAGCATGTGAGAATACTAATTTGAAACAGAACTCGCATTGTAAACGGAGCAGGGACTGTTCCACTTTGAAAGACTAAAACTTCCTTTAACATAAAATAAGAAATCATGATCATCGGAACAATACTAAATGGATCAAAAGATGAAGAAATAACCGGAAAAGAACGTTTACTATATATACCAAGAAGGAAACCTATTTTGAGTTTCCCCTCATCAAACCTTACATCCCATATTAAGGGATATAACTTACCAACATGTTATATCGTGAATTTCAAATACTGTTCTCTGGACATAGTTTTATTTAGCGAAAGCTGTCTGTGCTGTTGAATAAGGATTAGATAATGATCAAACTTTTTTTCAAAATGGATTCTTTTTATTATCGTACAATACGGGTTTGTGAGGTGTTTTTAATCAAACTTTTTTTCAAACCTACAATAGTTCCCACAATATGTTGTTTCTGCATAACTTCGCTCCAAGAAAAATTCTTACCTTTCACAATACAGAAAATTCGAAAATCGTTTGAGTAAACCTGTATATCGAATTAATAGTATCTTTTTTATAAAGAGTTTAATAATATATTATGGTTTATATAAAATCCTTGGAAGTTTCGTTATATCCTCTCCATTTATATGCCACTTATCGTCACCTTTATTATACATATCAACCCTTACCGATTCTTCCGTAGAAGATATATCTGCTTCAAGTAATATTGAAGATGAATAATCATGTAGTTGCTTTATTAATTTTGGGTTAGATATTGATGGGTTTTCACTTAATATTCTTTTTTGCTCATCTTCAACTTTTGTTCTCAAACTTGATATCAATATTGGCTTTGATTTTATTTCCACTCCTGCAGTTTTACCTTCTCCGTCTATATATACAACATTCGTTTCAAATTTCACTTTTTGCCGTATTGCTTCTTTAAAATTTTTGAAATAGTTATCTACTGATTCTTCTGTAATACTAGATACGCCTTCATAATTATATAGGATTGCTTTTCTAACCTTTTCCGCCATCGCTTCATTAAATTGTTTTCCATCTTCACCTGTTAATTTACTCATTTTGTCTATGTCTTTATCATAGAAGCCCGCATTCATGTAAGCTGTTAGAGCTTCAGCTGGTCTATTTGCATTATCACTCTTTTTAGATACACTTCCTTGCTTTACTTTCGATGAATCTACATATGTATTACAAGCACTTAGCCCACCTATCGTAAGTGATACTATCAAACTCATACCTACTAACTTTTTGGAATATAGCATATTCTATCCCTATCCTTTTCTGTATAAATTATGAACTACAGTAATATCATACCATTATATTTCGGTGCTCTATAGCATATTTTATTTATATACAATTATTAAAATGTAAAAACCACTAAACATCACACCCTATTTTATTTCAAGGTGCGCCGTTATCTATAGCACTGGGATAAAGTTTAATTAAAATGACCCTACTAAATCCCTATGCAATACACAAAAAGAAACCATCTTGATTAATCTATTTTCAAAATGATTTCTTTTTGATTCTCACTAAATAAGGATTTGCAAAACATTTTTGATCAAACTTTATTTAAACCAACACTAACTTCTCCAAATAACTAACTGTAGAGAAAGAAAATTTTCATTTTGGGGGTACTTCAAAATCTTAGCTTGATAGTGATGGGGTCCCGCCAATCAAATGATATAAAACCCACGCTAAGACATTTTTTTAATTAACTGTACTATGATTATAAGAGGATAGTTAGTTCAATATAAGAGCTAATATCCTCTTTTTAATACATATTAGAATTATAAACTATATTTAAAAATTCTAGTTTAATATGTTTACTATATGATCTTATGTTTTAAGGTGGAGGATGTTATGAAAGTACAGGAAGTGTTACTTGATGGTAGTAAGAAAAGGTATTACTTTTTGATGAAGGAGGAATGCCTTTAGTTCCGGTGATGAAGTATTTGAAGTATTTAGATGCAGCAGAAAAAAGCAGCAATACACTAAAAACATACTGTTATGCCCTAAAGCAGTTTTTTGATTATTTTTGGGAAGTAAAAAAAGATTATAAAGGTTTGTTGAACAAGTTATACATGGATGACTGAAGAGAAACAACAGCGTTTATTAGAATGGTGGGAAGCGACTGAGCAAGGGACAGTAGTGGTGAAGCGCTTAGTTTCGTATATTACGGAACTCAGGTTGCACCCTGAATCAAGCCGTGCTGACGGGATGATTTTGTTTTATCGGGCCGCATCGGAGATTTCCTATGGTTATGCAGGGATGAGGGGCTGTATTCGTCATGCTTTCACGCCTGAATATTCCGAGTTTCTCCGCAATAACATTGTCAGGTGCCATAGCTTTACGCGGAAATTTTCTGTTGATACAAAGATTCTTCTGGAACGAGTCGCTAAAGAAATCACTGGGGCAAACGCGATGCATTTTTCGGTAAGAAAAACTTTCAAACGAGTCTTATGCAATCTATTACCATACTTACTACTCAATAGGAAAAAATGCCTGTCACTCCCTGAGAAATGTCGAAGCTGCAAAATTCATTCGACATTTCCAGGATGATGACAATGGATTATTTTTATAATTCTATTTTCTGGTCACCACGTTTTTCTAGATTTTTAGCAGTTTTACTTTGGGCAACATCCTTTTGGTCTTTAAAGGTGCCCATGAGAAAATCATAGGCTGGGTTCGTAACACCATACCAGTAATTTTCATTTTTGAAGTGATGCCATAAATGAACCTTTTTCATCCAGCGCCCCCATGGTGATATTGGTTGAAGGGGGCGATGCGCGATATAATGCTTCCACTCATAAAATAATAAAAAGAGCATAATACCTGCAATAAATGCGTTTGTCATGAAAAAGCTGGATGAAAGAAAATAAAAAATTGCTCCTGCAATTGCAATGTTGGGTACACTATACCATAAGGGTAAAAATAATAAATGTAATTCATTCGGATTTGTATGGTGGTCATAATGTAGGCGCTTAAGCATTTTTAATAAAAATGCATTCTTTGGTGGCTTTAGATGAAAAATAAACCTGTGAGTAGCGTACTCAGCTACGGAATACATAATCATTCCCAAAATAAAAGCACCCCAAATTCCGATAGAGATTAAATGTAGAATCATAAATCCAAAGCTAATGAGGAAAAAACAGCTCATGATCAATATATCAGGGTAGGAAAAATATTCTTTAAAATATTTTAGTTTCATTTATTACGCCTCCAGCTTTCTTTATTTTTTTCTATCTTTCCAGAGAGCCAAGCTTTTCTCCATTGTTGTCTTACACAATCTTTCCGCTTCAATTGCATCTCCCTTTAATGCAGCTTTTAATAAGTCGTGGTAATAGTTGAAGGACAACCCACGATGATCTTTTACAGAAAAATATCTTTTCCCCATATCTACATAAATGGAATCGAAGCTATTTAAAATGAGTAGAAAGATCGGATTGGCCGCAAGCCCAGCACACCTTTTTTGCAAATCCCAATCAAATGCTGCATAGCTTTCTGCACTATCTTCAAGCTGCTCAAGATTGGCAAGGAGAGCAACCACTTTAGGTTGATTAAACGTAACAGCATCACGAATATAAGTCGGAGTCAACGAACTTCTAAATTCTAATAAGTACATAATAAATTCATCTGTAATGGTATGATGATTCTCAACAATATTAATAAGTGTCGTTAGATTCCCATTGCTCCAATAATCATTAATACGCGCTGGCATTCCTTTTCTCCCTGTTATCCATCCACTCCTTCCTAAACGTTGAAGCGCCTCCCGAATAGTTGGGCGACCAACACCAAATTCTTTCGCAAGCTCTCTTTCCGGCGGTAAAGTACTTCCTACAGAATAAACACCAGCCAATATGGAGCTAATTAATTCATTCTCAATTTTATCTGAGGAGCGTTCCTTTTCTTTCAAACCATCGTCCCCTTTATTTTATGGTAATACATGTTAAAGACATTGGTAATACCAAAAATTATATAATGAATTTGAATTTTCTGTCAATAAAAAAGGAGCGAATTTTTATAAATAGAATTATCGAACAAGCCCGTAAACTACTTAGTAGGATGGAAAATGATTGCTTAAATGCGTTGTTAGGATATTTATAAAAGAGAAAAAAACTCATTTAGATATACAACGGAGAACCGTATCATAAAGTAAATGAGGTTTTTATTCAACCTTATGAAAATTATTAGTTTTAGCAACTACATAATTTATAAGAATGAATGTTAGAATATCTGTTCAAAATAGATGATCAACCTTTTATATTTTAAAGTATGTGAAGAATTGTACTTAAAGTAACGGGTGCTATAGTGAAAGAAGAATTAATTGAATTTAAAGATTGAGACCATGTTTTATTTATTCCATTAAAGGGCGCGATTGTGGAACAAGAATTACAAGGGTGATACATATTATACATGACTAATATGTATCATATGTATCACCCTTTATTTTTTATGACTTTTTACGTTTTAGGTATTGATAATTTCAAAACGGTTGAACTTTATTTCAAATCAACAAATACACGATATTTTCAATAAAATTTAAAGATCTAGGACTATCCTTAAAATTAACTTTAAATTCGAAATGCAGATACGCATAATCAAGCTGCTTCTATGACTGAAAATTCCCTCTCTAACTTTTTTAACTTTTCATGTTAAACCCATGCCTTTTTTTATAAATTTAACTACCATTAAAATTTGTAAGATAGGTAAAATTAAAGCTAGATATATAATTAATTCCAACTTATCTATTAGCATGAATATAACATTAGGAATTATTAAAATGAGGCTGACAAGTGTCATTATCCAAGATTCTCGTTTTATAGCGACAATAAAAGTTATTAAAGAAATTAATAGTAACACCCAGAAAATAAAACCTACATACCAAAACATAAATATTTCATATTGATATCCCATTCTATTCTCCTGTCTATTTATTTTGAAAGCAAAAGGAGTCTTAGACTGCGTAAAGCATAATATAGAAAGAGTAAATTCGTAGAGTAAGTGGGTATAATTCTGTCATAAAAAATGACAGAATTATACCCACTTAAATAAAAAAACACGTTATTTTAAGCGTATTTAATCTGGGTATTATACGCTTTTGAAGCATTAAGAAACTTCTTCTTTCATTTTATATAATCTATCTCTTTTCTCATCATTTTTTATAAAAGTAAGCTTTCCTTCAGTAACAAAACCTTCAAGAATTAAGCATACTTGTCCGTAAGCTTTAGGCTTATCGGTTGTGAATCTTTCATTAGGTATTTTTCCTGATAGTATTAATTTTTCACATAGCTGCATTGCACTTATTTCTTCAGAATTGAGTAATTCCAAGATATCTTTCTGCAGTGAAGATAAAGGTACTTCTATCTCGGTCGCCTCCACTACATTCTCATCAAATAAATCTTCAAATGAAATTTGATTCATCTCATCTATTCCTTTCTAACAATGACTTTGCAAAGTATAAATTGTTCGCTTATTCTATTAATACTTGCAAAGCTTAATTTCCATACTATTAAGCTTCTAGTAGCATGTTTTGATTATACCAAATATACGTTCTGGTATCTATTGAAGAGTTCATTATAAAAGGATGGACAGCGCTGGCAGAAGTTTTCCATTACCATATTTCTTTATTATTGTAGAAAGACAAGGATATGGATACTTTTTTAGAAAGAGATTTCTTACGTTATATATAATTTGAACTCATTAAAATAACATAAAAAATAGGATACATGAACAATTTCTAGATCAGAAATGTTTATGTATCCTATTTCAATTACTCTATTTCACACCTGCTACACATTGTGAGATGTAGTATAGTATAGATACTATACAGGTACTGTAGCACTCATATCATTAAAGAGTTTGTAAATTGGTAACTCCTTATAACGCTCCTGATCCGCCGTTTCAAATTGTTCGAATAATAATTTCGCTTCACGTGCACTTCCCAACAATACGTTGGCACAAAACTGCATTTCTAGATTTTCTGTATTTCTTTGTTTAAATTTAAATAGTTTCCTCATTTCTGCTTCTGTAATAACCCTTTCTCTTCGTAATTTGATTTGAAGTTGATTAATGAAAACAATAGCATCTGTTAAGTGCTCCCCTGAATATTTGCTATACAAATGTTCTGCTAAATGGAGCCATTCCGCATCTTCTGTAAGATCGAATACAGTCATGCACATCAAACAAAAATGATTTGTACAGTTTGCTAGTTCTGGGGTTTCATATGGATTAATGCGGTTAAACGACTCTTTAATTACTTTTTTCTTTACATTCACCCCATATGCCATTCCTGACGAATTTAATAATACATAGGGAGTATAGCATAATTGAACATCTTCATTGATAATATGAGTTCGCCCGTTTAACAACTCTTCTGAAAAAGCATTTATTAATTTTGGCGTTGATGATGGATTGTAGAATAAAATTATTTTGTTTGAGCCAATATTAAATACTACAAACTTAGCTTCATGCAGTTCATCTATTTTATAATTACTCATATCATCCTCAAGTGTAATCTCCATAATCTAATTCAGCATACATAAAATTCCGAATAATTGCCCACAAAAAGTATAACTGATAAGGACATGCAAGATATTATTTATAAGTTGATGGACCAGTTTATTATAACTAATGATTTAGTCACTCAAGACGCTCTCGAATTTTATGATTTAGTATCATTTGAATTATTTCAAGACACCATCGTTGTATTTACACCTAAATTAGATCCTATTCATCTGCCACAAGGCGCTACTGTAATTGACTTTGCTTTTGCACTAAATCATGAGACGGCTAAGCATATGTCAGGTGCTAAAATTAATGGGGTGACAAAATCAATAACAACAAATGTTTCACATCTAGATATTGTAGAACTTTTGGTTACTGATAATAAAAGTAATGTGAGGAATGATTGGTTAAATTTCGCTAATAGCTCTAAAGCTCAACTTGAAATTTATAAAGAGTTAAAAAGATAAACTTCTGATAGCGGAATATATGTTAGCAAAAGGTGTTTTCACATATGGAAAAAACCTTTATTATTCTACAACTATTTTTTAACAGTCTACCATTTTTTCCTATAGTCTAAAATAAATTTTTAAGGATATATATTAGTGAATAACTCACCCGTTTGTCTAGATAGCTGATTATTTTATTTAATCTATAATCGCTTGTTTAGTTAATTATTCTTATTTTCTTAGGTCCTCGATGCTACGCATCTGCGGATACGCCTCCCGCTATGAGCTTCTTCCTCCTCCAAAACCAATCAACCCTTTATACATAATTTTTCTGTTTTATACTCTTTCGCGTATAGTATGTAGTATTTTATTTTCAACTAATTTATTATTAAAAGATTATAGAAACATCGTAACTTTATTTTAAATCCAGGTCTTTAAGTATGTTTAGAGAAAATACAAAAACACGATCGATGGTTCGCTGTAAAATGTTGATTGATACACATGTTAAAACGTTGATATAATAAGGTTTATCACCTGTATGTAGATAGGGGTTTTATCTGAACTATACGGAGTACTTAACTACTTTAAGTTGATGGTGAGGGGACAACTCCAGGGTAAAGTTGATGCAAGTAAACAGCCTTAATTTTCATTTATAACAACACATTACTCCTAAAAGGAGGTTTTTCATGTTACAGGCAGAGATTAATGCAAAGTTCTCTAGTACCAGTGAGGATTTACTTACCTCCTCGGTAATCGGCTCTTTACAGTTTCTATCCTCCCCTGCTTTTCTTGTAGCTGTTTTACAAAAAGCTATGAACACAGAGGGACAGCATCCTCAGCTTAATGAGGAGTTTCAGGATGCTCGATTCTATTTCTGGCCGCGGCTTCCGCTAAGTGAACCAGATGTCATTGTGTTATTAAAGACAGCTGCCGAAACCCTGTATGTCGTCTGTATAGAAGCTAAGTATTTCTCTAAGAAATCCAGCGAAGAAGATAAGACTGTAGCCATTGAGGAAAGAACTGTACAACAACGTGACCAATTGGCTAGAGAATATGAAGACATACATACACAAGAGTTTTACAGGACGTTTTCTATTAACCCTTCTGAAATAGCTGGAACCATCTTACTCTACCTAACTAATGATACAGCCCTGCCAGTTGAAGAGTTAAACCAAAGTTCCTCCAGCATTCAAATATCTAATGCTGGCCAAAAACATCATTTATACTGGTTGCCGTGGAAAGAATTTTATAGCGCAATCCATCAGAATTCTTCCACTATGATCAACAAAGATAGAAGGATACTGGACATTTTAAGACAATATCTAGAAAAGAAGGAGCTTGTTTGTTTTACACAGCCTACTCCTCTTCAATCGGTAACATTTAGCACCTGGGCATATGTTACCCACTCTAACAACGCCCTTGATTGGAGTTCCTTACAAACACATGAACCACTAGACTGGAAATATGGAGGAGATGCACATGAATGCAAATGAGATTTTAAAGATGTCTATTCAGAATGTAAGAGAGATGTATTCTAATAGTATATTAATCCTACGGGATGTTGACACACAACTATCAAAGCTTAATTTGATGCCTTTGTTTGGAAACACTCTTGGCTCCGAAACCAGCAAAAGTATAACCCAAACGACGGAACAGTTTAACACGTTCTTTCCCCAGTTCATGTGCAGAGTGTATGTTAGGGTTGCAGAGCAACACCTTAAAGTTGTGTTTGTAAACGTACAGTTTTACCATACTAATTATCCGACTTTAGGACCTACTGTAAACGTAGGTGTATTCACTCTACCCGAACCTTACACATCTATAGAGTTAAAGAAAAAGCTTTACTATTGGTGGTTAAAGTACGCAATTTTTGAGACTAACACATCTGAACAAATAGATGTGACTGGAAACCACATAGAAACACAGCCATGGATAGAGAATGGAGATACTACAGTATGTCACTTCTGGTCCTATGAATTGGTGCACTTTCAACATCATGGTGACATTCAAAGCAAGGTTGTACAGGGTATCCTGCAATACTTTTCAACACCTAGGGACAATTAGGTTGGTTCGTATAATCATTTTGTCGGCCATGCCCCATCGCCACCAAGGTAAGATAAAATCATATTTCAAAAACGAAAAAAGTTTACCTTTAAAATTAAGTTTAATCAAAAACGTTCGTTCTTTTACAAATCAAATTACTTTGTCCCTGGTTACAGCAACGCTGGTACTGGGCCAAATAGTAAGTGTATCTATATATAATTCTACAAGAAACCCCTTCACCTTTAAACTGAAGGGGTTTCACTGGTATAATAAAGGTTATGTAAACTAGATTTCTGGGAAATATGCCGTCATATCAACGTTTGTTCCACTTTCGAGAAAGTTACCCTTCCGTACCCTTTATACATTGCTGATTTTACACTATTTTCAGCACCCAAACACCGTTATTTCCTACATAAACTTCACCTTGTTAACTATCTCTATTTTCGTTTGGTTTGTTATGCCTTAAATCGAATTGCAACTAGATTCTTCATATTTAATGAGTATTAATTCAGAAAACCCATAAACAAAAAAAGAGTGCTGTGAAGAAGCGCACTCATTCAAAGGACTTTACCAATCCCGACGATTATCACGATCACAGTCATGATGATGGTTACGTCTGCGACGACATTCATCACAATCGCAATCACGGTCACGTCTACAACGACAGTCATCAAAATCTCTATGTCTGCGTCTGCAAAACATTAAATCATCCCAAAATCTATTACAATCACGGAAATGTCTGAAATTACCATTGCATCCCATAAATATGATTACCTCCTCTTAATAATAGAATTCATCATATTCTATTATTAAAAGTTAAAAACGGCTTGTTTACTAGTCTATATTCTGCATTTTAGAGTAATAATATTCGTATTTAATCTTCAAATTGTAAATCTAGTTCACCCTTATCATCCCTTAACAACAAATAAGACGCTGTACCGATCACGGCAGCGCCTAAGATAGTTATTGTTATATACATCTCATTACCTCTTTTAAATCCCCCCACATTCTAGCAGGATTTATGTCACCAAAAGTCGAAGTATGTATTTTTGAAGGAGGTGAAATACATGTCTAAAGTAAAAACTCTAGAAATCCAATGTACTAATTGCAAAACTTGGTTTCCATCTCCTATCTTCTTCGGTGACATGAATTCACTTGATACTAGTATGCTAGCAGGTAATACAGTAAATTGTCCTTCATGCGGAAAATTTGTAGGTTGTAACAAAGAAAACATGCGCGTCAGATCAGAAGATGGTGGATTTAGCGGAAATGAAACAAAATAAACAAAAGTGGTGTAACTCATCTACAGTTGCACCTCTTTTATATATTTCTAAATGTATTGTGTTTAATAAGCATTCTGTTATCGGGTTTATTATTTATTTCCATTTCTCCGCTAACGTCCATATTCAACATAACAGAATCTTTACCTGCCAATACTTTAATCAACCAATGTTTCAGTTTCCACATTATTATCCATCCATTCAAATGTCCATTTGTCCAAAATAAAAAGAGCACCCGTTTCCGCGAGCGCCCTTTAAAGGATTATGAGAATCCCCATTAACGAAAGTTAATGCTACTAAAGTTAATGAGGTACAAGCAGTATATGCTTGTACTATTCGAATAGTGCATAAAAAGAGAGCATCCACATCAGTAGATGCCCAAATGTGTAGGAGTTTTCAATGAGTATTGAATAGGACCTGAGAGAGGTTGTCCCACACTATAATATATGCTTGTCCATCTCAAAAGGTGCAAATAAAAGAGCTCTATCCCTATTTATAGAGCTCTTTATGCGAGTAATGGTGTATTTATGTTGACCTAATATTGTATGCCAAGAACTTCCTTATGTGCAAACGAAAGAGAGCACTACCCCAGTAAGTGCTCTCTCGTGAAATATATGGGGTAACATGTTGAGGTCCGTTCTTTATCACTTTATGATTTATCAATTCGTGTTATACCTAAATCATTCTTCAATTACGTTTATTGTGTAATTTCTATATAACAAAGAAAAAAGCAACCGTTATGGATGCTTTTAAATCTTTTCTATAACATAAACCATTGTCTTTCTTGATGGTGCATGATAAGAGTAACCTTCATTTCTATGAACGTATATTTCATATTTACCCATCACTTGAAATCTTTCTGTTTCAGATTCACCGAATTTTGATACAGAATCGCATAAAATAGTTAATTCTTTTCTATTATTGCATAACAAATTAGAAATTTGTTTTTCGGTATATATTCCTCCAATCGCTAATTCTTTCAACATTTCTACATATTGCATAATTTCTCCACCTTTCCCAATCTATTTATTCAACAAAAACTATAATTATCCTTTTATTCAACTAAACAAGAACCTATCACCGAAGTGACAGCTTTCCAAAGGGATGGGAGAAACATTCACGAAAGGAGAATTTCGAAAATGAATCAATTCAAGGTCAAGATTACTCTCAATCTTCTCCAAGTCACCGCATCAATACTATATCGTGTCAGTGACTTGGAGAAGAACGAAAGTCTTCTCGTTTATAGTCCGTAAACTTCGAGAGGTATGGGTCCTTTCTTATAAAGGTCCTTTAACCTATATCAAGACGTATCATTTCTTCCGACGCCTTGCGTGAACCAACACATTTAGGCGGAGGGGATAACCACTGTATTGGCTCAAACAAAGAGCGGAAGCTCTCTGCTTATCGAAAATTCGTGAGTAATCGATAAAAGTGTAATGCCGTTCAAATCGACGAAGATTTTGTTCTTGTACTACAGTTTTTGAAATGTGCGATTCATTCAATCATGCGAACCACCCCATTCCATTTTCAAATGTAGAAAACATGAAACGGCATGACGCAAGACGGTGGTCGTGTGCACCTCTCACTACTAATAGTATATCAGTGATTAATCAAGAGCAGTGTTGCACGTTTGTAGCATGATTGTAGCACTTCTTCATGTTACTACTTACTCGTCTAATGTGTTGGTAGCTATATCCTGTCTCACTAGCAATCTCTTTCAATGTTAACCCTAATACATCACGCATATATACAATTTGTTGCTCTAACCCCTTCTTCTTACTCATAACAAAACGCAATTCTCCCATCACCGACTGTTTATCCGCAATACGCTGTTGTAAGTACTGTGACTTCTCCATAATGCGATCATGACGACCTGCAATCTCATCTAATGCTAAAGGCACTTGTCCCCCAGTAACACGTTCCGCACGATAATCCGTCACTCCATTAAACTTAGGAGCATTCATTTCCATGTTTTTCAACAGATATTTATGCTCAATCTCCAAATCTTTCAATTGAATCTTCATCATTTCGATTTCTTCGCCTAAGTCTTGGTAAATGCCTGTCATGTTAAATCCCCCTATTTCAATTTTAGTTTTTACAATCACATAAGGTATGTGAAATTTTAATACTTATTTTCTGAATAAGGGAACGATAACTACAATACAGCCCCCACCACACTGTTAGTCATGGTTCCGTTATCCATTTAAACCGCTAATTCATCAACATATCGTAAGTAATCAACTGGCGCTCTTTCCGTCTGATCCACTAAGTATCCATAAATATCGAAATCTGCTCTTGGTATAGACTTCTTCCCATTTGGCTGATGCGACATCTTTACATAAGATTGAATTACTGAAGATGATACAAGGAATACTGTCTGATCCTTACTGAATTCTATAAGGAAGAAACACACCGCTCCCATCTTCTCCGCTTTCTCCAAATAATCTAATTGGTGCTGTGCGATGTTACTTAAATCAAATCTTGTAAGACTTTGTGTTGATTTCGCTTCAAATGCAACAGCTCGTCCTTTATAAACACCGTCATAATCCACTGTACTTTTAGATTCATAGAATCCGTTTAACACCCGTCCACCTTTACTTTTCAACACCTTCACAGGAGTCGGACGCTTGTTTATAAGCGCTACTCCCTCACGTTGGTACATTTCATTCAATAGATTGATAAGCATCTCAAATGCCATTCCTCGGTTTCCTAAGCCCATTGTTATTCCTCACTTTCTTCTAAAAGGATTATTTTGTTAAAAACTTTATTCAAATTCATATCTAGTATCTTTTTCTTATATTTTCCATTAAAATTAAATGAAAATTACTTTGCCAACGAAGGAGAAAACATGAAACATAACATCAATCTATGGTCCTTTATTTGTTCATTAATTTGCATCGGTTTATTCCGCTTGTATTTTGAAGTTTCGCCTGAAATGTTTAAATTTTTTATGAATTTAATACATGTCCACCCTTTATTTTTTTTTACTAGTTTTTACAATAGGAACCTTTTTTGCCGGCATTATAGGATTCTCTAAGATGAATAATTGGATAGCAATGCTTAGAAGCATAGTAACAGTTCTACTAACATTTTTATTATCTGTGTTTTTAACGCTTACTTTGGTTGTTGGATATGCATTAAGTTAAAAAGCATTCCTTAAGTATCTCCCCCTGAATAAATCTCAAAATCCCGTCCATACTGTAAGTAGGCTGATAAACAGCTATAATCCAAATCTGTAGTTCCCTAATCTCTTTCTCCCTTTCCCCTAAGGGCTAAGCAGTTAGCTTTTGCTAGCTGCTTTGTTATACAATTGGTTACATTTACCTGATGCTTCTAACGTAATATTACGTTAGAATAAAAAAGAACAAATAAAGTGAGCTGTTATACCTTCTCCCTAGCACTGTATGTACAGAGCTAGGGTTTTTGTTTTAAAACAAAATGAAATTTTTATACTAATCTTCCTCAAGTTCCGTAACAGTTAAGTAATTCCTAGGATTCTTTCTTTCTGACAATCTTCTTTGATATGCTGGTGTCTTATAGAAGTGAATCGTCTTAGGAAGCACGCCCATATGTTGAGCGCATTCCTTTATGGTACCGATACATATGAGCGATTCACCTTTATAAACGGCATATTCCTTTCGGTTCACTTTTCAACTTCCTTTTTCACATTTTCTTAACATTTGTATATTAATATATTATAAAATATATGATGTTATTTCTAATGTCGATTCATCTGACTAATTAATCATGATGTATAATATTTATCCAAAACCCTAACTCCCCCGTTAGGGTTTTGGCATTTAAATAACTATTTTGTTCAAATTTTAGATAGATGTTAATATTCTTAATAAAGGGGGTCTACTGATGAAAATTTTATGGATAAAGATTCCTTTAATTATTTTCATAGCAATTTTCCTTTTAATAACTTTATATTTTGTTGGTATGTCACTTTTTTGGAATCAGCCATAAATTAAGTACAGCAGTTAGCTTTTGCTAGCTGTTCTTTTTCTGTAAAATAACGCTTTGGTTTAATTCCCCCATCCTAATCTCTCGCTTTTTTGTATCACTTTGTTATATTTTTACATTTTTCGCAAGTGAAATAACCTCATGCCCTTCACATAGTCTTCCTTTGAATCTCTTAGCAACATAATTTCCTTTGGTCCCACTTCATGACCTAGCGAATCCACTTTCCTCGCATGAACCTCGCTATACATCGTCACACGCGTTACAGCGATATGCTGCCCAGTTTGTTTATGTGTCCAGAAACCTCTTAATCTGGCTTTCTCTTTAACTGTCATGGCTGTTCCCCCTTAGCTGATCTGTTTCTTCTTATATTTACGTGCTGGTTTCGTTGCCGCTTCGTAAGGGGGGCATCCCATGCCCATCAACTTAAGAACGGAAACAAAATGAACTTTCGTTCAAATAAACTACAACACTCTTAAAACACTTTTTATTCATTAAAAATGAGCATGCTAAATAAACCTAGATAGGTATCATTTTTAAAGATTATGCAGCTTTCTTTTGTTTTCTAAGTCCACTATACTCATAGACAACACCCATAATATCAAAGACTGTTTTCTTCTCATATCGATGAGATTTCCGCCCATTTTTCTGTAGTAAGTGGAATAGACGGATTAGAATCTTTGTTATTTCTTGGGTGTCTTTCTGTATAGCTTGATACAAGAGATATAGATAATCTTGGTTCATTCCTATCGCTTTATATTCGCTTAATTCTCTTTTCTTCTTTTGCAAAAGAAGTTGGCGCATTTTAAACATAGTAGAGGAGCACATGTTAGTTTTAAAAAATGTATTAGACTCCAACTATATGCTATAACAACTTTTCATCTCCTAAAGATTGTTACTCTACACAAAAATAGTTGTAGACTATAAATTGTTACACTGGCTTCCACCTATAAAAAATAATATAAAGTATTAGACTAAATAGCTAATATGTGATTTTCAAACGAGAAATAAGACAGTTCTAAGAACAGAAATTATATGAATAATTGATTTTAAATTCACAATAAATACACACCTATTTTGTAAAATATAACCATAATTAGAAAGGGGTGGTCTTACTGGCTAAATACAAATCATATATTGTTATAGGTTGTGTTAGCATAGGGATCTTTGTTACAGGTATCATTGGATGGAATGGAACAACTGAGGCTGTACATGAGAATAAAAATGTATCATCTTTTGAAGTTAGAGAACATGAACAAGGTATACATTGGATTTATGATTTGTATGGTATCGAAAACCAGATAGGTTTTATTAAGAAACCTATAGTTGTAAATAAAGGTGAAACATATGATTGGTTTCTATGGGGAACTGAGAAACAAATAGCTAATGAACCACTTAAAATTACCGCTATTCATCCAAATACAAAACAAGAAATTCAAATTGCAGACATAAAGCATATGAGCCACTATGATCAATCTATCCACTCTTTCTATGAAAAAACTAACTTATCCTTACTACCACTAAGCCATTTTGTTAAAAAAAACAATATAAAGCTTATTTCACATCAAGCAATAAGTATGAAATTTCCTGAGAACGGTAAATGGAATTTGTATGTTGTAATTGGGGATAAGAAACTTCCTCCTATTTCTATTGAAGTAACAAACCAAGAAGAAAAATTAACCCCTTTGAAATAGATATTTAATCGTATATACACCACCTTCAACTTCAAAATGAAGGTGGTGTATATTGAACTCTATTTCAGTCTACAACTATTTTTTAATGTAGTGTAGTGCTTTAAGAAAAAACGACAAATCCTTTCCCCCCTACTTTCTAGGCCAAGAGTAGGGGGGTATGGCGTTTTAATAGACTTTAGAAGATAACTACAATTCATTGCTAATAAGAACATCATCCATTGTAGACTTGAAATAAAGTTTGATTATTTTTAATCTATATTATGCCACAATCTTACCCTTTAGTTGAATAAATGAACAATCACCTAATGTAGCAATCATTTCTATTAGTATAAAATTAAATGCAAATTAAGCTACAAGTTATTATATTTCGTTATGATTGATTTAGCCCTTTCAATAAGCTTATTTTTTATAGAATAAGGTTCTATTATTTCCGCCTCATGTCCAATACTCCAAAGTAGGTCAACATAAAACCACTCTTCTGAAGGGGTAATATTTTTTGTTATTTTTGCGGTTCCATCTGAATTGTATTCCATATTATCTCTTAACCATGACATGCTCTCAGCTTTTCTTTTTCCCTCTTTGTTTAAATTCACTTCGAGCTTTATGGGATTAGATTCATACTCAGAATACAACCATTCTTTAACGTTCAAATGGATATTTCTGGAATGATAGTTAGAATTGATAATCGTTTTTTTATTCGATCTACTCTGAAAAGCCTTATGTCTCTTCTCATTCTACAGTAAGAGGGACAGTACCAGTATCCGTTATATACGTATAGGCCCATAGGTTCTATTTCCCTGTATATTTCATCTTCTGTTTCATATAAGATACTTACAGTTTTCTCTTCTACAGATGCATCATAAAGGTTTCTTAGCGTCCTTTCATCTACTTTAATATTTGGTTGCCACATCAAGACTTTGTCTCTAGTATTCTCAATTACATCGGAAGTTTCCTGAGGAATCATATTGAATAGTTTATTTAAAATTACTTCATACGAAGAAGAAAAAGGTGTGGAGCCAACATACTCATCAAAATTAAAAATTGTTATTTACTGATAACCTGTATGACATCCGCATCCTGTCAGCCTAATAAACTCCCGTAAATTTACTTAATCTACATTTCTTTTTGTAAATTTTAATACAGATTCTCTTGAACGTTCGATTTCATTTTTATTTTCATTATAGAACTTTGACACATACACATCTGTAGTAATTACGTCACTTACATAAATTTCATTTTCCATATCTAGTTCCTCCGAATCATTTATTTCTCTTACTTTATGTTTATATATGCAAAATGAAAAACGTAAATCAAACGAAGAAATTTTTAAAATTCATTTTTCCTAGGATTGGTTCCAGAAAAGCTATCTTTCTATTTTAAATAAGAAACATAACAAATTTGGAACATTAGATAAGTATATACGTAAGCATCAAACTGTCCCCACTTGCTGTAACTAGAAGACAATTATGTTGGATACTTGATATGGGTACCTTTTAACCAAAAACAAGGATATCAAGAAGTTCTTGCCCAAACAATCATATAACAGTGAAATTTTTGTCTAATAGTGAAGGTTTTTGGTTAGATATTACGAATATATATAATCATGAATACGACTATGAAAACTAACAATAGAAAGTTATTTACCACCCACTAAAGTATGAATAGTCATTATGGTCGAAAGGAATGGAATAGCTATGTTCGATAAAGGTAAGAATCAAACTAACGATATATTTTTTTCATATGATGTTAAGAAAGACGATAAGGTGCTTATTTATTGGTATGATAAGCTTATAAAAGTACTTTCAGGTGAAAATGCAAAGAAATTTTTATATAAAATCGAAGGTGCAGATGATGCAGAATCCCAGCTCATTATGGCTAAGCTTACCAGAAACCTTAAGCGTGGAAAGGACGAAAACACAAATACTATTGTAATAAGAGGAACTCATTATACTAGAAATAGGAATTAAGACTAATCGTAAATAGATTTTAAATAAAATTACAAAAGATGTTCAATCTCCTCAAGTATATAAATACTTAGAGGAGATTATCTCATCATTAATTGAATATTAAAATGTGGGACGATTTGACACTTACTTAAAATATCGCATTTGTGTTTCTCCTTACTCTTTTTTTCTAGAGTGTAGTCTCATTTAGAAAACTTTGCAACAGAACCCCTAAAAGAATATAGGTCGAGAGCAAAAAACCACCTGTTTTAACAGGCGGTGTCTCTTCACATAATAGTGTTCAACTCTTCTTACAACTTTCCATTCCCCTCAAAATCCACTTAATATCCGCAATATAACTATATTGAATCAATTCAAAGGAAAGGGTTCCACCCATAACCTTGTTTAGACCGGATATCCGCCTGTTGGCGGTGGCCAAGCACTAAATAATCTGCGAGTCAGCACAATTTCTCCTAAATGGTAGGAGTTGTGAGATGCAATATTGCGTAGCACACCGCCCGGGGTTTCACCAGGCCATTTCTCCAATGGTTTGTCCAATTGAACAGTTTGGGCAATCGTGCATGCCTGTTCAATCCCTTGAAGAAAATAATGAATAATTTGTTTCCACTCTTCCTCACTGCCAGGACATTCTTCTTCAGGCCAGCTCTCTTTCACATGGGCAGGCAATGCAGGCTTCTCCCCCTGAGCGGATAATAAGAGAAAATCTTGCCAGTATGTCATGTGTTTCACTAATTGATAAATAGAATAAGGCAGTTCCTCTCTGCGTTTTCCCGCAAGCGCCAAGTCTATATCCGACGTAAGCGTCAAATATTCCCCACCTATAATTTGTAAATAACCCATGAGATAATCTCCTTACATAATACATGTGGAGGTTTTTTTATGAAAAGACACCTAGTAAAGAAAGAATGGGAAACTTATATTCAAGACTATAAAAACAGTGGATTATCAAAAGTTTCCTGGTGTCAAAAACAGAACCTACCAGTTCATCGGCTATATTACTGGTTGAAAAAATTATCACCTGAAACGGAAGATCACAATAAAAATGAGCGTGTGAATTGGGTTTCTATGAATGTCCCTGTCGTAGAAGAAAACATACAAGCCACCATTCGAATTCATATTCAAGAAGCAACCATTGAATTAGATGTGCCTTTTACTCCACAAGTGCTCCTACAAGTGATGCAAGCGGTGAAACAACAATGATTTCCGAAATCGCAATTGAAAAAGTATATCTTGCACAAGGGGCAACAGATTTACGTAAATCAATTGATGGACTAGCGGCTATTGTAAAAGAAGAATTTGAGTTAGACCCCTTTTCTTCTTGTTTATTTGTTTTTTGTAATCGCTCACGCGATAAACTAAAAATTCTTGTTTGGGAACATAATGGTTTCTGGTTGCACTATCGCAGATTGGAAAAGGGAACGTTTTACTGGCCAACTGGGCATCCAAGTGTGCCACTTACCATATCAAGACGACAACTGAGATGGCTTCTTGATGGATTGGCTTTTCAACAAAAACAAGGGCATCAAGCCGTACACGCGAGAACCATTCTATAAAAATCATATATGCAAAAGGAATTTGGATAATTTTATCGAATTTATTTATCTATGAAAACAACACTTTCCCATTCAAATCAACCCACAATTGAATCACTTCAAGCTCAAGTAGAGGAACTCACGGCAAAGGTGAGATGGTATGAAGAACAATTTCGTCTCAGTCAACAAAAACGGTTTGGTACGTCTAGCGAAAAAACACCTAATAATCAACTCGCTTTAGAACTGTTTAATGAGGCTGAGAAAGAAAGTGATTCTGAAACCCCTGAACCAGCTGCTGAAACGATCACCTATCGTCGTAAGAAGAAACGCGGTCATAGGGATGAGTCTGTCCAAAACCTTCCGGTTGAAACGATTGAATATCGTTTACCTAATGAGGAGAAGGTTTGTTCGTGCTGTGGTGGTGCTTTGCATGAGATGAGTGTGGAAGTCCGAAAGGAACTGACGATTGTTCCTGCGGAAGTAAAGGTGACGGAACATAAGAGATATGTGTACGCTTGTCGTAAGTGTGAATTAGATGAGGTGTCCACACCGATTGTAACGGCCAAGATGCCAGCACCAGCCTTTCCTAAAAGTATCGCTTCTCCATCGATTATGGCGTATATTATGTCACAAAAATATGTAGAAGGATTGCCTCTTTATCGTCAGGAAAAGCATTTTGAACGAATGGGGATCTTCTTATCACGACAAACGATGGGAAATTGGTTATTATATGGGGCTGATCGATGGTTAGCGGTTTTGTATGAAAGGATGCATGAACATCTACTTACTCGAACCATTCTTCATGCGGACGAAACAACCTTCCAAGTCTTACGAGAACCTGGGCGGGCCGCAACAACCAAGTCTTATCTGTGGTTATACCGTACAGGACGAGAGGATATCCCTATTGTTGTCTATGACTATCAACCCACAAGAGCAGGGGAGCATCCGAAACGTTTTTTAACTGGTTTTCAAGGGTATTTACAAGTAGATGGATATAGTGGTTACCATCAAGTACCGGATGTCACCCTTGTGGGATGTTGGGCGCATGCCAGACGGAAGTTTGATGAAGCCTTAAAAGCTTTGCCTGATTCACAGAAGGGGAAAAAAGTGAAGGCGAGCGAAGGTTTACACTTCTGTAATCAACTCTATTCAATTGAAAGGAAGCTCAAACATGTCAACCCTACGGAGCGATATGAGCAGCGACTTGAAAAAAGCAGGCCCATTCTGGACCTTTTTTCGGCATGGCTTTATGAACAGAAAGATCGTGTTTTACCAAAAAGTGCGCTAGGAAAGGCCATCACTTATTGTTTGAATCAATGGAATCATCTTGAAGCCTTTTTATTAGACGGTCATTTAGAAATTGATAACAACAGAAGTGAACGTTCTATTAAACCGTTTGTAATCGGGAGAAAAAATTGGATGTTCTCAAATACACCGCGAGGTGCTAGAGGAAGTGCCATCATGTATAGTGTGGTTGAAACCGCAAAAGAGAACAATCTAAGTCCTTATCATTATCTTCGTTATTTGTTTGAAACGCTACCCAATATCGATTTAAACAATAAAGAAGAAATTGATAAAGTCTTGCCGTGGTCAACGGATTTACCGTCTAGATGTAGAGTGCCGAAAAAAGTGAAGTAAACAAAAAATAACTCCAAAATCAACTTTTATTGTATATTTTAGAGTTACTTTACGTTTACCTTATCACGATTATTGCAGGGGTATTATTCTTACACGAACAAATCGAATACTATCATATCATTGGCGCCATAATGATTGTTCTTGGTATAGTAGGTACAAACTTTTTGGGTAAAAAAGGAATTCGTAATAACGAAAAGAATATCTCTATTAGTAAATAAAAAAGTGAGGGATAGTTCATGCAGCAGGCAATGCCTATTAATATTAGTAATATAGATGAATTAACAAAAGAATTGGATGTACTATTAAATGTACCAATATCTTCTAGCCAAGAACTTGAGAATTGGTTAATACAACAATCACAGACTTTAAATTCTATTAATGAGCAACTCATGCAACATTATATTGCCTTTCAACGAAATACCAATGATATAGAGGTTAAAAAATGTTTTGATTTTGATCAAAAACACATACAGCCTATATTAAAACGTTATAAAAGTCTACTAGATCAAAAATATTATGATTCACCCTATCATTCACAGTTAGATCCTTCTCAGTTTGGATTCTTAGATACAAAAATTCAAAACACTAGAGAACTTTTTAATGAAGAAAATATTAGTTTAGAGGTTACTGAAGATGAGTTAATAACAAGATATTTTGAAATCACTGGTAACCTCTCTTCTATGTGGGATGGTGAAGAAGTAAACCTTTCTGAATTAAGAATATATTTACAGGATTCCGATCGAAACATTCGTCAAAGAGCGATGACTGCTATCTCTGAAAAGTTTTTATCCGTAGAGAATGAAATTCAAGAAATCTTAAATCAGTTGATTGTACTTCGAACAAAAAAAGCTAGGAACGTTGGTTTAACGAATTATCGTGACTACATGTTTAAAAAATACGAGCGTTTCGATTATACGGCCGAACAATGTATTGAATTCGCTGAATCTATTTGTAAATACGTTGTGCCGCTTCAAGAAAAAATGCATAAAGAATTACAGGAAAAGCTTGGGGTAGATACATTACGTCCATGGGATATACATGCTGTACCTGCAGATCATAAACCTTTACAACCTGTAAAAAATGAAAATGAATTAATAGAAAAAAGCAAAACACTTTTCGCAGAAATTGATTCAAGTTTTTCATCTCTTCTAGAAAAAACGCATAACTATTTAGATTTAGAAAGTAGGAAAGGAAAAGCACCTGGAGGATTCTGCGAGTACTTGCCCGCCTCTAAACAATCATTTATTTTTATGAATTTAACGCAAACACAAGCCGACGTTGTTGTTTTCTTACATGAAATGGGCCACTGTATTCATCATGATTTAATGAAAGATATTCCTATACATCAATATCAGCATTTACCAATGGAGACTGCTGAATTGGCAAGTATGACAATGGAACTATTTACAATGGACAACTGGAATGTTTTTTATAGTAATAAAGAAGAGCTTAAACAAGCTAAGGAAGAACAATTAACACAAATTATAGAGTATTTACCAATTACTCTTATCATTGATCAATTTCAACACTGGTTATATGAGAATCCTAATCATACTATCGAAGAACGAAATGCTAAGTTTATCGAACTCTCTGCAATATATAATTCAAATTTAGTAAATACAGATGGATATGAAAATTGGATCGTCGCACAATGGTTATCTGTACTGCATATTTTTGAAGTACCTTTCTATTATATTGAGTATGCAATTGCACAAATTGGTGCCTTACAAATGTATAAAAATTATAAAGAAAACCCTCAGAAAACGCTACAAAACTATAAAAATGCTTTATCTTTAGGTAGTTCTAAATCTGTAAAAACAGTATATGAAGCTGCTGGAATTCGATTTGACTTTTCTGGTGAAACAATAAAAGAATTAATGTGTTTTGTAGAGAAGGAATTAGAGTTACTAGAAAAAATATAAGTAATTAAGAATACGTTTCACTTAATTATTTACTCTTTACTAAATAAAAGACTCTATTTTGAAATTATTTTTTTCAAAAATAGAGTCTTAGTTTATCACTATAAGTTTACATAATAACATTATACTTTTTTTAAGACGATGATTTACAAGGACTATTTCCAACTGGCAACTACACTTTTATGAAACCATAAAGAATTTTACAGTTATAGAACGGTATAAAAAATATTTTCAGCCTGAATCTATTAAAAGGTGGTTAGTTAAATTTGTGTCCATGAATAAAGAAACAGAATTAAATTCCATTTTGAAGCTAAAGACTGGGTTGCCTACCTCCTACATGATTTTTATTTTCGGCTTACAAATAAAACAGAGCTTACTCCTCTTGCTATGAATGTTCATAATTTTGGATATATGGAATTTAGTAACTATCAGTGGATTGATGATGGCACATCATTTTACCTACCTCAAAGTGTACAGGTAGAACCAAAAACTAAGACTACTGGATTGGCAGTACAAATATATCATAATAGTAAGCTTCATAAAGAATATAGAGTTAAAGGTTCCTTTTCGGGTGGATTAAACATTCCTATTTCTCACCTTTTAACTGGTTCTGGTAATTATTATGAACTTAAACTTAAGAATTATGGCGGGGGAACTATATATCTCTATGGTGGACAAGTATATTATAAATAATACAATCTCTTAAATTTAATAGTTATATACAAATAAAAAAGACTGGGTATCCAGTCTTTTTTACTTGTATATAACTATTAATACTAAGTTTCCTATATCCTGTTCACAGATTTGTTAGTTGATTCTTTGATTATCTTGACTATAAACTTCAATAGTATATAAATCATTTTCAATCCATTTTCGTGCTTGCGGTGTTTTAAGTAAATTATCAATTTCTTTCTCAATCTTCTTTCCAAATTCTTTAGCCCCTGCATCAGTACTATTTATAGGGGTATATATAGCAAACGGAATAGGTTGGTTCAGTTCTATATAAGCCCGCATTGAAAAACCTTTGTATTCTTTTTTATGGAACAATTCTTCAAGAATATAACTGTAAATTTCGTCCCATCTGTTCTCTATTTTTACGATATCCATATTTCTTTGACTAACATTAATAGTATATGGTCTAATATCTTGATTCTTTAGCTTAGTGTTAATCTCTTTTTTTACCTTACTTGTATTTACAGTATCAGCTATTTCTAGGTCTACAACTCTCGCTTTATCATCCACAGACGAACTGAGAAAATCTTTTTTATTCACTGTATTCCTAACAGTATCCATAACTTTTGAACCTTCACTTTTTGCTTCTTCTATATCGCTCTGTTGGCAGGCACTTAATAAAGTGGCTAATAAAAGAGGTAACAATAACCCTTTTCCTTTATTCATCCCAATCTCCTTTCCAGTGATTCCTTGTTATATATTTGAGTCGTATCTGAGCCTAGATTATAAAGAAAATACTTCAAGTGTAATTGATCTAACTTCTATTTTCATATTGAATTAGGTATTCTCCAAAACAAACGAAAAACCTTCACCTCATTTTGGGGGTTATTTTACTTTGCTATTAACTGAATTTGAAAAATATCCGATTCTTTTAGACCTAGAACTCTCATCTCCTCTTTAAACGTTCGCCAAGATTCAACTTTAATGGATTTGGTACTTCTATCCCTTAATGGGGTACGGAAACGATTCTAGGTATGAGGGATCACTTTGGAAAAATATTCAGCAAAAAAAGTCGTAGGAACTATCTACGACTTTTTTACTAAACCTTGCTAACTATTAATTGCAATTTAAAACCTCATTAATCTGGGCAAACATCCAAAATATCATGAAAAATGGCATACTCTACAGTTACTTGAGGACCAAAAAAGGTTACACCTTCTGGAAATTGAACGCCTTCAACAACTTCATTTATTTCTGCATACGATAAATCTGTATAACCACCTAATTTTAAAGTTTTATTTATCATTTGTTCCAGTTCTAACTGTTGAAAAGTATATGGTTGTACATCATATCCAGTCAGTGTAGACATTACTAAGTTCTCATCTGGACTTTCAATTTCAAACTCATGTTGTAAGTAAAAAACAGGCAATAGTTTAGAAACTAGTAAGGTACTGCTATAAGTGCTTGAAAATCCGTTTTTTTCAAATTTTGGAAAATCAAACATAAATTTTGCAGATGGCCATGTATTGTCACTATTCACATCTGTAACATTTATTTCGCTCTTATTTAAATACATATTTAATTCTGAAGGTAATTGAAATATTTCTTTACATTTTAATAAATAATTTTCTATATCTTGTTTTTCATAGTACTTTTTTATCGTGTTATTTAATAATTCTTTCATAATATAGCTCCCATGCAGTTAACTCATTTTTAAATCGTGTCCACCTGATTTATCAGCTGGTTTTGTTGAGTTTAAATTAAAATCTATCTCGCCTTGATGCTTACCCTTTTTATTAACAACTTCAAATCTACCATGTTGTGTATCTAAAGCATAATATGTATCTGTTTTTGCATCATAATAAACATCCCTTTTATTCAGTTTAGTTCTTTTTGAATCTTTTTTCCATCCGTTTTTTGAGGCAATGTCTTTGGATGTTTCTTTTATTAAAGCTATTTTTTCATTTACTATCCGACAAAGCATTCTTGATAGGAAGATGTCCTCGTTCTCCTCTTAACGATTTTACTAATGCCTCGCTAAACGCTTTATTTGATTGCTCCATAATAACCGACTCCCATCCTGTTTTATTTTCTAATTTGCTGATTTTATGGTTCCGTCTCTTTTATATGCACTAAATATATTATAGAAGATTTACGACCATTAAGAGAAAACAAAATAAGAAAAAAGCTATATTTTAAATTATTCTACTGTTTGAAATGGCTTTGTCTGAATTGCTTTCATCATTTTCATACGAGTAAATCGCTCATCTAAATTATTTTCAAGTATCCCATTCATGATGTGTTTCCGCAATCATTGGCTTATTCACAGCAGACATACCTTCCCATTCAAAATCTACAGAAACATTTATCGTGTTATTTACATTTTCTGTAACTGAAAATTTTCCGGATAATGTCCGCTTTGTTTTACTTGGTTAGAAATGGTTGCTAACCATTCATTAAACCCTTTTAATGTATTAACTTTAGAAGTCGTACTTAAATTTAACTCAATTTGATCTGCTAATAGTTCTTTGAATTTGTCACTGTTCACAGATGCTGTTTTCATTAAATATAACCAGTAATGCATAAATGATTTTGCTCTATTTTCTGCATAGGCAGATTTAAATTGTGGATTTTCTACAGTACCTGTTGGTTCTAAATGCACCTTTGTAAAAAGAGGTAATTCGTTATCTCGAAGTTTCAGAATTGCTGAATAATGAATCAGCTTTATCTACTATTATCTGGACGTATATTTTGATAAAGAATATTAGCTTCTAATGAAAGTTCCTCATCGTTCAACTGATTGATGTGTTTTCAACATGATGCGCATTTTTCCATCCTTCAAACATTTTTAATCTGTCTACTAAACCAATTTTACCTTTCGAAGTTCCAGCTTGATAAAATTTCAATTTCATCCTCTAAAATGTCTAACTGATTTTCTAGACGAGCTTTGTTAAGCGAAACTTCATATACTTGATACCAACGATAATATTGTGTTAAAGCTAAATGATTATTTTTAATATATCTATCGTAAATGCAAAAGATTTACTAGAATTACCGCCACATTTTAACGAAAATATACGCTAAGGAACTATCGGCTTTTTGTTATGTTTGGATTTTAAAAGACTAGTTTCTTGTCCGCGTCACATACGGATAAATCGGATCTCTTAATTCGAAGTCATACGTTTCTCCATTCACAATTCCTACCACCTTCTCACTGTCATATAAATCCAGTAAGAAACCGGCCATTTCTTCAGCTGTATGGAACTTTGGAACAATACCATCATATTCAAAATTATCAACATCATAGGAGCGTTTCGCAAATTCGGTCTCTGTTGCAGCAGGAGCCAAGACTTTTGCTTGCATGGCTGCTCCTTTTCCTTTCAATTCTTGTGCAAGCCCTTCTGTAAAGGCACTTACATAGAACTTTGTCGCGCAGTAGGTCACAGCATCGGCAACAATCAGATATCCTCCTCCTGAAGAAATATTGATGATTTGCGTTTCTTTAACATCTGCATAGTCACGCACATAAAGAGAGGACAACAAGGTTAAGGCTTCAATATTCAAATGAAGCATCGTCCCAATCTTATTTAAATTTTGTTCCCCAACGGAAGCAAAGTTTCCAAATCCAGCATTGTTGATCCAGGTCTCGATCTGATAGTCCTGAAGACTTTCATAGAATGCATAAACATTTGTGGTAACAGATAAATCAACAGTTCGAATGACAACATCCAGGTCTGCGTTAACGTCAGCCACTTTTGATTTTAGCTTTTCCAATTCCTCCGTTCTGCGAGCAGCTATGATTAAGTTTTTTCCGCGAGCCGCAAAAGCAAGAGCCGTTTCATACCCAATTCCTGAACTGGCACCCGTAATAACTGTATATTTCATATAAATCCCTCCTGAATTTTATCCAATTGATTTTATTGTGAACGAACTATGAGTTGATTATAATGATTAGAGTTAACTCTAAGTCAAGAAAAAAATTAATCTGGAGGTTTCTTATGCACACCATTGGTGAAGTGGCTAAAATTTTAGGGATAAGTACACATACATTGCGGTATTACGAAAAGGAAAAAATTATAACTCCGGTTCGTGATGCCAGCGGAGACAGGCGATATAACGATTCACATATTAAATGGCTACAATTTGTTATCAAGTTAAAAGAAACACAAATGCCTATCGCGAAAATAAAGAAGTATGCTTCATTAGTTTTAGAAGGAGAACATACTACACTAGAGCGATTAAGCCTTTTAGAAGAACATAAAGACGCTATTAAGAAACAAATCAGAACATTAAAAGCTGCAGATGAGATGCTTGAATATAAAATTGCCGCTTATAAAGATTTCATCAGTAAACGAGATTAGATGCAGGCTCTATAAGGGTAATCACCACATCTCCATGGGGTAGAAGGAGCATCCAACGATTTTGGAGTAATCATCTGTCCAATAAATATAAAAATTGAGGGTTCTGTTGCAAAGTTTGAAAAAAGCATAAACAGGTTGGTAAATGAGGAACAATGTTTAGGAAGTAGCCAGTAATTGTTGAAGTTCATTGTACGTTGAAAAGACGGAGTCTCTTTGAAAACTTCGCATTTGTGTTTCTCCTTACTCTTTTTTTCTAGAGTGTGGTCTTATTTAGAAAACTTTGCAACAGAACCTGTTTCGGATATTGGGAATATTCCATTAGAAGCACATTGAAATAACTAAGCCTATGTGGAGCCTTAGTTTAAGGAGAAATAAGAGGTAAGTACATATTTAACATAACTAATATGTACTTACCTTTATTTTTTGAGGATTTTTAACTTTTAGGTCTTGATAATGAAAGTAAGCGTGTTTTTTCATTCTGCCAGTAAATTATCTCATTCATTATTACTTTGAAACTTGTTCTTTTGGCAAAACCATTCCTTTATATAGTTGCACCGTTATCCAGTAATATACAACATAAATAATAAGAAAAATTCCAATTGGCATCCACACTTTTACAAACGGATCAACTAAGAAGAGGCGGAACAAGTTAAGTCCTACTAAAATATGTGAAATACCAATGATAGCCGGGAAGATAAAGAGATATGAAATTTCTTTATAGATACTACGCGACAACATACTACGGCGTACTCCAATTTTTCGAAGCATTTCATAGCGACGTACATCACGAGAAGCTCCTGTTAAAATTTTAAACATAAGAGAGCTCGCCATCATAGCTAAGAATGCAACTCCAAGGAAGAACCCCATAAACATCGTACCGCTCATGAAACTATTCATAAATTGGTAAGTTGTCATTTTTGTATATAATTCTACTTTTCCGCCTTTTGCTTTTTCTACTAACTCTTTTTGTCGTTGATCAATATCTATTAACAACGGTTTATATTTTTGTAAGTCATCCACTTGCACTAGCGTGACACTATGTTCTGTTCCTTGAATGTTTTTATAATGGTCCTTATCTGCAATTCGAACAGGTTTCCCGTTGAATTGATTGTGTGTAACTTGAACTTCTCTTATGATTGCATCATTCCAATCACTTGGCATATGTGGAAGTTTACTTGCTGCCTCAGGTGCTTCCATAGATGTATAAAGAGGTTCCGTTAATGGTTCTTTTACACGTTTACGTACAGGCTCTTTGACATTCTTTGTATCTTGATGATCAGAAATGAGTGGTGGCTTTGTAGTTAAATCTTCTCGTAAATAATAGACTGCTTCCCCGTCCACTTTATATTTATAAGTTCGTTGCTCTTCAATTTTCATTTGTTTTAATGCCGCTATATCTTTTTCATTCGGATCATGAATTGTCGCATCATAGACTCGAGAAAAATCCGTCATAATACCAACATTTTTTTGAAAAGCCATTCCAGCTGTCATCGCCCCTGCACCAAGTGCAATTAGCATCGCGACAGTCCCAAGTACCCGAGATAAACTATTTATTCGAAAACGAAGCTGAGCATATGTAAAACTATTTAAACCTGTTTCATTTCGTTTTTTGTTGCTTTTTAACTTTGTTACAAACAATGGTAACAATGAACTAAAAATAAAATATGTCCCTATCGTTGTAGCACCCGTTGCTAGTATAAATCCTATTTCACGTAACTTGTCTATATTCAGTATAGAATAGTATCCTGTTCCTAACAGTAACACTCCCATTACAGTAAAAATGATAACACGACGTTTACTCTTTCCTATTGTATCTTGTGTTTCATCTTCACGAAGTAGCTCAAGTTCAGTTTGACGCAATAACCGTATACTATTGATAAATCCAGTAATAATAAATAAGACCAAGAAGAATCCACATGTAACAAGAACTGCAGGTATATAAAATGGTGCATAGCCTTTCGCCGAAATTTCTAAACCATTCATTAAAAAATTCCCCGCTGCACTTGCTAGTAATATTCCTACAATAATCCCAATAATAATGCTGATAATTCCCATACCGAATGTTTCGATAAATAATAACTGAGCAACTTTTTTCTTCTTTGCACCGAGCATCATATACATACCAAGCTCTTTCCTGCGCAATGTAAGTAAAAAGGAATTCGCATATACGATATAAAAGACCGTAATGAAGGAAAGTAAGACAGCACCAACCCAAAATACAAGGCGAATACTATTAATCATACTATTATCTTTTGTAAATTGGCTGTTAATCGCCATCGTTTGAAACATATAGAAAATACTGATACTAATGACAAGACCAACAAGCAAAACAAGATAGTCCTTTAACATTTTTTTCATACTATGACGTGATAATTTCAATAACATGATCTCGCCCCCTATTTGGATTCAGCCGCTGAGCCCATATGAGCAAGCACACCTAAAATATCTTGATAGAAATCCTCTCGTGTTCCTTGGCGTTTCAATTCTTTATAGAGTAGCCCATCTTGAATAAATAGAATCCGCTCACAATAACTTGCACTAAATGCATCATGCGTTACCATTAATATACTTACTCCATGATTTTCATGTAAGTCTTGCATCGCTTCTAATAAACTCTTCGCATTTTTGCTATCAAGTGCTCCTGTTGGTTCATCCGCTAATACAATGGCCGGATTATGTACTAAAGCTCGTGCTGCAGCTGTTCTTTGTTTTTGTCCACCAGAGACAGCTGATGGATATTTTGTTAAAATTTCAACAATATCTAATTTCTGTGCAACCTCATTTACTTTCCCGCTTATCTCACTTGAAGGCACTCCTTGTAGTGAAAGTGGCAAAGCAATATTCTCATAGATCGAGAGATTTTCAAGCAAATTAAAATCTTGAAAAATAAACCCCAGTTTTTGAGAACGGAAATCTGATAAAACGTTCCCCTTCATTGAAGTAATATCTGTGCCTGCTATCGTCACACTTCCTCCTGTCGCATGATCAAGTGTACTAATTACATTTAGTAGTGTCGTTTTTCCAGATCCAGAAGGTCCCATAATCCCAACGAATTCCCCTTCTTGTATCGTAAGCGATACCCCTCTTAATGCTTTTGACTGGCTTTCATTTCTTTTGCCATATGTTTTCTCCACACTTTCTACTGTCACTACATTTGTTGCCATTCCTATCACTCCATCCCTTTTGTATATCATTACTTTGTCATACATTTCTTAGATTTCTCCTACATAAATTCTTAAGATTTTTTTAATTTTTCATTTTTTTATAACAAAATTGATAAAAAATCTTATATCCTTTACTTTCTTTTTTAATATTCTCACTTTTACTCACAATCTTCCTGCGATTTATCTTACATTCACCTTACATTTTTGTAAGGGGCAAAAATAACAACCTAAAATCCCCCACCTACACTTTGCTGAGAAGCGGGCGCTTCTAAATATATTAAGACAAACATAATTTAAAATAAGTAAAAATGGAGAGGAGAGCCGTCGACATATATTAAATCAGACCATGGTTATATCCTTTACAAGGAATCTAGTGGAATGAATATAGTTTTAGAGATTAAAAAGAAGAATGATGGATGGAAAGTAGAAAATAAACAGGTTAAAAATGATTTTTAACGACGAACAACTTCAAATAATTTCTTTATGATAGTAAAAAACACACTACTTACTTAAAGTAGTGTGTTTCAACCCGATTGATTTATGATTTATTACTTAGATCCTTTATTATAAACTTCCTTCCGTATACTTTCCATAAATGCAGATAGCGAAACCACTTCAGATTTTTCTTCACCATATTTACGCACATTTACAGATCCATTTTCCATTTCTTTATCCCCAATAACAAGAATGTATGGTATCTTTTGGAGCTGTGCCTCTCGTATTTTATACCCTAGTTTTTCACTACGAGCATCTCGTTCGGCGCGAAGGCCAACGCTCTTTAACTTTTCTTCAATTTCCTTTGTATATTGTTCATGTACTTGATTGGAAACAGGAATCACCTTTATTTGAACCGGAGCCAACCATGTTGGGAATGCCCCTCCGAAATGTTCAATTAGTATTCCTAGGAAACGATCAAAAGAGCCTAATACAGCACGGTGAATAACAACCGGTCTTCTTTTCTCATTTCTTTCATCAATATAATTCAAGTCAAATTTCTCTGGCATTTGGAAATCAAGCTGAACTGTTCCACATTGATGGCTTCTTTGTAAAGCATCTTTAATATGAAAATCAATTTTAGGTCCGTAAAATGCGCCATCTCCTTCGTTCACTCTATAGTTATAATTTAATGATTTCAGCACATTCTCGAGAGACGATTCAGCTTGGTTCCATAACTCATCATCACCCATTGAATCTTCAGGTCTTGTTGAAAGCTCCACTTCATATTCAAAACCGAATGTTCTATAGACATAGTCAATTTGTTTTAACACTGATTTTATTTCACTTTCTATTTGCTCAGGTGTCACAAATAAATGTGCATCATCCTGACAAAATGTACGAACTCTTAATAATCCATTTAATGCACCGCTGAATTCGTGGCGATGTACTTGACCAAATTCACACATTCGAATTGGTAAATCGCGATATGAATGTAGCTTATTTTTAAAGATAAGCATGTGTCCAGGGCAATTCATCGGTTTTAATGCAAAGCTTTTGTTGTCTACCTCTGAAAAATACATATTATCTTTATAATGATCCCAGTGCCCTGATTCTTCCCATAGCCCCTGATTCATCATAATGGGAGTACGCACTTCTTGGTAATCATAGTTTTGTTGTATTTCTCTTAAAAAAGACTCTAATTCATTTCGAACGATTTGTCCTTTCGGTAAATAAAAAGGCATTCCTGGTGCTTCTTCCGAGAACATAAATAATTCAAGTTCATTTCCTAACTTACGATGGTTTCTCTTTGCTGCTTCTTCTACAAAATGCAAATAGCTTTCTAATTCTTTTTGAGAAGAAAACGCAACGCCATATATACGCTGAAGCACTTGATTATTACTATCCCCGCGCCAATATGCACCGGAAACGTGAGTTAATTGAAATGCTTTCAGGTAGCCAGTTGACGGTAAATGTGGACCACGACATAAATCAACAAATTCTCCTTGTTTATAAATCGTTACAATCTCATTTTCAGGGATTGCTTCTAAAAGCTCCAACTTTAGGTGATCATTTACATCTTTGAAAAGCTTTTCTGCTTCTTTTCGAGTGATTTCAACTCGCTCTATTTTCAAATTTTCATTCACAATATTCTTCATTTCTTTTTCAAGTTTAGGTAAGTCTTCAACACCTATACTACTTGGAAGATCCATATCATAATAAAAACCATTTTCTATAACAGGTCCTACGCCAAGTTTTACATCACCGTATATTCTCTTTACAGCCTGCGCTAATATATGTGCAGAAGTATGTCTTGCAACTTCTATTCCTTCCTCTGAATCCATAGTTATAATTTGAATTTTGGCATCCTGTTCGATATTTCGACGTAAGTCAAATAATTGATCATTCACCTTTCCGGCTACTGCTTTCTTTTTTAAACTTGAACTAATTGAGGCTGCAATCTCTTCTAGAGTAATTCCTTTTACATAGTCTTTGGCACTACCATCTGGAAAAATAATGTTAATCATCTGTTTTCTCATTTTAATCGCTCCATTTCATAAATAAAAAAGCACACTCATCCCTAATAATAGGGACGAGCGTGCTTTTACCCGTGGTTCCACCCAGATTCCCATCATACTAAACATACAATGGCTTCTTTTGCGGTAACGTCGCTTACACGGCACTAGATACTTTTATTTTCCCCAGTGCAGCTCTAAGGTGGTAAGTTATTTCACTGCGTTAGGAAGTTCTCAGCACTCCTTCCCTCTCTGTATAACCGTTAAAAATAACTCGTGTCCTTTTCTTCGCTTATTATGAATTTAAAAATAAAAAAGCATACTCATCCCTAATAATAGGGACGAATATGCTTATATTCGTGGTTCCACCCAGATTCCCATCATATTAAACATACAATGGCTTCTTTTGCGGTAACGTCGCTTACACGGCACTAGATACTTTTATTTCCCCAGTGCGGCTCTAAGGTGGTAAGTTATTTCACTGCGTTAGGAAGTTCTCAGCGTTCCTTCCTTCTCTGTACAACCGTTAAAAATAACTCGTGTCCTTTTCTTTGCTTTTAATAACACATCCATTAATTGTTATTTACTATACCCTATTCATTTTATTTTTGCAAGTGTCAAAAAATATTTTTTGTTCAATAAAAAAAGGGAAACCAAAAACAATTTTCATGTTTTTTGATTTCCCCTATCTTTTTTACCAATCTTGTGGTTCGTAGTTTAAGTCTGCAAATAATCTTTTTTTCTCTTTCTTCGTTAAATCTCTCCACTGTCCAACTGGTAAATTATTCAACTGGATATTCATAATTCGCGTACGTTTTAATGTGTATACTTGATAACCTAAAGCTTCACACATACGACGAATTTGGCGATTTAATCCTTGTGTTAAAATAATTTGGAATTCATATTTTGATAACTGTGTTATTTCACAAGGAAGTGTTTTTGTTCCTAAAATTTTAACACCCGCTGCCATTTCTTTTAAAAATTCAGGCGTAATCGGTTTATCTACTGAAACAATATATTCTTTTTCATGTTTATTTTCAGCACGTAAAATTTCATTAATAATATCGCCATCATTCGTTAACAAAATTAAACCGTCTGAATCTTTATCAAGACGTCCAACGTGATTAATTCGTAAAGGATGATTCACTAAATCGATAATGTTACCTTTAACTGCCTTTTCACTTGTACATGTAATACCTACTGGTTTATTTAAAGCGATATACACATGGTCTCGAGCAATTCGAAGCTGCTCTCCATTTACTCGCACGTCATCACCTGGTTGTACTTGGTCACCTATTTTTGCAACCTTTCCGTTAATAATTACTCTTCTTTCATTAATTAACTTATCTGCTCCGCGTCTAGATGCTTTTCCAGATTCACTAATAAATTTATTTATACGCAAGTTAGGCACATCCTTTTTTCTGAAAATTTCAAGCTCACACTGCTTCTACCGTACAATAACAAAAGGGTAAGCCTCCTAATATAACTTAAATATATTAACACGAAAGGGTATCTGACGTCTTCTATAATTTTCATGTTTAAAAGAAAAGAGTTCGTCTTATTGAACTACATACCAATAATACATTCGCTGCATGCCTTCTACTTTTAAACTAATAATTCATACAACTATAACTACTAAAATCATTCATCCTAGATATACACCATTTATTCACTTTTTTTATAATTAATATACAGACCATTCTTTTATACACGCAACTTGCTTTCCATTTATATTTTCAACATCCTCGGTTACATTAGCTAACTCATATAATCCAGGAAAAATTTCTTTCACATAACGCTGATGTGACATTTCATTTTCCCAAAAAGAAAGGACGACATAGCGATTGGAGTTTTTAAGAGATCTTCCCACAACGCCGCCTAACATTCCTTCTGATTTTTCCATTCCTTTATTCCAAATTGTTTCTTGTATATGTAAAAAGTTCTCTTCCCTGTCTCTTTTTACATCACAAACTGCTGCTCTGACAAATAGATTTTTTGCAAGTACATTCGTAAATGGAGTAGCTTTTATATCAAATAACGTTTGAAATAACTCTATTTCACAAGATACATACGTATCCTTTTGATTGCTATTATGAAAAATTGGATCATGCATTTCATTCATAAATTTTTGATATGTATTCATGTTTTCCCATACAGTAAATATACAGGCCTCATCTTCATCCCAGCCTCCGAATTGTCCATAAAATCCCTCTAGATTTTGTAAACCTCTCCATTTCTCTTGTGCCTCTGAAAACAAACCCTTTTTCTCTTTTTCTACCTGACAAAATATCGTTTTTAATAACATATAGATCCCCCCTAATTATATATTCCGTATTCCTTTTGCAATGATTGCTATTTCTTCACCTACTATTTAAAAAATCAAACACTTTTATTTACATAATAAAATTACAATCTATTCAATTGTTTTTTAAAAATACTGATTCGCTTCTTTTATCATCCAATCTCCCAGTAACTCTAAAAAAGACAAAATCTCTGTTATGTCGTCTATAGGATTAACTGCATATTGCAGCGCTTTCCTCATATTTTGTTCTTGCTCTGGAAAATGCTTACTAAACAACTCATACGCTGGATGAAGGTCTCTAGAATAAAGTCCTTCTTTATCAATTGTTAATGCTAATCCTGCTCTAACTATGATTTTCATAATCCAGCGGCAACAATCTAATATATCTTCCCTACCTTTATTATGAATTAATTCTTTACATGCTTGTTCAATTTGTGGCTGTAAATGTATAAGATGTTCACGTGCTAATTCTCGACTTACTTTACATTTAGGTAGCTGTGATCTTATATCTTCACCGAGTATACATACTCCATGTGTTTGAATCATAAAACTTATAAACGACAAACGACTGGAATGTAACACTTCTTCAACATCATAAAAACTTAATTCCACCCCAGATATACAATCAAATTTTTGGAGCACTTGTTGTTCTATACTTTCGATCCATTCCAAGTCTAGTGCCTTCGGATCTTTTCGAACTAATATAATTGTATCTATATCTGCAATCCCCTCTATTCCAATCCCTCTTGGAACAGACCCCCTAATGTAAATGCTATGGAGGTCATCCTGCAGCATATGAAAACATATATCCTGTACTTCTTGTATAACTTTGAGAAAGACTGGTTGAATATTATTCATATGTGAATCATTAATAATGTATCCTTTGTCATCTACAGGACAAAACCGACCTATTTTCTTAATAATTGACAATCAATCCGCCCATTTCTATATAAAGTGTTATATGCAAATTAATTATAAATCAAAAAATTAAGAATAAAAACAAAAATACACTTTATCGTAGTATTATTATAATGCATTTACTAAATAACCCAATAAAAGGAGTATGTTGACAATGAAACTCGCATTCTCAGTAACTGATTCAACTCATATTCAAAAGATTGAAGCAGAAGGTTTGAAACTACTAAACGAATTACAAAGCTTCATACCTTTATTGCGTGAAAGGGTTACATTTCTCTTACGATTACATGCAAAAGAGTTCGGATTGTTATCTTAAATAATAAATAGGACACAAACAAAGTAATCATCCTGTTTATGTCCTATTCCCCTGATATCTTAATCTACTCTTCAAACAAGTAATACATATTTCCCCCTGGATAATGTAATACAATTACCTTCCTATCTCCTTTTTGAAATACTACAGTATGCCCATCTTCTCCAAGGTTTTCCCATCCTTTTGCTTTTGATATAGGCATTAGACTTATATATTGATAATGTGCTTGATTTTCATCTTCAATATGAATAGCTGACATAGAAACTGGAAAATCTTTAATCTTTGATTCTTTCGTCATAAATATTAGCGCTAATAGCCCTCCTAAAACTCCTACCATAATAATATTGGAGTATATTTTCCGTCTCTTTTTCTCCATCAAAATCTCATCCTTATATGTTAATAAAAGGAAAATCCTTTAATGTTTTATCGGTTTTTACCATACAATGCCATTTATTATTGGACATTTATTTCACAAATCTTTTTTTCGACAAAATATAACAATTTTCAAACGTATAACTTGTTATTATAGATTGAAACATCTCATGTTTTGCATATTAGGAGGAATTACTAAATGAAAAAATTGTTTCATAAAAAATGGTGGCTTTGTCTTTTTAGCACGCTGATAATTGCCAGCATTGGAGTCATTGTTTTTTTGAACTACACGAAAGAGAAAAAAATTCAAACTACTAAAGAGCCTATCGATAAAAAAATCTATCAACAAGAATTAAAATCCCAAATTGATTTACTTACTACAAACTACGATACTATCGTGGAACAGGAATGGTTACCAACATGGACTGAACTAAATTCAAAATCAGGTAACATAAATACAACTGAATTACTGGATAAAATGAATCATATAGCGAACCAATTCAACGAGATTTCTAAAAAAACGGAAACATTTAAAGCTGAAGAAAGAATGAAAGACCCTGCACTGAAGCAGAAAATAAATCATTTTAAAACCGCGTTTATAGCCGCTTCAAATTGTATGGAAAATGCCGCATTATCTATTACACAAGGCCTAAACAATGAGAAACCCTTAAAAGATAGTTTAGAAAATGCTACGCAATCTTTAGGTCTTGCTGATCAAAATATTGTCATGGCTTTATCTACGTTAGCTGAACTAGAAGGCATATTAGGGATAACCAAAAAATAAATTGACGACATCATTCCCTTTCATTTTAAAAGATAAAAATTTTGTTCAAAATTATTTTCCAATAAAAAATGATTGCAATTCATTTATAAGGAACCTATAATGTTGTTTATTGATTATGTATAAACCATTTCATATCAATATAATTAAGTTTTTAATCACATAATTCGGATGAACCATTCAGGAGAAGATCAATTGATCTACCGACGGGGCAAAAAGTTGATGACTCAACTTTGAAACTCTCAGGTCTTGGTTACAAGTAGAACTGCATGGGGACGAATCTCTGGAGAGACTCCCTCTCGCCTATCATATAGTGCAGAGGAAACAGAGCACCGAAGGAGCAAATCCGCTTATATTAGCGGATAATCTCTCAGGTAAAAGGACAGAGACAAGCGAAAGAAAACGCCGATTTGTATCGGTTTATTTTTCTATTCCTTGTTTCTCCAGAGACCATTTCATTTATGTGAAGTGGTTTTTTATTTTTTCTAAAAGGAGAATAAATATGGAGACAGTAAGTAAAGTATTAGAACAAATCAATCACTACGTATGGGGATTACCGACCTTATTCCTTCTAGTCGGAACTGGAATCATTCTCACAGTGCGCCTAAAAGGTTTACAGTTTAGTAGACTATTATACGCTCACAAACTAGCATTTCGAAAATCAGAAGACACATCTTCTTTGGGAGATATTAGTCATTTCCAAGCACTCATGACCGCAATGGCCGCAACTATTGGGATGGGAAATATAGCCGGTGTCGCAACAGCTGTTACAATCGGTGGGCCAGGGGCAATATTTTGGATGTGGATCACTGCCTTGTTCGGTATGGCCACGAAATATGCAGAAGCAATCCTCGCGGTAAAATATCGTGTAAGTAATGAAAACGGTGAATATTCCGGTGGTCCAATGTATTACTTAGAACGTGGTTTAGGGAAAAAATGGCTTGCTATTTTATTTGCCATTTTCGGAACAACCGCTTCTTTTGGAATCGGAAATATGGTGCAATCGAATTCCGTTGCAGAAGCTATGAGAATAAACTTTTCGTTTCCCCCTGCTTTAACTGGTATATTAATGGCTTTCTTAATTGCGATTGTTATTTTAGGTGGCGTAAAAAAAATCGGAAAAGTCACTGGATTTTTCGTTCCACTTAAAGCTTTCTTTTATGTAATTTCTGGTCTCATTATTATTTTTTATCACTTTGATCAAGTCCCAGAAGCATTTTCACTTATTTTTTCTGGTGCATTTCAAGGTACTGCAGCGGCTGGTGGTTTTATCGGTGCAACCGTTGCTTCTGCTATTCAAATTGGGATGGCACGCGGAGTATTTGCCAATGAAGCAGGCTTAGGAAGCGCTCCAATTGCTGCTGCTGCTGCAAAAACAGATTCACCTGCCAAACAAGCGCTTGTGTCAATGACAGGAACTTTCCTCGATACCTTTATTGTTTGTACAATTACTGGTTTAGTATTAATTACAACAGGTGCCTGGAAATCTGGAAAAACTGGTGTTGAAGCAACAACACTCGCTTTCCAATCTGTATTTGGCGATACTGGTAGTATGATACTTGGTATTGCAATCATATTATTTGCCTACTCCACTATTTTAGGATGGTCTTATTATGGTGAAAAATGTGTAGCTTATTTATTCGGACAAGGTGCTGTGAAATACTATAAAGCCATCTTCATTGTAATGATTGCAATTGGTGCCAACTTAAAACTCGGAATCGTTTGGACATTTGCTGATATCGCAAACGGACTTATGGCTATTCCAAACTTAATCGGTCTAATTGGATTAAGTGGTGTTGTGGTAGCAGAAACAAATCGTTTCTTACAAGCTGAAAAACTCAAAACATCAAATAAAAAAACAGCAAGTTAATCAACATTTAATGCCAAGGGTATCCCATATAGAAATAGGATACCCTTTATTTGTATTATTTCTTTATTTCGTAACATTACTTTGCAAAATTGATAATTCCATTACTTTTTTTAAATACTTTAAGTTTGATGTGAAAACCTCAGGAGCATACCAATTTTTATAAGCATTCGGACATTCGATCTCATCAATACTTGTATTCTCTCTAACTAATAACGTTAATTTCTCCATGTACTCTATCACTTTTCTCAAGTCTGTTTTTACACCTACAGGGCCATGTCCTGGTACTACCTTTTCAATTTCAAATTCCTCAATCATTTCTAACATACCCTTCCATTCTTGAAGATTAGATTCTTCAAAAAAAGTAGGATGTGATTTCACAAATAACAAATCACCCATAAAACAAACCTTCTCTTTAGGTAAGTAAAGAATCGTATCACAAACGGAATGCCCTCCGCCTAACGTAATTAATTTTGCAGTTCTCTCAGAACCATGTATAGTAAATTCATTTTGGAAAGAATATTGGGGTAATACAAGTTGCAATGTAGGTAATGAAATCGCTAACTGATTTAAGAATGAAATCTGTTTTTGTAAGCCTTCATCATTGGTTTGAATGAATTGATCTTGTAGGGATTGTATATATGTATGTAAACCTTCTATGTCTTGTTTCTGCTTATCAATTCTGGAAGGATGAATTTCTGCCATTTGCTCGTATGTTTTATGACTAGATATGATATTACAATTTTTAAAAACTTGATTTCCACGAATATGGTCTCCATGCCAATGACTGTTAATAACCCATGATATAGAGTGACCTGTTATTTTTTCTGCTAGCTCTTTTAAATCTGCAGCTGCTTGTTGTGTGTTAAACGTATCAAAAATAATCGTTTGATCTCCTATATCAACAAAACCGGCATTGGCTAAGGAGCCTCCTTCTTCTTTTGCAATTGCCGCGTAAATACCATCATTTAATTTCTCAATCGTAAAATGTTCGCTACTACATTCTTTATACATTTCTTTCCTCTCCTTCTATTCTCAGTATATTTGAATACTAAGCTATCATTTTCTCCATTAAGATTTTTGTTCTGCATGTAAATAAAATACAAAGTCCGTCATAGTAGATGGATAACCTAGCTGCCGCAACATAGCTGTTATATTTCCTCTATGATATGTTCCATGATTTACAACATGCTGCACTAATTCAGATACAGAGGTTTTTAATCTTCCAGCGTATGGATTATCAAGTAGAATTACCTGATTCATATCCTTTTGTTTATCCAAAAACACTTTATACTGCTGCGTTACTTTGTGGAACAGACTTTTCAATTCATCCATTGTTTTGTTTTCGACTTGCTCTTGTAACTCCTTTCCTACCTGTAACGCTTCAGCCATACTTTTACCATTTAAAATATGTAACCATACACAATCCACTACATAAATATGAATCAGTACCTTTTCTATAGAAGGAAATACACTTTGAACTTCTTGATAATACACCTCTTTAGGGAGCTCCCTTAGATGCTCAAGTATTCTTTTATTTGCCCATGTATGATAATCAAATTGTTTTATCATATATTGTTTCATATTCTATTCTCCTTTCCTTATTTTCACGTAACTACATTCTTACCTCACAAAATATAAATCTAATTTCTGAGATTCTACCTCCTTATCCGCCTTAACAATACCAATCTCCTCTATTCTATTCGTTAGCACAGATTTATATTTTACATACGTTTTAAACTCGCCTTCAAAAGGGAACGGTGTAATACGAATCGTTTCTTTATCTAACCACTCTGCCTTTAATCGTTCATTTGTGTTCTTATTAAAAGTTTCAGTTCCTTCAAATCCCTCTTTAAATAAATCAATTTCTTTTTCTTTCTTTACACCAGGTTCATTCATACAAGCATATAACGATAGCTCATCACAAAACTTTAAAAGTTTATAGTGTATATCGAACATATCATACTGCTCTGTTGTTAACGTTTTCAAAAATTTCTTTTGACGATCCAATTCCTGTTTATAAAACTTTATCATTTCATCGTCTTCTTGATTAAGAGGAAATGATATGAAATGTTTACTACAAAGTATAGCACCATAAGGATTTGTATGTTCAATCTCATTCAACCCTACGGTATAAAAAACAAATCTCAATGAACTTGGACAATCCATAAACGTATAAGGTGAATTTTTAGCATCATTCCAAATTGGCGTTGTATCTAAGCCAATCCATCCCCTATCATGTTCATAAATCGCATCAATACACTCTTTTAAATATGTTTTATCTTCAAATACATCTTTTCTAAATTTTTTTGCAAATTCTCCTGCCAAAAAACCATGATCATGCTGCCGAATTACTATTAATTCTTCTAGCTTTGTGCGAATAATCATTATAGAATCCTCCTTACTTCTATTTTATATATCGATTGTACTATAATCTATATATATCCTCTTTTTTCAAGAAACAATTCAAATAAATTCCTTCATACTTTGCAGGGATTCCGCCTCTTTCACCGAAATTAAGATAACAATGCAATCCTATCAATATTTTACATTAACAAAAATTTCTCTATCATATCACTCATTCCAAAAATAGACTTAGACAAAAAATTAATATGAGGTGAAAAAAATGAACAAAACTGAATTAATTAAAAATGTAGCCCAAACTGCCGATATCTCCCAAAAGGAAGCTTCAGCAGCTGTCCAATCTGTATTTGATACAATTGCGAATGCTTTACAAACTGGTGACAAAGTGCAACTTATTGGTTTTGGCACATTCGAAGTACGGGAAAGAGCTGCACGTACTGGCCGAAACCCACAAACAGGTGAGGAAATTCAAATTGCAGCTGGTAAAGTTCCTGCCTTTAAAGCCGGAAAAGAATTAAAAGAAGCTGTAAAATAACAATAAACCAGCCAATTAGGCTGGTTTATTGTTTTATTTCATGACCGCATATATATTATCCTCATGATATACTTCACAAATATAAAATAAGCATCTACAGTTGCTTACGATTTGATATTTTCTCGTAGGGTATATACTAGATTGTAATAAGCAGCCATCAAACAGTTCAATAATATTTCCAGAAGGCTGATATCCTTGATATAGCATGTTTTTTCTTACTTCCATTTGCTCAACTAGGTTTTCAATAGGAACGTTTCCGTCTTCTAACTCTTTCACAATTTCACTTGGTAATAGTGAGGTATCAGTAAAAATTAGATTTTCAGATAACACCTTTCCTTTGTAACTAATGGATGAAACTCGGTAAAGAAATGTTCCATTTTTATCAAAAAAGCTTTTCGCTTCTTTTGGAATATATTCCCTATCTAACATTTCTTGTTCCACAACATTGAACTGAACTATATCTTTCACAATATTTTCTAAAGACGTAATAGATGACGTCTCTTTAGAAAACAATAAATCTTTAACCATTTTAACTACTGTAGCATCAGCCAATTCTCTTTTTCTATTTTCCACTACTAACATGACTAACACCTCTTCTATATTTATATAATCTAGCAGCCACTCAAGCGAGCATTTTCACTCTAGGTATCTGTATTATTCGTACACACCTTCGTCAATTAAAGTATTACTATTCATTAATGAGGGAGAAGTCTACTACTCTGCAAAATCTTTCCGGCATCAAATTGCCTCATTTCTGTTACATCTTTGTTTAATAAAGCTATTGAAGCGACATAGTCTGAGCCAGGTTGCAAATTCATCAAAGTTGTAATCTCAACAAGCTGTGGCTTATCCTGAAAAACAAGTAGTTCCGGTAAATGATCTTGAGTTGATACAGTCAGATTAGAAGGTGATATCATTAAGCCTTCTCCAGTAGCCTTAAGTATAGCTTCCTTCCGCGTCCAATATGTTAAAAACCCTTCAATTCGCCTTTCAACTGGCAGTTGCATTAACTGAGCAATTTCTATATCTGTTAATACTCCTACTGCCATTTTAAGTACATCAATATTAGAATTTATTTGTTCTACATCTATACCAATAGGTGTAGATGTTGTAAACGCGACAGCAACTCGTTCTCCTGAATGTGATACAGATAGCTGTGGCATGCCTACAGGTAATTGTGGGCGTCCATGGGCTAGCTTACAAACTGAACAGGTTCGATCAATTGGTACTTGAAGCGGGGACATTGTGAGTTGTTTTCCCAGTACCAATCGACTAATTGCACATCCAAGCATAAATCTTGCTCGGTCCTCGGAATGATGGAACAAATTTGCTTTCTCACGCTCGATTTCATTTAGTAAATTATAGTGCCAACATTGCAAATCTGAAATTTGCGCCCACCATACTTGACAGTGATGACTTCTTAGCTCTGGTACTGAATCTACAATCTCCCAATCTTTCATAAAAATTCTCCCCTTTTCATATTCAATATCCCATACTAAGAAAAGTATGGAATCTATTCCAGCCTTCAACAAATATCTCCACTAGTATACAGGGAGTATCCCATCCTAATTTTTCATCATTACTATTGTAATAGAGAATCCTACCTAGATTTTTCACTCCATTATTCACCTGCAACTGCTTTTGAATGAGCCTCATTTGATTGGACTGCCGTTTTTTTCTTTGATGTAGCTATTGCATCCGTATCACGAATACGTAATGCAAATAATAATGCTACGAATAGGAATACAGCTGCACCAAGCAGGGCCATTTGATACGCTACAATACTAGCACTCTCATTTCCTGCTTCACCTACACTTTTATTTCCAAAAGCAGCTAACAGACTTGCAAGAATCGCAACACCGATGGCAGAACCTAATCGATTTTGCACATTAAAAATAGTTGTCGCTCTCCCCATTGAAGATGGATGAATATTATTAAAAGCTGAAAATTGTACAGCTCCTACAGAGTGACCTAAGAAAAAACCTATGCCAAACAGTAGTATTCGAATCATCCAAGGGTTTGTCTCCTGATTCACGAAGCTTAAAACAACAAATATAATCGCTGCACATAGCAAACCGGTAGAAATCAACTTACGTGGCCCAAGTCTTTTGTAAGACAAAGGCACAATTTGCGAAGCAATCATTAACCCGATTGCTTCTGGAAATGTTGTAAGACCTGTTTCTAGTGCCGACGCATGTAATACATTTTGATACATAAGTGGGAATATAAATAACATGCCCAGTAATCCAGCAGCCGAAAATAACGAAATGAGACTCATATTCCGAAATAAACGATCTTGCAGCAAACATAAGTCTAGCATCGGCTGCTTCACACGAAGTTCAACAAATACAAAGAGAATAATAAGCAAAAGTCCACCTAATCCTGTCCCTATTATTTCTGAGGAACCCCATCCTTTTGATGGCCCTTGACTCATTGCATATATCAACATTGCAAATCCTGGTGCGGAAAGCATAAAACCAGGTAAATCTAACCGCCCAGCAGTTTTTTCAATATGCTCTACTAAAAATAACGCACCAATTAGTAAAGCTACTATTCCAAACGGTAAATTAATATAAAATGCCCAGCGCCAAGACATATGATCCACAAAAAACCCGCTAACAATTGGTCCTATTGCAGGCGCAACAGCAATAGGCAAGACGATGAACCTAGAAATCTTCGGTCTTTCTTGTGGTGAAAATGTTCGAAATAACATTGCCATTCCTACTGGCGTCAATAATCCTCCGCCAGCACCTTGTATGATACGGAATATATTTAAGGCAGTAATATTATCAGCAATTCCGCATAGCGCGGAAGCAGCTGTAAATACAGAAAGAGCAATTAGGAATACTCGCTTTGTACCAAACCGATCTCCAAGCCACCCAGAAATAGGTAAAAACACAGCCAAACTTACTAAATATCCAACATTGACTGTCCCCATTGCTGAAGGTGGAACTTGTAGTTCATGACTAATCGTTTGCAGAGCTACATTTACAATCGTTGCATCCATAGCAGCCATAAACATAGCCGTTACATATACAACACTAACAACAATTTTCGGATTCAGCTTCAAATTCATTACTACTCCCCTACTGAAACGCACTCAAGTGAGTGAAGACTCTTTGGCTGCATATCACTCCAGTGTAATTCGATATACGCAAGACAAGCTTGTCTACTATCTTGTTCATGAACAACATCCCACCCGGCTGGTACATCGAGAAAGGCTGGCCAGACAGAATGCTGGCCTTCCTTATTTACTAACACTTTATACATAAAGTTATCGTTTTCAAATGGATTCGTCATACTTTATTTACCCCTTTCATCGCTTGCTGTCTACTAGCTAATACTTGTCCGATTTCTGTAAGTGGTCCTGGCTGACATAAGTCTTTATGTCGGCAATCAATATCATATTGTTCAATTTCCCCATCTATATAACTAAGCCATGTATCTGGAGAAATCGGATCAAACCATTCTGGTATGATTGTTGATCTAAAGAATACAAGGTTTCCATGAAATTGTTTTGGAACATACTTTCCTAAAAGACCAACAGAATTTACGTATGTTTCTTTCAAGTTCAAAATTGTTTCCTCTTCCAGACTCGCTAATGCACTGCCATCCCTGCGAAGTATATCAATAGCGTTTGCCATATCAAGTGGTTTTCCATCCATGTTATCTGGGTCGTATCCTCCTAATGCAAGTAGGGCAATAAGCGCTTCTTCCTCACTAGGCGCTTCTGTATTTGGTAAAAAGTGACCGGGATAAGAATCCAACATAACAAGCAGTTCAACTTCTTCTCCTTGATTTTGCAAATGAGTTGCCATTGCATGAACAACGTTTCCTCCGAGAGACCAACCTAACAACCTGTACGGCCCATGTGGCTGTATCTCACGAATGTGCTCAAGATAGTCAGCAGCCATTTCGTCTAATGATTTTGGAAGTTCTTCACTTTTTGCAATGCCGCGTGCCTGTACACCATAAATTGGATGATTGCTTCCTAAAGACTTCATTAATCCTGCATAACACCAGCTAAGTCCACCTGCTGGATGTACACAGAACATAGGTAACTCTTCACCGCTTGTTCTTAATGGCAAGATTACATCTAGCGCACTTTGGCTCGTCCCCATCTCAAGTATTTCAGCAAGCCCTGCAACTGTCGGTACCGCAAATAAGCTACCAATACTTAACTCTACTCCTAGCGCTTCCCTGATCCGGCTCATTAACTGCACAGCAAGTAAGGAATGACCGCCAAGATCAAAGAAACCATCATCAATGCCAATTCGAGGTAAATTCAAAACCTCTGTAAATAAATCACATAAAATTTCCTCTTTTGGTGTTCTTGGTCCTCGGCTTATCGTAGATACCATGAATTCAGGTGCTGGTAATGCTTTACGATCTAACTTACCATTTGGAGTTAAAGGTAATTCACTTATCATAACGAAAGCATATGGTACCATATAATCAGGTAGACTAAGTCCTACATATTGGCGCATTTCAGCTGTATCAATGTTTACATGTTCTGACGAAACAATATAGGAAACTAATCGCTTATCACCAGGCTGATCTTCACGTACAATGACAGCTACTTGTTCAACATGAGAGTGCTGCATAATAACGGCTTCAATTTCGCCAAGTTCAATTCGGAAACCTCGAATCTTAATTTGATGGTCTGCACGACCGATATAGTCTAATGTGCCATCTTGACACCAACGCGCCAAATCTCCTGTACGATACATTCGAGTACCAGGTTTCCCGTATGGATCTGCTATAAATCGTTCCGCAGTTAACCCTGCACGACCTAAATACCCACGAGCAAGCCCTGCTCCTGCAACATACATTTCTCCTACCACTCCTGGTGGTACAGGTTGTAAGTAATTATCTAATACGTATACTTTAAGATCTGGTATACTACATCCTATTAAGCTGTTTGCTCGTAAAGATACAATATTTTGATCCAGCTCGATATAGCTTACATGTACAGTTGTTTCTGTAATACCATACATATTAATAAGCTTAGGCGAATTTTCTGGATGACGACTATACCAATCTTCTAGACGACTTAATTCCAGTGCTTCTCCGCCAAAAACGACATATCGTAAGGAAAGCTTTTGCCCTAATTCAACATTTTCGCGATCTGCTTGCATAAGTTGATAAAATGCTGATGGTGTCTGATTTAAAACTGTTACCTTTTCCTGGACAAGCAGATTTAAAAATTCTCTAGGTGAACGACTCACAGTGTGTGGTACGACAACAAGACGTCCCCCATACAATAGCGGCCCCCAAATTTCCCAAACTGAAAAATCAAAAGCATAAGAATGGAACATTGTCCAAACATCTTCCGAATCAAATTGGAACCAATGGTCAGTTGCCCCAAGTAGCCTTATAACATTCTGATGAGGAATCATTACACCTTTTGGTCTTCCTGTTGAACCTGATGTATAAATTACATAAGCGATGTGTAAAGGTGATAGTGGCTGTATTCGTTCCACATTTTCTATATTCTCTTCACCATATTTGTTTAATGTCTCCATTATTTTGAAATCGTCTACTACAATCGTTACGGTCTCTGCACTCTCTATTGTCACTTGTGTGTTCGTAATCATACAGACAGGCCTAGCATCACTTAGCATGAATGAAATCCGATCCGATGGATAATCAGGATCTAGCGGTAAATATCCTGCCCCCGCTTTCAAAACTGCTAACAAACTCACAACCATATCAACAGATCTTGGTATCGCTAAAGCAACCATTTGCTCTGGACCTACTCCTTTTTCAATTAACAGACGTGCAAGTTTATTCGATCTCTTATTTAACTCTTCATAAGTTAGCGTAGTGTCCTCAAATACGACAGCGGTTGCATCTGGCGTTAAGCGAACTTGTTTCTCAAATAATTCCGGTAAGGTCATTTCAGGCGCAATTTGAAAGCCGCCATTCCATTTTTCAAGTACTGTTTGACGCTCTTCTTCGTCCAAAATTTCCAAACGCCCAATAGGTTGTTCTGGATCTTCTACTGCGTCTTCTAATAAATGAATGAAACGACTCACAAGTTTCTGAGCTGTCTCACGCTTAAATAAATCTGTACTAAATTCAAGTAAACCATGTAATCCATTTGGCTGACCTTCAGACGTACTACGTTCACTTATTTCTATCGTCATATCAAACTTCGAAGAACCAACACTCTTAATCTCAAGATGCGTTTCTAGATTCGGTATATCAAGTGTAGCCTCTGGTGTATTTTGAAAAGCTAACATAATTTGGAATAGTGGATGACTATTTCTCGAACGCACAGGGTTCAACACTTCAACAAGTCTTTCAAATGGAACATCTTGATGTTCATATGCTGAAAGGTTAACTTTACGCACCCTGCTTAACAGTTCACTAAAGCTAGGATCTCCAGACGTATCTGTACGTAAAACGAGTGTATTTACGAACAATCCGACAATATCTCCAAGCGCATCATCACTACGCCCAGCAATTGGACTACCTATTGGAATATCCGTTCCAGCCCCTAATCGTGTAAGTAATGCAGCAAGTCCGGATTGTAGGATCATAAACAAACTAACACCATTTTTACGAGCAAGCTCTAATAATCGTTCATGTAACTCTGGATTCACATGAAAATCTATCGTTTCTCCGCAATAGCTCGTTTCCACAGGACGTTGATAATCTGTAGGTAACTCAAGTTGGGCTGGTAACCCCTTCAATTCTTCTTTCCAAAACTCAATTTGTTGTGAAATGAGACTACCTTGTGCACTCTCATTTCCTAATAGTTCTTGTTGCCAAAGGGCATAATCGGCATACTGTACTGGCAGTGACTTCCACTGAACTGATTCACCTTTACAATGTGCTTGATACGCAGTTGCTATGTCTCTTGACAATGGGTTTAATGACCATCCATCCCCTACAATATGATGCAATAATACAAGTAACACATGTTCATCCGGATTTATTTCAAAAAGCTCCATACGGATAGCTGGCTCTTCTGCAAGATTAAAGCTATATCTTACAGCTTCAGCAAGTACTTTAGGTAATTCTGAATCAGTAGTCTGCGTAACAATTAAAGTAGGATTTGCCTCATTTGTCTCCAAAATTTGCTGATGTGACGTACCAAGCGTGTTAGGAAAAATAGTTCGAAGTGTCTCATGTCGATCGACGATATCATAAAATGCAGCTTGTAAAGCTTCTCGATTTAATTCACCAGACATTCGAATGACTACTGGAATATTGTAAGTTGGGCTTGGACCTTCTAAACAATTCAAGAACCATAAACGACGCTGTGCAAAAGAAAGAGGAACTTCTCTTGGACGCTCTACTTTCTGAATAGCTGGCCTTGCACTCTGCGTGCTATCTAATTGTTTAACTAGTTCAGCGACTGTAGGTGATTCAAATAGTTTTCCAATGCCTAATTCCACACCTAATGTTTCACGAATACGTCCCATTAACCGGGAAGCTAACAGAGAATGTCCGCCTATTTCAAAGAAGTTATCATCGATTCCAATCCGCGCTATACTAAGCACTTCCGCAAATAAATCACATAAAATTTCTTCTTGTGGATTTCTAGCTACGCGTTCACTAACAAGTAAATTGAAGTCAGGTGCTGGTAACACTTTCCGATTAATCTTTCCGTTCGGTGTCAATGGCAATTCAGACATCATCATAATTGCTGACGGTATCATATAACCTGGTAGGCTCCCTCCTGCATATGTTCGAATTTCTGCAAGGTCAAGATTTCCATCAGCATCAGGTACAATGTAAGCAACCAAACGTTTATCGCCAGGTCGATCTTCTCGAACGATTACAACGACTTGCTCAACATGAGGGTGCTGAGATAATACAGTTTCCACTTCAGATAACTCGATACGGAATCCATGAATCTTAATTTGATGATCTGCACGACTCACATAATCTAACGAACCATCCTTACGCCATTTAACAAGATCGCCCGTACGGTACATTCGTGTACCAGGTTTCCCGTATGGATTAGCAACAAATCGTTCAGCTGTTAATTCTGGCCTTCCTAAATATCCATTGGCAAGCCCCGTACCAGCAATATATAATTCTCCCACCACTCCTGGTGGTACAGGTTGTAAACCTGCATCTAGTACATATACTTCAGTATTCCAAATTGGTCTTCCAATAGAAGGTGTACCACTCTCTTCTTCATTCATATCCATGAAAGTTGACCAAATTGTTGTTTCAGTTGGTCCATAAAGATTTGTAACATGACAATTTAATTCTTTTAACCGAGACGCTAGATTCGATGGAAGCGCCTCACCACCAACAAGAACTTTAAGTCCTATTAATCTTTCTGGATAATCTGTTACAAGCGCATGCCAAAGTGTTGGTGTAGCTTGCATAATTGTGATGTTTTCCTTTTGAATGATTTCTGTTAATGCTGAAGAATCTTGAACTGCTTCTTTTTGGGCAATTTGAACGCTTGCTCCACTAATAAGTGGTAAATAAATTTCTAAAGCTGAAATATCAAACGCAAAGGTTGTAACAGCCAACAAACGATCATTTACATGTAATGAGAATTGATCTTGCATCGCCAATAAAAAGTTGCTTAAGCTTTGCATCGGCACAACGACACCTTTTGGCTTACCTGTTGACCCCGAAGTATAAATTGTATACGCAGGATTTAAGGGTGCTGCTCCATCAAATGAATCTAGGTTATTTTTCTGGTATCCTCTTAACTCTTCTTTTGTATCCTGATTATCAAGCACAACTCTTGTTATATGATCCCCATTCGGTAAATCACCTAAAACAGAAGAATGTGTTAGGATACAAGCAGGCTTAGCATCGCTTAATATATACGTAATTCGATCCTCTGGATATTCTGGGTCGATTGGTAAATATGCTGCTCCCGTCTTAAGAACTGCTAACATTCCGATAACCATCTCTACAGATCTTGGAAATGCTAACGCTACAAATTCCTTAGATTGAACTCCTCGTTCTAACAAGAAATGAGCAAGTTGATTTACTTGTTCATTTAATTCTTTATAAGTAAGTTCTATTCCATCACATATGACAGCAATAGAATCAGGAGATTTACTTACTTGTTTTTCAATGAGAGCAGGTACACTTACGAATGAACTTTCTTTCATAGTTTGATTCCACTCTACTAAATGCTTGCGTTCCTCATGAAGTAAGAGTTCCAGTTTTCCAATCGGTGAATCTACCTGAAGATCCGATATATCTTCCAGAAGATTCACAAATCTTTTTTTATGATTTATTAACTCTTCTAATCTATATACTTCAGGGTTTGCATCAAAATGAATCCTTAAGCCATTTCCGTCAAACTCGTTTGACACATTTATTGAAAGATCATCAACCGGTCCTGCCGAAAGATTATGTTTAACCCCATGATTTCCTGCAAAACTCAAGGCATAGTCAAATGGCATCACATTAATCATTGGACCAAATAACCTTTGATTTTCTCCCAATAATTTAAGATCTCGGCGTAATTCTTCATGACGATACTTATGATGAAAACGAATATCAAGAACCTCATTAGAAACCTGCCCGACAACCTCAGCAAGACTCATATTAGAGCTTATAGACAAGCGGAGCGGGACTACATTCATGACCATACCAGGGATATTGATCGATGCTGATCCTAAACGTCCCATCATCGGTAAACCTAGAACTATATCCTGTGTACTTGTTAATTTATGTATATAAATCGCAGTTGCAGCTATGATAAGATCCGGCCAATTCGCATTACAATCATGTGCAACCTTCCGCAAAGATTCTGTACTTAAACGAGACAAATGTGCTGGTTGGCGAAGAAATGTCTTCGATGTTCTAGGAGCACGTTCCGCTAAACTTACTACTTCTGGTTGATCTTGGAACCGTTCTAACCAAAAGCTATGATCTTTCTCAAATTGCTCCGATGCACGATACGCAGCATCCTCCTCTAAAATGGTATATAAAGAACCAAATGATCTCTCATCATACGATTGATTATTCATGAATGCCGTATATACTCTTGCTACTCTTTGCGCAAGTAAAGAAAATCCGTATCCATCCATCACAATGTGATGGATGCGCTGATACCAGAAGAAACGATTGGAAGCGACTTTAAAAAGCGCCTCCGTATACAGCTTGTCCTTTTTCAGATTCACTGGCGTAGATAAATCCACTTGCATCCACGCTTCAGCGGCTTTTTGGGAATTTTCTTCAGTACTAACATCAATAATATGCATATGAAATTCAGGTGAATCATCGATAACTTGCCATGGCCCTTTCGCATCTTCTTCAAAGTGAACATGTAAAGATTCAGCTTCCATTACAACTTTACGCACAGCTAATTCAAATGTTTTCACATCAACTGAACCATGTATTTCTATGTATTCACCCGTATTATAAATTGGATTTTTTGGATCAAGTTGCTGCGCAAACCACATACCCGTTTGCGCACCTGACAATGAATGACGAACCTTTTGACAATGAGACATTCGTATTTACCCCTTTATCTATCTGTATTTGATAGCACCTTTTCCTCTTGAGAGGACACCAAATTAAACCAGTCATAAATTGTTGGACGCTCAGCCAAATCTGCGAATGTAACTTCTACACCTATTTGGCGCCATTTCTCTACTAAACTCATAATTCTAACTGAGTCAAGCCCTCTATTTAATAAATCTTCGTTATCTCCAATATCTGCTGGTAATTCACGAAGCAATTCAGCAACTTGTTCACGTACCGATTGTAATGTGAATCCTGTATTTTCTTCTGCTGCAGACGTTTCTTTTAAACTTTGTAAATCTTTTAATAATAAATTCGTTATTATAGTTACTGCACATCGATCAGATGCGTACTGCAAAGCTTGTTTATGATGTTCTTGTGAAAAATCAGCAACCGCATCAGCGACGAAGAATGGTTGTATCCCATCCATAAATGCTTCGCATGCCGTTAAAAGACATCCAATATGTGCATAAACCCCACAAATAATAAGCTGATCACGCCCTTGTTCACGTAAAATCTCTAGAAGATTTGTTTTCTTAAAAGCACTATATCTCCATTTTGTAAGGAAAATATCATCCTCATCAGGAGTGAGCTCATCTACAATTTTCTTCTTGTGAGGCCCATCAGGAATACCCGCCCCCCAAAAATCTTGCAATAATCCTCTTTGCTCTAGCGTTTGTCCACCTGGTTGTGCAGTATAAACGACAGGAACACCAATTTCCTTACATGTTTTTCTGATAGATTGAATATTTGAAATCAGTTCTACTCTTGGTGATTCCTCTGCATGATATGCATCAAGAAAATACTCTTGCATGTCATGAATAAGAAGAACAGCACGTTTCGGATCTGGCTTCCACGTTACTTTATTATTTGGTAAATCTGACTCTAATGGCATTGGGTATACTGAGATAGCTGGAATAGCCATCTAATCACTTCCTTTCGAATTGTTAAGAATATTTATTTGTCATTTATTACTTCATGATAGATTTAAGTTTTTCAGCAATTGCCTTCCGTAATTCTTTCTTACTCACTTTTCCGACACCAGTCTGTGGAAACGAGTCTATAAATTCAATTCGATCTGGAATTTTATATGCCGCAATTCCTCGATCTCTTAAAAACATTTTCAAATGCCCTACAGTCGGTGTTTCCCCGCGAGCTATAACGAAAGCACAAGTACGTTCACCTAAATAATCGTCTGGCATAGATACTATTGCAACATCGTGTACCGCTGCATGCGCTAACAGATGATTTTCAACTTCTTCAGCCGCAACTTTCTCTCCACCACGATTAATCTGATCCTTATCGCGTCCTTCAACCACTAAATAACCTTGCTCATTTATTTTGACAAGATCGCCTGTGCGGTAAAAACCATCCGAAGTAAAGGATTTAGCGTTATGCTCTTCAGCTTTATAGTATCCACGAATTGTATATGGTCCACGAGTTAATAAACTCCCCACTTGACCTGGCTCTACGTCATTATCATATTCATCAACTACACGAACTTCATCAAACTCTGACATTGGTCTTCCTTGCGTATGAATAATGATATCTTCTGCATCATCAAGTCTCGTATAATTCACTAACCCTTCGGCCATACCAAAAACTTGTTGCAATGTACAACCGAATGCCGGGCGTATACGCTTGGCCACTTCCGCGCTAAACTTTGCACCGCCTACCTGTAAAACTTGCAGGCTAGATAAATCATTATTGCGTGAAGCTATTGCGTCAAGCCATACCATTGCAAGGGGTGGCACAAGTGCTGTAATCGTGACACGTTCCTTCTCAATAAGAGAGAACGCTTCATCTGGACTTCCCCCAGAAGCTAGAACAATCCGCCCACCTGCATATAACGTCCCAAGAGTTCCCGGCGAACTAAGCGGATAGTTATGTGCAACTGGAAGCACAGCAAGATACACACTATCTTGATCCAATTTACAAATTTGAGCACTCACTCTTAAACTATAAATATAGTCATCATGTGTTCTGGGAATTAATTTAGATAATCCTGTTGTTCCGCCTGATAGTTGTAAGAAAGCTACATCGCTAGATTTTACTTCTGGCAGATTGACCGGATTCATATAAAGATCACGAATTCCTACAAATTCCTCCGCCTCTCCTACAACAATTACATGTTGCAACGTTGGAACTTTTTCTTTTATTTCTCTTGCAAGTTTTCGATAGTCGAATCCAAGCTGTTTATCAGAAATAATATAAGCAGTTGCTTTAGCAAATTCACAAAAATAGCTTATTTCACTACTTCGGTGTGACGGCAAAGCAAAAACTGGAACTGCACCAATGCGAAAAAGCGCAAAGCAGACTTCGAAAAATTCCGTAATATTTGGTAAATGAAGAACCACTCGATCCGTTTGTTTAATTCCTAAATTTAGAAATCCTGCAGCTAATTGATCTACTCTTTTATCCAGTTCACTATAGCTTAAGTGTTTTTCGCCACTTGTCACTGCAATCTGGTCACCATGTTTCATCGCACGTTCTCGCAGCATCTCTCCAAAGGTCTCTCCGCGCCAGCACCCCTCTTCTTTATATCGATCTGCAAATTCCTTTGGCCACTCCTGGCATCCTGTTAACATCATTTATCCCCCTAACTTCTATTTCAAAGATTCATCATTTAATCCCATAGCCCGAAGCATTGTACGAAACTTAGCTGATGTTTCAGCTAGCTCATCTTCAGGTTTTGACTCCGCAACAATACCAGCTCCTGCGAATAAACGAAGGGAATTCTCTTCAACTTCCGCACAACGAATCGTAACAATCCATTCACCGTCACCATTCAGATCACTCCAACCAAGCATTCCCGTGAAAAATTCTCGATCAAACGGTTCAATTTCGTTAATAGCCTCTCGAGCTTTTTCTGTCGGAGTTCCACAAACTGCTGGTGTAGGATGAAGCGCAAGTGCTAATTCTAATGCAGACACTGATACGTCTAGTAATTCTCCTTTTACTTCAGTAGATAAATGCCACATTGCTTCACTATTTATTAATGATGGTTTTTCCGGAACATGCAATGTACGACAGTACGGACGAAGCGCCGCAGCTACTGCTTCAACAACAACAGCATGTTCATGTAAATCTTTAGCTGAAGAAAGCAACTCATCTGCTCGTCTCTTATCTTCTTCAGGGTCTTTACTTCGAGGTCTAGAGCCTGCAAGCGGATTAGAAATGATTTGCATTCCACTCCGTGAGACAAGTAACTCTGGACTCGCTCCTATGAGTGTATGACTACGCTTTGGTGAAGCATCACAATTCTCTATTTCTTCACTCTTCGGTAAATCTACCGCAAACGTATACCCCTGTTTATTGTGCTGCGCTAAATCACAAAGTAGTTTTTGAATGTCAACCTTTTCTGGAGATTTCAAATCCAACGATCTAGATAGAACGATTTTCTTTAGGTCACCGCTCTTTATTTTAGCTACTCCTTGCTCTACACCACGCATATATTCTGAAGATGACGGAATAGGATTCATTTCATATGTAAGTGCAGGTGATTGCTGGATTCGATCTGTAAAATCAAATTGCAGACGATCTGCTAGCCTGCTCTCCCGAGGTACAACGAGCTGTACCGATTTTGTACGATCAAAAGGCAGCGCTCCTACAACAATTGGATTAGGATGGCCAGCTTGTTTCGCATTGCTTAATACAGCACGAACTAGCTCAGGAAAATTTTCTGCCTGACTATGTTTCACCGTTGCAAATGTTCCTTCGGCAAGTATTGTACGATACGGTGAAGCAAAAAAGAATGAAGATCCAGCTCTATAGTCATCTAGTAATTTTGTCGCTAACTCCTTTAAAGCAGTTGTATGATTCATTATTTTAAAGCCCCCTATATGTAATTTAGATTCCTAAAGTAGCGCCGCCATCAATGCATAGATTATGCATCGTAATATGGCTTGCTTTATCTGACGCTAAAAATAGAACTGCTTCAGCAATCTCTGAAGGCGTTGCTATTTTTTTTAATGGAATTCCTAATCTATATGTATCTTGTGAGCCTGCAATAATTTTTTCAGCCCCATTTTCATCTATCCAAAGTAACCTCTGCATCTCTGTCTCAGTTGAACCAGGAGAAACTAAATTACAGCGAATATTATATTCTGCAAGCTCAAGACCAAGACATTTTGTAAACATCGTTGCAGCAGCTTTGGATGCTACATATGCAGCCATTTCCATTCTAGGTACACTCGCAGCATTTGACCCTACAGTCACAATTGCACCAGACTGCCGTGACATCATACGTCTACTCACAGATCGTGATACATAAAACACACCTGTAGCATTTACTGAAAAAGTCTTGTCCCAATCTTCATCACTTAAATAGTGAATGGCACCCATCTTTAAAATACCGGCAACATTAACTAAAATATCAATTTGCCCCATTGTATCCTCAATCTGATTTACTGTATTTTCCACTGCGGAACTATCACTCACATCTAAAGCGAATACTTTCAAAGAGCTGCCTCTTGTTGCATGATAATCTGAAAGCTTATTGAGTTCTAAAATATTCTTATCAACCGCTGCAACCTTTGCTCCTCTTTCCGCAAGCATGTTCGCTACAGTCTCTCCAATTCCTTGTGCTGCACCAGTAACTAATGCAATCTTCCCATCAAATTCCCCAAAATCCATATTCTCAATTCCTTTCCTTACAACGAATCGATCTAGTTTATCTTGTATATTCTCAATTGCAGATTAATAAAGTTAACCTAATTAATCTGTGCAAAGAAAATATTTAAACAAACATCACCAACTAATAATGATATTGATAATCATTATCATTATATTTACGAAAATCATACACATATTAAACTTATCAGTCAAGTGCAATTTAATCTTAATTTCAGTCTCAATAAACTAGGTAATACTCACTTAGTATTAATTGATAATGATTTTCATTTTCTTTTGTACACCGAAATGATAATGTTTCTCAACAGTCTTGTCAATCTTTTTTTATTTTTCAGATAAAATATTTTATTATGTCCCCATACTTATCTGCATAAAAATCTCTGCTTTTATTGTAAATATAAACTTTTTTCATCCTATTTTCTGTGAAAATAATAGATTTAAAAAATTAAATTGAAACTTTCAAATTTCCTAATTAATAATCATACATTTTATCATTAATTACATAAAAATCTTTATTTTATAATAAAAACCATCATATTGAACATTTAATTTCTCAATAAATTTCTGAAAAAATTTTATTAAGAAATTTATTTAAAAATAACTATTTACATCTTTTTCTCTAAACAACACTTCCTTCAAACATAAATCATACCGATATAACTATATGAAAAAAGGACATATGCCCACTATTAAGCATATGTCCTCTCATAATTAAAATTTACTATTAACCTTTTTATTAGTTTTATTATTTCACCACAAACCGAGTCTCACTACAACCATTCTTCTGCTTCGTTACCTCTAAAACTGCTGGCATTGCGTTTTTCAACTCTTGAACGTGTGAAATAACGCCAATAAATCGTCCTGATTTTTGTAAATCAATCAATGCATCGATCGCTTTTGTTAATGACTCTTCATCTAGCGAGCCAAATCCTTCATCGATAAACATGGTTTCGATAGAAATACCGCCTTCATATGCCTGGATCACATCTGCCATACCAAGTGCTAGACAAAGCGATGCATTAAATTTTTCCCCGCCAGACAATGTTTTTACGTCACGTGTTTGACCTGTATATGCGTCATATACATCTAATCCTAGTCCACTTTGACGATTTCGTTTTTCAACTCTTTCACTTCGTTTTAAATAGAACTGGCCGTTTGATAGTTTACGAAGTCTTTCGTTAGCAATTTGAACAATTTGTTCTAAATACTCAATTAAAATGTAACGTTCAAACGAAATACGACTTTCGTTATCCCCTTTCATGACTTCATATAAATCAACAAGTTCTTGGAAAGCTTTTTCTTCTTCATGAATTTGTTCATCAATTCGTCTAATGTTTTCATGCAAATCGGTAATGTATGCAACTGCACTTTGGGCACGCTGGCGCTTTTCTTTTGTAATATCAAGCTGAATTCCTAACTCTTTCATTTGTTCTTCTAGAGCTGTAATGTCCGTCCATTCTTTCCCGCTTAATTCATTTACTAGTTCCTCAATTTGTTTAGCCAATACTTCTAAGGATGAATAGTACTCTTGAATTTGCTCATGCAAATGCTTCATTTCTACATCTGTTAATTTTGCTTCTTTATAAGCTTGTTGGTCGATAAATCCACCTTGTTCAAGCTCTGTCGTAAAGCGAAGTAAAGTCTCTTCTTGCTTTTCTTTTGCATGACTTACTTGCTTTAGAGCACCATCGTACTCAGCTTGTATGCGTATATTTTCATTTTGCCAATATTGATAAGCTTCTTGTACTTTCTTCCACTCCTCTTCCATAAAGCGAAGTGTGCTAACAGCTTGATCAAATTGTTTTTTCCAGGCTTCTAACGTTTGTAAGTCCTCATGGGTTTTTTGCTGATCATGTTCATAGGACGTACGAAGTTGCATGCACTCCATTTCAGTACGATGCTGCATCACTTCAGCTTCGCGTTTTTGCTTCTGTAATTCTTCTACTTTTTCTTCTAATCCTTTTACACTTAACGCTAGCTGTTTACGTTTTTCTTCACTTTCCTTTAATGTGTTTACCTCAGCTGCTAGTTGTTTTCCGTTTTGCACTAGCGTACGGTATGTTTCAACTAACTCTTCTGAACGGTATCCTCGTTTTACGACTTCATCTATTACTTGCTCATATTGTAATCTGTAGAAATTCCATTTCTCTTCTACTTGAACATGTAATTTTTCAGCAACTGTTTTCTTTTCGCGCAGTTCATTTAGCTGTTTTTCATCAATGGAATCTCCACGTTCTGTAGCTTTCTTTGGATGATCTATGCTACCACATACAGGACAAGATTCACCTTCATGAAGATGAAGAGCTAACATTCCTGCTTGTTCATTTAACCAACGATGCTCCATCTCTTCATATGCTTTAACTGCAACCTCCATCTTTTGATTTGCAACTTCTTTTTCTTGTTCATATTTTTGCTTTTCTTGCCAAACGTCATATGCTTGCTTTAGTACCTTTGCATCTTCCCGCATATTTGTTAGCTCTTCTACTTTTGCTACATATTGCTCAAGTGCAACCTCTAGCTGTTGTAATTCTCCGGCAATTTGTTGTTTTTGAGAAATCTGTCCTTCTAGCTGTTTCTCAAACTTCTGAATACCTTCCTTCAATTTCCCACTTTGAAGTTCTGCCTGTTGCAATTTTGATTTTTTCTCTGCTAATGAAGCAATAATTGGCTGTAACTCTTCTAATCTTTGTACAGTTTTCTTACCTTCTTCACGAACAGACTCTTTACCCTTTAATTCTTCATATTTCTCATAAGCAAGTTCAAACGCCTTAACCGTCTTTTCTTTTTTTACAGATATTTGTTTCAATAATTGTTCAGCATTTTGTTCACTCTGTACCGCTTCTTCATACCATTGTTCAAATGGTAATAATCGTTTCGCTTGTTCAGCAAGTTTAAAGCGTTGTTCTTCTGTTTCTATTTGTTCTCGATTTGCTTGTAAAACTGCTTGTTTCTCTTGTTTTTGCTGTAAATCTTTGAACTTTTCATTAATAGACTTAGCTGTATGAAAACGATCTTCGGCTTTTTTTAATTGCTGCGTTTGCAATGTTTGCTGCGCTTGTAATTGTTCAACTTCCGCCTCATAGCAATTTTTTTCTTGTTCAAGCGCTTCGACTACTTGGTGCGTATTTACATGTTCCTGTTGAACTAATGTCTCTAATAATGAATCATCTCGAACCGGTAATTTAAAAACATTACGGAAGTACAGTTCTCTTTCTTTTTGCTTTTCTTGTAAGACGTCTTTCCACTGTTTACGTTTTTGATCTAACAATTCACGCATTAATTTATAACGATCTGTTTTAAAAATACGACGTAAAATTTCTTCTTTATTTTCTGTTTCAGACGTTAATAGTTTTCGGAATTCTCCTTGCGGAAGCATAACAATTTGACTAAATTGATGTTTGCTAAGTCCGATTAAATCTTCAACCTTTTTGTTCACATCTGTCACATGAAAACGATCCACACATGGAACCTTCTCATCACCTATTACTTCATATAGCTCAACAGCATGCCCTGTAACTGTTTTATTCCCTTGTTTTTTATGACCGAGCTGTCTTTTTATTTCGTATTGCTTTCCTTTCAAACGGAAGGTTAATTCTACACTTGTGTATATATTATCATCAGCAAATTGGCTACGTAGCATACTCGTATCACTACGTTCTTCTCCGCTCGCTTCCCCATATAATACATAACAAATCGCATCAAATATCGTTGTTTTCCCAGCTCCCGTATTTCCTGAAATAGCAAAAATACGGTGATCGCCAAGATCGCTGAAATCGATAACTTCTCGCTGTTTATACGGACCAAATGCGGTCATAATAAGCTGAAGTGGTCTCATCCTCGTTCACCTTCCCGTTCCTGCACTGTTTGTAATACGTCTAAGAAAAGACGTTCTTTCTCTTCTGATAAATCTGAGCCCTTCATTTCTCTATAAAAAGCTTTCAAAAGGGATAGATCATCTGTTTTATGTCTAGAAACAGTAACTTCATTGGTTTCTGTAAATTCTCGTCTTTGCATAGAGCGTTCAACATGCATAGCATTTGGATATACAGAACGAATTTTTTCCATTGGCTGCAGTACAGGATTTTCATCTAATAACTTTACGAAGACATAATCTTCACTTGTTGGATACTTTAATAAATCATCTATTTTCGCTTCTACTGTTCGCATTTGGCGACGAGGTGTAAATAAACACTTTTCTATTTCCACTTGACCTGTTTCGTCTAATTCCACAATATAATACCCTTTTTTATGCCGCTCTTCAGAAATAGAATACGCAAGTGGTGAACCAGAATAACGAATCGTTTCATTACGTACAAAGTGCGCTTGGTGCAAATGCCCAAGTGCTGTGTAATGAAACTTATCAAAATAATGACTATTTACGTATTCAGCACCGCCGATGGAAAGCGGACGCTCTGCATCACTCGTATTTTCTTCTGCTTCACCTGAAGAAGTGACAAATGCATGGCCTACAAATACGTGTCTTGCTTCTTGATTCATCGTTTCTGAAAGTTCATTCATGAAAATACGCATCGCATCATCATGCGACCGAATATCTTCATTTTTCATCACATGTCTTACAATACTTGGATCCGCATATGGGGTTAAATGGAAATGCACTTCCCCATACTTATCATGTAAAACAACTGGTTCATACGGAAATTGAAATTGGCCAACAATATGTAACCCTTGTTTTTTCATTAAACTGCTGCCAAAATGAATACGGTCTGGACTATCATGATTCCCTGCTACTGCAATTACTGGCGTTTGTAAATCAATCACTATCTTTTTTAATACATCATTTAGTAAATCTACTGCTTCTGTTGGAGGAATCGCTCGGTCATACAAATCACCTGCAATAATTACGGCATCTGGTTTTTCTTCTTCCACAGCTTGAACGAACTGATCTAATACAATTCGTTGATCTTCGGTCATATACACACCGTGAACAAGTTTTCCTAAATGCCAATCCGCTGTATGAAAAAACTTCATCTTTTCCTTCCTTTCTCTCTTTTAATTTACTGATTGTAATGAAACCAGTTGGTAGTTAAGTGTTGTCTTCCCATCTTCCCACTCTAACTTTTGAACGATTGCACTACCGATTCTTTCTTGATCAGATTTATATAAAGGTAACATTTCATCCACAGCAAATAAATGATAACCGTCTAATATTAATTGAAAGATATTTTCTTCTATATGTAATCTCATTTCTTTTTCATTTGAAATAATCTTTGTATGCATCTCAAATTTCATATAAATACAACCCCTTTTCTAGTTCTCTATACTTTAATAGTATAGCGGCTATTCACGATTGACAAGTGAATACATGATGAAGAATTCACTTTCACATTCATTTTATTTTTTTATGCTATATGTATTTTTTAAATTATAATACGGTATGTGAAATTAACAATGTTTCATGTGGATTTGAAATTAAGTCACGATGTTTAAAATAGAATCGCTGATGTCGCGTGACCGTTTGGAAAAGAAGAATGAGCTGAATGTTCTACAAGTTGAATGATTTTATATGATACAAAAAACAGTCCCAATAAAAATATGATTCAATAAGTTGATTAATATCCTAAAGTCAAAGCAATAATAGCTTAAAAAACAAGTATACAGAAAGCAATTTTAGAAAAGCAGGTAAACAGTAATATGAATTCACATCTTCAAATTCCGGTATAAATTGTTTAATTTCATAAAAATAAAGATGCCTTTTCAGGCATCTTTATTTTTGCAAATACTCTTTCATTATATAGTACAATACAGTTATTAAAACAATTGCTATAAAAAATGAGAATGATGCCACGATATATCCATCTTTATTTAACACATAACACAGTGAGATAGATAATATAAAAACCGGAAATACGAGACGTACTTTATCTTTAATTTCTTCTGTCGTATCTGTACGATGAAAATACTGTGTAATTCCTACCATGAGAGAAGACAAAATAATAACCGATAATAGCAAAGGCCCTGGCATTCCGATCTCCCCTTTCTCTACTCCTATTATATACAAACTCTCACTTCGTTAAAAGCAAGACAATTCAGTAAATAAAACAAAGTGAAGTTGCTATCCATATTGAATTCATTCCAATTACTCATTTTCTTTCAAATTAAATATGGTATATAGTATTCCCTTCATTTTCAAGTTACAAACAATACCCCTACATTTTAAATGACTGATGTTGTAATATTCATTTTCATATGTTGAAATCCTGCAAATATAACTCGTCAAAATATGCACCATTCTAAAAAGTATCTAGTTCGACGTCTAAATGTCCATTTGTTTAGACAGTTAGACACTTTATTACTGGCATTTCTTCTTAATTAAGGACATTAAAACTGGCACGCTACTTGCAATATCAAATAAATTATAAAGGACATTTTAGCTTGTATCGAGAAATAAGAATGAGAAGATATATAAGAGGAGGATTCAAAATGACTGAAAATGTTTTATTTTCCATTCACGAAAATGGCGTCGCGTCAATCACTTTAAATCGCCCAAAAGCACTTAACTCTTTATCTTATGATATGTTACATCCGATTGGTCAGAAACTAAAAGAATGGGAAAAAGATGATCGTATTGCCGTAGTAATCTTGAAAGGTGCTGGCACGAAAGGATTTTGCGCTGGCGGTGATATAAAAACATTATACGAAGCACGTTCAAATGAAGTTGCATTACAGCATGCTGAACATTTTTTTGAAGAAGAATACGAAATAGATACTTATATATATCATTATCCAAAACCAATTATTGCTTGTTTAGATGGAATTGTAATGGGTGGTGGCGTCGGTCTTACGAATGGGGCAAAATATAGAATTGTAACAGATCGTACAAAATGGGCCATGCCTGAGATGAACATTGGTTTTTTCCCAGACGTTGGAGCTGCTTATTTCTTAAACAAGGCTCCTGGGCAGACTGGTCGGTATGTTGCGTTAACAGCATCTGTTTTAAAAGCTGCTGATGTATTATATATAAAAGCTGCTGATCATTATATGCCATCGGAAACTTTACCTACTTTCCTAGATGCAATCGAAAAGGTAAATTGGCATGATCAAAATATACATATCACTTTAAAAGAACTCATTAATAAATATGAAACAGCTCCTAGTGTAGAAAGTGAACTTGTTTTCTTATTAGAAGAAATTGATCAACATTTTTCATTCCATACAGTTGAAGATATCATCCATTCATTAGATAATGCTGACGGATCCTTCGCTTCAAAAACGAAAGAAACATTACTATCAAAATCTCCGTTCTCATTAAAAGTAACATTAAAACAACTTATTGACGGAAAGGAAAAATCGATAGAAGAATGCTTTGCAACAGATCTCGTGCTCGCTAAAAATTTCATGAGGCACGAAGATTTCTTTGAAGGAGTACGTTCAGTCGTTGTCGACAAAGATCAAAATCCAAAGTATAAATATAAACAATTAAGTGATGTTTCAGATGAAGATGTCAATCGCTTCTTCAATCTGCTTAATGCCTAATCAAAAAGCTAGATGAAAGCAACCTATTTGCTGCTTCATCTAGCTTTTTTCTTTCTAGACATATGTATTATGTATCTTCATTATCAGAACGATGGAGGCGTTACAGCGAATAAAATAACGGCATCTTGATCAAATAGATTCTCCCATTTATGTTTCATGTAAGAAGGGATTTTCACACTATCCCCGGGGTATAAAGTGTATATATCTTGCTGTAAATACAAGATAATCTGTCCTTCTAAAACATGAGCAATTTCCTCTCCTTTATGCTCTAAAAGTTTTTCGGAGGAAACAGAATTAGGTGGCAAAGTCATTAAAGATACTGCCAAAGCACCCGTTAAATCTGGTGATAATAATTCATAGGATAAATTTCCTACGATCATTTTTTTACGTGCATTCGCTCTTATAACTAGATCATCCGTGTTCGTATCTTCAATGAGAAAACTAAAAGTTGGAACTTCTAAAGCCTTGGCTAGCAATTTCAATGTTTGAATCGAAGGATTAGCTAATCCTCGTTCAATTTGACTTAACATAGAAGGTGTTATTTCTGCCATTTCAGCTAACTCTCGCATACTCAGCTCCTTATATTCCCGAAGCTCTTTCACCTTTTTTCCGATATTTATATTTTCCATACCTCATGCTCCTTCAAACAATATGATAGATATATTTTAACATACTTAAATTTTATTTATCATATCACTTAAATTGTGTTAAACTATTTTTAATTAAATTTTCTGAAAAACAAGCACAGAAAGGTGGAGTGATTGTGGAGAACTATCTTCTTTTTATTATCATGTCTATTTGTCTTATTATTTTACCCGGTCCTGATACTGCAATGGCTACAAAAAACACTCTTACTTCAGGAAAAATAGGAGGTGTAAAAACGGTTTTCGGCACATGTATCGCCCTTTTAATTCATACTTTAGCTGCTGTAATTGGGCTTTCCGCTATCATTGTTAAATCTGCTCTCTTATTTTCTATTTTTAAATATGTTGGTGCCATTTATCTAGTCTATTTAGGAATAAAAGCACTTTTATCTTTAAACAGCATAGATACAAATGAGTTACCTATGAAACGTGCAGATGAAAACAGCTCTTGTTTTCGCCAAGGGTTTCTTACTAATCTTTTAAATCCTAAAGTCGCTGTATTCTTTTTGACCTTTTTACCACAATTTTTAAATCCTAACCATAATACATTCATTCAATTTCTAACCATGGGTCTTACCTATCTCGTTTTAACCGTGATATGGTTTGCCTTTTATATCTTCTTAATTGATAAAATCAGTGTTTTCATGAAAAAACCAGCTACTCAAATATACATCCAAGGACTTACTGGTATTGTATTAATTGGATTTGGTATCAAATTAGCTTTTGAAAAGAATAGTTAACGATGAAAAGTACCCCCTCTCTAATGAGGGGGGTACTTTTTGTACATGTAACAAGTTACATGTATATGCTATTCATCTATTAAAACCAGCGCTCTGTCACAACTTTTTTACGTGTATAGAATTGAACACCGTCTGTTCCATTTGTTCCAAGATCACCATAGAAGGATGCTTTATTTCCAGCAAATGCGAAGAATGCCATCGGTGCTGGAACGTTAACGTTTACGCCAATCATTCCTGCATCGATATTATCACGGAATGTTTGCGCATGTTTACCGCTTGATGTATAAATAACTGCACCATTTGCAAATTTGGATTGATTTGTAAGTTTAATGCCTTCTTCTAAATCTTTTACTCTCACAATACTTAAAACTGGAGCAAAAATTTCATCTTGCCAGATTTTCATATCTTGATTCACACCATCAAAGATTGTTGCTCCAACAAAATATCCTTCACGGGCTTCTTCATTAATTTTACGACCATCTACTAATAAAGTAGCCCCATCTGCTACACCACTATTAATATAGCCTAGTACACGCTCTTTATGAGATTCACGAATTAATGGACCTACATAATTATCTTCATGGAAACCATCGCCAACTTTTAATTTACGTGTTTCCGCTACTAGTACATCAATAAACTCATCAGCAATTTCATCCACAACAGCTACAACAGAACATGCCATGCAGCGCTCTCCACTGCTCGCAAATGCAGAACCAATAACACCTTGTACTGTTTTTTCAAGATTGCAATCTGGCATAACAATCGCATGATTTTTCGCTCCTGCGAGTGCTTGTACTCGTTTTCCATATTTTGTTCCTGTTTCGTATACATAACGTGCAACTGGCTCAGATCCAACGAATGAAACCGCTTGAATGTCCTTATTTTCTAGAATGCTATTTACAACGTCTTTTCCGCCTTGCACTAAATTTAAAACTCCTTTTGGGAAACCTGCTTCATAGAATAACTCTACCAGTCTCTCAGCTAAAAGTGGTGTTCTTTCAGATGTTTTTAATACGAATGTGTTACCGCAAGCAATTGCTAATGGGAACATCCATAATGGAATCATCATTGGGAAGTTAAACGGTGTAATACCAGCAACAACTCCAATTGGGTAACGCCAAATCGAACCATCAATTCCACCTGCAATGTTCGGGAGTGCTTGCCCCATCATTAAATTTGGTGTTGATGTTGCCAATTCTACAGCCTCAATACCACGCTGTACTTCACCACTCGCATCTTTTAATGTTTTTCCATTTTCTAATGTGATAATTTTCGCAAGCTCATCTTTATTTTCTTGCAAAAGTTGTAAATATTTGTATAGCTGTCTTGAACGATTTGGAACCGGCACTTTAGACCATGTTTCATAAGCTGTTTTTGCAGCTTCAACAGCACGCTCCACATCTTCTTTTGGAGAAAGCGGAACATAAGCGATTATTTTCCCAGTTGCAGGATTTGGAACAGCTTCAACTTCCGTACCAGTAGATTCTACCCATTCACCATTAATATGATTTTTCACTCGTTTAATTTCTGTTGTAATCATTGTATTCGCTCCTTTTTTATTGTTATAAGTTCGAATTGTTTCTCACAATTTATAATTCGACGCTATAACCATTCATTATTCATGACTAGAGATTACTTGTTCACTTATCTTCTTATATAAAGCAGCCATGTCTTTTTCCCCATACCCCGCTTTACCCGCTTCATCATACAAGTTCAACAGCATTTCACTTACTGGTAAGTGAAGTTCACTTTCTTTTGCTAAATCAACCGCAAATCCTAAATCTTTCTTTAATAGATTTACAGTAAAACCTGGCTCATAGTTTTCTGGTGCAATAAAGCTTTTATAGTTGCGCTCATAAATTCTACTTTGTCCGTAACTCACATTTAGAATATCAAACATTTTCTCTAAATCCATATTGTTTTTCTTCGCTAAAGTCAAAGCTTCACTTACACCCGCTGTGTAGAAACCTATCAATAAGTTATTAATAAGCTTTACAGTCGTGCCACTATCAATTTGTTCACTTACATGAAACACATTTGCCCCTAATACTTCCATCACTGGTAAACCTTTTTCATATACTTCTTTTGATCCACCGACCATAAAAGTTAATGTGCGATTTTCTGCTCCAATCACCCCACCACTAACCGGTGCTGCTAAGAAATCTACTTTTTTATCATTAGCAGCTTCTGCTAATCTTTTATTCAATTGCGGTGCTACTGTACTGGTATCAATTAGAACAACATTCGGATGACTATTCTCAATTAAACCCTCTTCTCCAAAATAAACCGCTTCCACAGCTCGCGGAGATGGTAAACTTGTAAAAATCAAATCACATGTTTCTGCCAAGTTTGCAATTGATAAGCCGATGATTCCTCCATCTTTCTCAAAAGAAGCCTCAGCATCTTTATTTAAATCGACGCCATATACAGTGCAATTTGATTTAACTAAATTTTTAGACATTGGAAGGCCCATATTACCTAAACCAATAAAACCAATCTTTTTCATATTGTTCTCCTCCTATTTAAACAATATATTTTCCGCGATTTATAATGGCTTTTGCAATTTCTCTCTTTTTCATAAATATGTTCGTATATAGAGGTATTGACAGTTGACGAATTTCATCTAGAATAGCGTTTCTATTTTGCTCTTCTTGTACTGCTGCAGAAAGAAGAACCATTGCCGCTGATTCTACTTTACGATATCCTTCCTCACAAAGAACATCTGTTACGAACTGTTTTGTACGTTCTTTTTCTTCACCATTTTTACTCACTGCTTTCTTCGTACGTAAAAATGCTGATTCCATTACATACACATCTTTCAACATGTCTGCTAATACGCGTGAATATTCTTGTTCTTGCTCGATTTTTAATTCAGGAGTTTGAGATAGCGTTTTCAAAGATTGCTTCAATAACTGTTTCGATAATAAAATATAACGATGGTTTCGTTCTATATTTTCAAATGTGCCTTCGTCTACTTGATCTCCTATTTGCTTCGTTTGTTTCATTAACATTTTCGCAACTGTTAAGCGGTTAATTTCATTCGTTCCTTCAAATATACGACTAATTCTAGCATCACGATATAATCGTTCTACTTCATATTCTTGCATATAACCGTAGCCACCATGAATTTGTACAGCTTCATCCACAATATTTCCTAGTGTTTCCGAAGCATTCACTTTATTAATGGCACACTCCATTGCAAATTGAGACATTTTCTGCATGATGCTTCCATCCCCATTTGTCTCATGAATTGCCTCGTCAATTACGCCTGCTGTTCGATAAGCTGCACTCTCTGCACCGTATGTAGCGATAATCATATTTGCAATTTTCTCTTGAATCATCGTGAAATCAACTAATTCTGTTTGAAACTGTTTTCGTTCTTTTCCGTATTGAACAGATAAACCAATTGCTTGTTTTGCTGTTCCAATATTTCCAAAAGCGAGTTTCAATCTAGCGAAATTGAGGATATTAAGGGCTACGTAATGACCCTTTCCAACTTCCCCTAATACATTTTCAACTGGAATTACAACATCCTCTAAAATGAGTGTCGCAGTCGAAGATCCTTTAATGCCCATTTTCTTTTCTTCTAAGCCAATTGAAACACCTTCACATGTTCTTTCGACAATAAATGCTGTCATTCCTTTATTTGTCTTTGCAAAAACAACATATACATCAGCCATATGAGCATTTGTAATCCACTGCTTTTCCCCATTTAATTTCCAAGTTGTTCCTTCTTCATTTAATACAGCGCTTGTTTTTGCACTTAATGCATCTGATCCAGCATTAGGTTCTGTTAATGCATACGCTCCAATCCATTCGCCTGATGCAATTTTAGGTAAGTATTTTTCCTTCTGCTCGTTTGTGCCATAGTATATATATGGCAATGTTCCTACACCAGCATGAATATTAAAGGAAACACTAAATGCTCCTGCATATCCCATCTTTTCTGCTACAAGGCCAGAAACTGCCTTTCCTAATTCGAACCCACCATATTCTTCTGGTACCTCTATACTTAACAACCCAAGTTCTCCGGCCTTTTCAAACAACCCGCGAGAAACTTGATAATTGTGCTGCTCGATATTTTCAATTTGAGGAACAATTTCCTGTTTAACAAACTGTTCTGTTGTTTTTGCGATTAAATCTTCATCACCTGAAAAATCTTCCGGTGTAAAAAAAGTTGTATTAAGATTCTTATTCAGCGAAAAAAATTCGTCCCATTGCAACTTTGTTTTCTCCATCTGTATCCCCCTATCATTTCGGTCTTCATTTTCTTTATATGCAAAATCTATGCCAAACTAAAAACTTGATAGAACCTGGGCTAAATAAATAGAAAACGTAAAACTGTCTAGACAGTTTTACACTGTTTATAACAATTTGTCTAGATTTTGAATCGTGATAATTTGTTATAAAGAGTCGCCCTAGAAATCCCTAACAATGCTGCTGCCTTTGACTTATTCCCTTTTGCTTCTTTTAAAACGCGTTCAATTAATCCTCGCTCTTCCTCTTCACGTACCACTTTCATCGCTTCTTGCTTTGCTGGTAAAGACTGAATCATAGGTACTAATTTTTTCTGTTCCATATCCCGATAATAGAATTCTTCTGGTAAATCCTTAGCTCGTATATGTACATCATCCGATAGTGCAAATAGTCTTTCTAACACATTGATTAATTCCCGAACATTTCCTGGCCAATTGTAATGGAACATAAGGCGTAATACTTCTTTATCAAGTGTCTTTTCTTTAGCACCATACATTTGACATAACTTTTGTAAATGTTCTTCGACAATGAGTGGGATGTCTTGCTTTCGAAAACGAAGTGGTGGAATATGAATCGGAATAACATGAAGACGATGATATAAATCTTCTCTAAATGTACCTTCTCTAACCATTTGTTTTAAATCTTTATTTGTCGCTGCAATTAGCCTAAAATCAACTGGAATTGGATGTGTACCACCAATTCTTTCTATCTCCCTTTCTTGTAAAACACGTAAAATTTTCACCTGTGTTAATAGAGACATATCACCGATTTCGTCTAAAAATAACGTGCCATGATTCGCAAGTTCAAACTTCCCTGCTTTCCCGTTCTTTTTGGCACCTGTAAAAGCACCTTCTGCATAACCAAACAGTTCGGATTCTAGTAAATTATCAGGAATAGCAGCACAGTTCACACTGATAAATGGACCGTTTTTTGTTATACCTGTATCATGTATAGCTCTTGCAAATTGCTCTTTACCAACACCACTTTCTCCAGTAATTAACACAGACGCTTTCGACCTAGCTGCTTTTCGAGCCATTTTTTTCGTTTCAGAAATCGTCTGACTTTCTCCAAGAATATCTTCGAATCGAATTTGCTTCTTCTTCGGTTTAGAAAATAACGGTTTGACAGCACTATCTTTTTGATCAAACCTCTCTAGTATTTTATAAATATCTGAAATCCCTTCATGAATAAGCATGCCTACAGCACCTATCACTCTTCCTTGCTTCCAAATCGGCATCCGATGCACAACTAAATTTTGGCCTTGCAAACGATGCACTTGATTTCTTTCTGGTACCCCTGTTTTTAATACAACTGGAAGCCTCGTATTCTCAATTACATTTTCGGCCAGTTGTCCAATTGCTTCTTCTTTCGATACTCCGACAAAGCGGCTATACGTATCATTAAACATTTGAATGACGCCGTTTTCATCCACAATCGCAATGCCTTCATACGCAGTGTCGAAAGACAAACGAAACCATTCAATTAATTGTTGTGATTCTTTTAATTGCTGTTTTAGAAACTTTTGAAAAGCGAAAAGTTCAGGCTTGTCTATGATTCCTACAAGTACTCCGTCTTGTTCAGTTGTCACATAAAATGGTATATCCTGTAATTCGTTCATAGTTGTTTTCATACTACCCTTATTAATAGAATTAGTGACAATCATATGAACTAACATACTTTTATCACTTTTTTGTTGTATCCACTGAATACAATCTGTTAGTTTTACAATGCCAATCATTTGCTTTCCATCTAGCACAGGAAGTTCATCCTTTGATATTTTAATAAGAAGTTTAACTGTTTCAGTAATCGTATCGTTACTTCTCACAAACTGGAAATCTTGCTGCATCCATTTTTCTACAGAGAAATCTTTTGTAGAACTCATATCTTCTCACCTCTTGTATACAACAATTCAAATCATATAAAAAGGCGATGAATTCTCACATCAAGCAGTTGTTCTTGCCCAAGATGTCCCATCATCGCCTTTCTTCTCTGTTCTATTGATCTTCAGATAAAACTGTTTTTGCAATTCCGTTATCTAATTCCTCAAAATCATGATACGAAATTGTTTCATACAATTCACTTCTCGTTTGCATGTTAGATAACCCTTCTTTTTGTGAGCCTGTTTCTTTAATTAGCATAAACACACGCTCATATGCTTTTGCTGCAACGCGAAGTGATGTAACCGGATAAATCACCATTTGGAAGCCCATATTTGCAAATTCTTCTGCACTATAATATGGAGTTTTCCCAAATTCAGTCATGTTCGCAAGCAACGGAACATTTACTTTACTGTTGAACAAACGGAATTCTTCTTCGGATTGAAGTGCTTCCGGGAAAACAGCATCTGCACCTGCTTTTACATAAGCAATCGCTCTTTCAATTGCTGCATCTAATCCTTCTACACCGCGAGCATCTGTACGTGCTACAACAACAAGTGTTGGTGCTACTTCTTTAATCGCTTTAATCTTCTGTACTAATTCCTCAGTGGAAACAAGTTTTTTTCCATTTAAGTGTCCACATTTTTTCGGTAATTGTTGATCTTCAATTTGGACAGCGGCTACATTTGCTTCCACCATCTCTACAGCCGTTCTTGCTACATTTAACACTCCACCAAATCCTGTATCAATATCGACAAGAAGAGGTAAGTCCGTTGCTCTAACAAGATCTCTTGCTCTGTCAGCTACTTCAGTAGACGTTACAATACCTAAATCTGGCAAACCCTTACTTGCTGTATAAGCAGCTCCCGATAAATAAAGAGCTGAAAACCCAGTGTTTTTTGCAACAAGAGCAGCCATTGCATCATGAGCACCAGGGATTTGTAAAATTTCAGGTGCCTCTACTAAAGCTCGGAATCGATTAGCAAGCTCTTCTTGTGTTGACGGTTTATTCACAACCCAAGCCATTCTTATTCCCCCTATACTTAAATTAAGAAAAGATCTACAAATTCATTTACATTCATATTTTCTAACTTTTCTTCATTCAAACAAGCTTCATGAATTTTTTCTTGCTGTTTATTAGAATAATGAACAGCCATATTTGCAGAAAACTTTTGAACAACCTTTGGAATCGCTTCGTCTCTACGGAAACGGTGACCTAATGGGTATTCACACTCTACGTTTTCTGTTACTGTGCCATCTTTAAAATGAACTTGAACAGCGTTGGCGATTGAGCGCTTGTTCGGATCAAGGTAATCCAAACTATACTGTTTATTTTCTACAACAACCATCTTATTTCGTAATTCATCTACACGAGGGTCAAATGCAACTTCATCCTCATAGTCATCTGCAACGATATCGCCTTTTAATAGACCAATTGCAGTAATGTATTGTAAGCAATGATCGCGGTCAGCTGGGTTATTTAATGGACCTTCTTTATCAATAATACGAACCGCCGATTCATGTGTTGTAATTGTAATACGGTCAATTTCCTCTAATCGCTCTTTCACTTCTGGATGTAATTTCACTGCGCATTCTGCAGCTGTTTGAGCATGGAATTCTGCTGGATATGATACTTTAAACAATACATTTTCCATTACATAAGAATCTAAAGGTCTTGCTAATTTTAGTTCCTGCTTATTAAATAATACATCTTGGAATCCCCATCCTGGTGCAGATAATGCTGTTGGATAACCCATTTCACCTTTTAATGCAGTAAGTGCAAGGTAAACACCACGGCTTGTTGCATCCCCAGCTGCCCATGATTTACGTGAACCTGTATTTGGGGCATGACGATATGTACGAAGACTAGAGTTATCAATCCATGCATGAGACAATGCATTAAAGATTTCTTCACGCGTGCCACCAAGCATTTTTGTAACAACTGCTGTTGTCGCTACTTTTACATATAATACATGGTCAAGACCAACGCGGTTTAAACTATTTTCTAATGCAAGTACACCTTGGATTTCATGAGCTTTAATCATCATTTCAAGTACATCGCGTACTTTTAATGGTTCTTTTCCTTCTGAAATACGAACGCGGCTCACATAATCTGCAACAGCTAAAATTCCACCTAAATTATCAGACGGGTGTCCCCATTCTGCAGCAAGCCATGTATCGTTATAATCCAGCCAACGAATCATACATCCAATATTAAAAGCACCGCGTACTGGATCAAGTACAAATGATGTTCCTGGTACACGTGTACCATTTGGCACAACTGTTCCTGGTACAACTGGTCCAAGGAGTTTCGTACATTCAGGATATTGCAGCGCTAAAATTCCGCATCCAAGCGTATCAAGTAACACATAGCGTGCTGTGCTAAATGCTTCTGAGCTCGTCACCTCTTTATTTAATACATAATCCGTAATCTCTTCTAAAATTGCATCTTTTTGTTTAATTTCATTTGTTTTAATCATGCTATCCTTCCCTTTCTGTCGAAAATTCGTTATTATTGAGGATGGGTGTCGGTCAAACACCCACCTGGCGGGCGGCCTTAACAACTCCCCAGTTGTTTTTATTTGCTAAGCACATGTCGCTCGCCGATATAATTTACACGTGGGCGGAACAAGCGATTGTTTGTATGCTGTTCAATAACATGCGCACATAAGCCTACTGTTCTAGAACTGAAAAAGATTGGCGTGTACAGTTGAATTGGAATACCTAACATCCAATATACTGGAGCTGCATAATAATCTAGATTCGGATAGATTCCTTTTTCCTTCTCCATAATTTTCTCTCCAGCTTCACACATTTCATATAATGTATAATCACCTTTTACATCACATAACTGTTTTAAAGCTTCTTTCATCATGAGTGCTCTTGGATCTATCTTCTTCATGTAGACGCGATGTCCAAATCCCATGATTTTTTCTTTGTTATATAATTTTTTTTGCAGTAACTCTTCAAATTTCTCAACATTTCCAGCTTCTAACAGCATGTACATAACTGCTTCATTTGCACCGCCATGTAGGCTTCCTTTTAAGGATGCGACTGCTCCTGTTAAAGCACCATATAAGTCTGATTGCGTAGATGCGATAACGCGAGCTGTGAATGTAGAGTTTGGCATTTCATGTTCACTATATAAAACTAAAGAGCGGTCGAAGATTTTCTCTTCAAGCTCAGTCGGTTTTTTACCAGTTAACATATAAAAGAAATTCGCACTATACGATAACTCCTGAAGCGGCCCAATTGGCTCTTCATTGTTTAAAATATGATAACTGTTCGCAACAATATTTGGCACTTTGCTTAACAATTTATAACCACGACTTTTGTTCACTCCTAGCGAACGGTTTTCAATATCGTTATCATAACCAGCTAATGCTGATACACCTGTACGTAACCCATCCATCGGGTGTGTTTCTTTTGGCAATGCTTTTAAAACATTGAATACACCTTCTGGTACTTCATATTCTTCCTTCAATTTCTTTTCAAGTTTTTCCTTTTCATCCTCATTTGGTAGATGTTCTTCTAATAAAAGGTGCACAATGTCTAAATAACCTTTTGTCTTTGATAGTTCAATTAAGTCATATCCTTGAATAACAATTTCACCTTTTACCGTATCGAGAAACGAAATTTTCGTCTCCGCTGCGACTACACCATCTAATCCCGGGGAAAATTTTTCTTCAGCTTTCATTATCATTTCCTCCAATCCTAATAGATCTTCGTGCACATAACTGTAAGCCTTTACAACATTGTGAACTACATTTCTATCTCAATGTATCAGAGTTTTTAGAAGATTTCAATTTATTTTATAATGATAAGTTTCCTATACTTTTCCTGCTGTAATAAAATTGTTTTTTAAGAATAACGTCTAAATTTTTTATCAAAAAGCCCATTGTCCCTTCTTTTTCTTTCAAACCGAAATATATTGATTTTCAATAAAATTCCATATAAAGCTTATACAACAAACAATTTACTCCGTATATTTTATTATCTTTTTTCAGCACACAAAAAAGCGAGTTGTACATATACACAACTCGCTCACACTTATTTTATATATCGATATTAATTAAATACAATTTTTATATAAAATATTTTCATTTTTAATAAAATTATTATTTTACATAGTTAAATTCAATTTCGTCCATTTTCTTATGATAACTTACTACTAAATCACAGTCCCGAAAATACCAAATATCGTCGGAATCGACAAAAAAAATTGAATGCCATCCTGTTCAACAGATGCGGCTATATCTTCTGACACCTCAAAAGCCACTCCTAAAGAATAACTAGGCTGAATGGTGCTATTATCTCCATATAAAAACTCATAAAAGGTATTATTTATTACAATCATATTGTATCTTTTTATACAGGAACTTCCTTCCGTAAATAGATGTGTTTTTATAAAAAAAGTCCACCATCTATAGTTGGAGTTAGTCTTTCGACTATTGAACTATTAAATAAGTTTATATTTTTTTTGAATATAATTATTGAAAGCGGCTCTTCATTTTAACTTCATGCCCCCAATACGATTTTTTAATAAAGTTTTCTGTAGAGCTTATATACCTTTTTAGTAAGAATGTCCAAGCTATTCTCTAGAGTCTTCATATTATAAGGTATCAAACAATAGGTGGTGAGAATTATAACGCATATTATTGATTTTCAAGCTATTCAGCCACGTAGTAAAACAAATGCAAGACAACCAATTCCAATTGACCATTCTCCAAAAAGAAATTCAGTTGCTCAGTTACGAGTAAATATTCCACGTAGAGACTCCCGTGACAACACAGTAGAATTAATCGCAACAGTTGGAGTTGAAGGAGTTACAAACATCGCTCAAATCGTATTTCGTATTTTCCGCGATAATACTGAGATTTTCAACACTCAAGTTGGGATCGAATCCACTGATTCAGAACAATTTTATGCTGTAACCTTCCAAGCAATTGACAAAGATCTAAGATCCGGAACTCATATTTACACGCTTACTGTTGAAAATATGACTGCTGGTGCCGAAGCTGCAATAGTAGGTCCGGTTTCTTTTAGCGCGTTAGCTATTGGCAACGACCACGATTGCTGTTAATGAAACTACTACAATATCTAAATGTCTTTCCAACAAGAAAGAACTCATTTCTGTTCTTTCTTGTTCTTTTTTATATACATTCTATACTCTGTAAAAATTCGCGTGCACATTTGCAGCTCGTGCAAGAATATACTGCTATACAATACGATTTAGGGGTGATTCTTTTATGTATTTATTTCCAACAAGAATTGCCGTTGTAGCCCCAGTTGCCTCTCCTTCTGTCCATTCTGTTCCCGTTCATACAGCAACTTCTGATGTTGGCATTGAACTCCCAGCAACTTGGCAGCAATATCAATTATCAGGTGGAGTAACACCTTCATTTTGGCATCACGGCACACCTCCTAGTGGCACTACCTATTATGGTCATCCTCCCCATTCTCCGTATCCACCTCTCCAGATTTTCTATCATTTCCCATCAATTTATTTTCAAAATTTTTATGGGACCTTCAACATTTGAACATATATATATTCTTCCATTTCATATACAGTATTTTTATACATGATAGCATACAAAAAAACACCTAAGTTACCGATCGATCTCCGGTATCCTAGGTGTTTTCCATACACTTTTATATGATTGAAACTTTAAAAAACATTATATTTATTGACCACCATTTGGAGTTGCCTCTCCTTGACCATTTCCATTGCTCGGTTGTGTTGCATTTTCATGGCCGTTTCCACCGCTTGGTGGAGTTGTATTCCCCTGGCCATTTCCGCTGCCTGGCGGGGTTGTATTCCCCTGGCCATTTCCGCTGCCTGGCGGGGTTGTATTCCCTTGGCCATTTCCACTGCCTGGTGGAGTTGTATTTCCTTGGCCGTTTCCACTGCCTGGTGGAGTTGTATTTCCTTGGCCGTTTCCATTGCTCGGCGGAGTTGTATTCCCTTGACCATTTCCATTGCTCGGCGGGGTTGTATTCCCTTGATCATTTCCACCTTGATTATTTGTTGCATTGTCTTCATTTTGTTTATTTTGATCATTATTTTGCTTATTTTCTTCATTTTGTTTTTGCTCTTGTTGTTTTTTATCTCCATCTGTTTGTTGCTGCTGTTCTTGCTGTTTATTTTGACCATCATTTTTCTGCTGTTCACTTGAGTTTGAATTTGACGTGCTCGGATTTGGAGAAGAATCTCGTTTTGCACCTTTCACACGTAATTCATCACCCTCTTGAACAACACTACTTGGCGCCTTAAAGCGTGACGTATTTGTTCCAAATTTACTCATCATTTCTTTAAAAATCTGTTGTGCAATTTTCGTATTTTTGCTGCTTATATAATCTTCAGGACTATCTTTCATATATCCAGTCCAAACTGCCATTGTATACTGCGGTGTGTAACCCGCAAACCAACTATCACGCGATGCACTAGATGGTATACCATATTTCGATATTTGTTCAGATGAATAGTTTGTTGTTCCTGTTTTACCTGCCACATCTAAAGAACTTACATTAGCTGCTGTACCAGTACCAGAACTCACAACAGAACGTAGCATATCTGTGATCATATATGCTGTATAATCTTCCATAACACGTTTCGATTTTGGTTCAAAACTTTGTGATTTCCCATCAGGATAAACCACTTTTTTAACAAAGTGTGGTTTTGTATATTTACCATCATTACCAAATGTAGCATATGCTCCTGCAATTTCAGTTGGCGATACTTCATTTGTACCAATTGCTGTTGACTCAACTGCATCTTTTTTAAATGGAATACCTAAGCTTTCTGCAAAGCTTTGTGCTTTACTTAATCCTACCTCTTTTGCTGTTTTAATTGCTGGTATGTTACGAGACCATTTAAGAGACTCACGCATTGTTATCATACCTTTATACGTTTTATCAGCATTTTGAACCTGTTGTCCTGTCGAATATTTATATGCTGAATCATCGAGTTGATGATAAGTTGGCCATTTTAAATATTCAATTGCTGGACCATAGTCAAAAATTGGCTTCATTGTTGAACCTGCTGAACGATCTAGTTCAATTGCCATATTATGCCCTTTGAATGTCGCTTTATTTTCACCACGTCCACTACCTATAGCACGAATTTCTCCAGTTTTTGTATCCATAAATGTAAAAGCACCTTGGAATTTATCATTTGGATAACTAATAATATTTTTGTTTAAAAGATCATCAGCATATTTCTGCGCTTCTTGGTCTAAAGTTGTGTAAATAGATAACCCATCAGATCCAACGTTTGCATCTGGTAACTCTTTCTCTACTTCCTTCACAACAGCGTCTATAAATGCTGGATATGGCATTTCTGTAACTTCTTTAGGAGGAAGTAGTCCGTCGGTTACAGGGACCTTCGATGCTTCTTCCATTTGTTTTTTCGAAATATATCCATGTCGATTCATTAAATGTAAGACAACATTTCTACGCTCTGTTGCCCGCTCTACATTTTGCGGTTTTGTTGGATCATAAATACTAGGGCCTTTTGGTAGTCCTGCAAGCATCGCAGCCTGTGGTAAAGTTAAGTCCTTTAATTCTTTTCCATAATAGTTTTCAGCTGCTGTTGCAATACCATATGAGCGGTTCCCTAAATTAATCTTATTTAAATACATTTCTAATATTTCATGTTTTGAATATTGCTGTTCTAACTTATAAGCTAAAAATATTTCTTGTGCCTTACGCTTAGGGGTTTTATCCATAGACAAGAAATAGTTTTTAATAACCTGTTGGGTAATTGTACTTCCGCCTTGTGAGCCATAATTCCCAGTAAGGCTGACTAAAACAGCACGTGCAGTCCCTTTGAAGTCAACACCACTATGATCATAAAAACGTGCATCCTCTGTAGCTAAAAATGCATTTTCTATTAACTTAGGTACTTGATCATACGTAATATTTGTTCGTTTCTCTTTCCCATATTCATATATCAGCTTTTTATCTTTATCATAAATTTTTGCTGATAATGGATTGACAAGCTTTTCCTTTTCAAGTTTCGGAGCATCTTTTATCATAATGAAAAAAGTAGTTACTCCTCCTACGAGCGCCACGATTCCAAGTATTAAACATCCAATTAAAAATTTACGAAAAAACGATGTTTTACCTTTCGTTTTTTCTACATTAGCACTTGGTTGCTTTTTCTTTTGTACTTGTCTTCGCTCTTCTCGAGAGCGATAATTTTCTGACATCTTGCTTTCTCCTGCCTTTCAATTCTCCCGTTGATTTACACGAAAATGAAACCAACATCTTGATTTCACCTCAACAAATAAGCCTATATACTTTGGACAACTTTTTCCCCTCTATCTTTCTAATAATACTTACATGTAACACATATAATATAAGAGGTTGGCTTTCATTTTGCTTTTGGCATAAGTTAATTCGAAAATTTTAAACAGCAAAGTATAAAAAACATATAACCTCGTATAAATAATATACTTTTTTTTCATTTGGTCAAACTTTTTTATTTGAAAAACTATTACTAGTAAATCAATAGTGAAATAAAAATATCACACCAATATGAATTTCGTGTGAACTCACAATAAACTAAGCGATCACAAAAAACAGTACTATATAAATACAAATTGAAAAACCGACATAAAACCTTTCTTTTTTAGGTAAAAGAGAGCATCCGGCCATGCATAGAAGCGATCAGACCCTCTTCCTACCCCATAGAAAATGAGTGCAGGCCACCCTTTGTTCTTCATAGCAGCGACTTATATGTCGGAAAATCAAAATGGATATATAATATGCAATGTATAGCATCTAAGTATTATAATTCTATAAATTAGCAGGATTTCCCTTTCTTAACAGCTAAACATATTGAAGAAGGGAGATGAACTAACATGACTTTATATCCAGTAATTTCTAAAAACTTAGTCGCTGTAGGTTATAATCCATCATCTATGATTTTACGAATTGAATTCAGAAATGGCACATATGATTTTTACGATGTACCAGAAAGTATATACACAGGATTACGAAACGCGCAATCCAAAAGCTATTATTATGACACCTATATTAGAAATTCCTATCGTCACACCAAAATTTAATCAGTAAGGTTCCTCATTCTCCTAACTTCTTTTCTTGCACTGACTTTCGAAGTAGTGATATTACTGTCTGCAAATAGCATGATAAATAGGAAGCAATTTATATCATTGTATAAATGATTATCTTATGTAAAACAAAAATGGTATTACATTGTTTATCGAATGTAATACCATTTTTAAAATTTAAATATAGCTTCCAATACTACTTGATCACTACTTGCTCCTCTTTAATCCAGCTGCTTTGTCCAATATCAATAGCACCCTCTTTTCTTGCCCAAACACGATAAGAACTTGAACCATCAATCAAACCTTTAAAATTTATACATTCAGGTTCTGCATAATAATTAATTCCATATCCAACAGGGTAGTTTGAATATGCATGGAACCACTCTACATCAAAGTGCTCTAATTTCACCCACTGTTTCTCGTTTCCTAATTTAATCATATCCTTATCTCCACCACCCCAATATCCTTCAAAAATTAGATACGGAATTTTATTTGTGATATGTCCAGTAAATATAGGCTCTTCAGGATTCTTATATAGATTAATTCCGTAACCTTCAGGGTATTTCGAAATAGCAATTCCAATACCTACTGGTTGTCCTAAATTGTCCTGCACCTGACTTGTACCATCTATAAACCATGAAAGTGACTTATCGCTAACTAAATAATTCAAATCAACTTTTCCTATCCCGTCAATATTTCCTGTTTCAGTATATTGCCATATATCACATGGATATGCTGGTTTATTACCACCATATCGCGGAATCCAAAGGAAATCCGCTCTCACCCCACTTAAACCATACTTATTATACATGTGATGACCTACGTACAATCCAACTTTCCAACCCGCAGCTTTACAAGTATCAATAAATGCTTGGGATGCTTCAGCTAACTGATCAGGACCACAACTTTTTAACGTATCATCTTCAACATCAAGAACAAGAAATTTAGCGTTAGCACTTACTCTTGCCATAAAATCTTTTGCTTCTACAATTGCATCTTTAACAGAAACATAACAACCATAAGCATATGCTGCATGTGAAATACCACGTTGTTCCAGATTCGTTACATAGCTTGTATACCGCTCATCAACTGTTCTTGAACCATACTGCACACGGCATATTGCAAGATCAATCTGAGGTGCTACCACATCCCAATCGATATTACCATTCCACTTAGAAATATCAATAATATGTTTGCCCATTATTCATCTCCTCCTTTTGTAATATCACATTTAAATACTTAGAGAAATACTTCAATCTCCCCTCCAACTTGTCCATATACTTGATCGATTCCGACAATATGAATATAGTAAGAATCGATTAAAATAGGTGTGTGTTTTGCCAGTTCGATTTAATACTTTATCGAACGCTAAAGTGAAACTTTAATCAGTGGGGAGCTTACTACCCGCGAATAGAGGGATAAATTAAATATTCAATCAGGATATAAAATGTTATATAACGCCCTATCATGACTCAGTTATCTGCCTTCTATAAAACAATTTTCATCGTACACTTTTTAAGAAACAATCCTAAAAATTACTTACCACTATACTTATAGTAGTAAGTATCTATACTAAACATTGGTAATATTCAATACAAACATTATCAATTAACTATATGAGTCAACTATGTTACATTAATACCACGGTTACTATTACCGTTAAATCCTTGCTCCCTTCAAGGATTTAACATACTCTCCTAATCCAATATGTATAAAAGAAAAAAAGAATCTGTAACAGATTCTTTTTTCTCATGCTACAACTTAAAAGAGTTTAACAAGAACATATAAAGCATGACTCCCCAGCAAAAAGACCTTTAAATATAAAATTCTGCAAATAACCTATTCTCATTTGTTATACTTAATATGAGGAACGATTGTTACAATTTATATGCTAGCAGAAAACAAAGCAGATGATACAAATTCCTTTTTTCCAAACAAAGCTACAATTATAACAAATGATGGTGAACAAAAAGAAGCTCATCCGTTATTAAGTCAGCAAATTGGTGGTGAATTTACTGGCAAAGAAAAATAAGAAGGCAGTGTAGTCTTCCTTCTCGATGGTGATCCCGAAAAAATTAATCATTTAAAATTAGTATTTAAAGCACCACAAAATAAAGACTCTGTAACAATTGGTGAAGAAAAAACAATTGAATTTGATATGTAACACAAAAGCCGACTTTTTTAAATAAAAGTCGGCTTCCTTCAAAAAATAAGACTTTGTAATATGAGCTTTTAGACATACCACTTAATCTTTATTTCTATTATTGATTTTGTCATATGCTCTAATTTGTTTTTCAAGACGCCTATCTGCTTTTTTATCATTCACCACAAGAATCGCATGGATAACTCCTGGTACCCAAACAATCAATGTCAAAAAGAAGTTTATAATTGCTTAAAACGGTTTTTCGCAAAGTAGAACCGCAAGTGGTGGAAAAAGAATTGCTAATAAATACATCATTCTTATCAGCTCTCCTTATCATTTACTTGTTAATTTATCCCGCATCGACGGACAGTAACACTCCCACTTCAAAATTCAGCTAAAGCAAAGAGGTTATGAATGAAATATCCGTAAAGCCCCATTGATGCGGGCTAATAATCAAATGATAAAAAGCATCCTATTGGACCATCGCCATCAAGTTAAGAAAAGCAAATACCCCAAAACGAAGAAAATGAGTTGAATTCTCATAAATAACTGTAAAATAATAAAATTTTCGTTTTGGGGACACTTCAAAATATTAGCTTGATGGGTATGTATAGTGATCCCTATTATGTATTATGAAACATTACAATTTACTATCACGGGTACGTCGAGAGAAAAAGAAGTATAGCAATGGTGCTGAATTTGTGGTAGTACCACATCTCTTAGAACGACAATTTAAAGTATCAGCTCCCAATGAAAATGGTTTACTGATGTGACATACTTGACATTTGGAGAACGCATCTTGTATCTTTCCACCATCATGGATGCCTTTTAATCGTGAAATTATTAGTTGGGTGATAAGCTTTCAGATTTTAGTTAAAAAGAACTTCATTATTTTTGCAATAGAGTCTTATTGTAACCAGTCTTAGGAAGGGTGATTTGAAATCTCGTTTTCCCTTCGTCTGTATGTAAATAAATTTGGCCTCCGTGTTTCTCCACGATATGTTTTGAAATGGTTAAACCAAGACCTGTTCCCCCGTCGCTTTTTCTTGATTGATCTCCCCTAAAAAATGCTTCAAATACTTTTTCTTTTACCGCATAAGGAATGCCGATGCCATCATCGATGATATTGATATGTATCTTTTGAGTATCTTCAATTAGTGAAATAAGAATGTTTGTTCCTTCTGGGTTGTATTTTAGGGCGTTGGACAGTACGTTAGAAACGGCACGATATAACAATGTATAGTTAAACAAAACGTATATTTTCTGAAAAGGGATTTCAAATTGAAAGTTAAATTGTTTTTCTTCAAACAGGCTATAATATTCTGCAGCTATTTCACGAATAAATTCACAAATATCCAATGTGTCAGTTGGAAATGGATAGTCAGGGCTTTCAAGTTTAGACAACTCAAAGACCTCCTCAATTAATTCTGTAATGAGTCGTGCTTTTGTATGTATGGTATGTAAAGCTTGCTGTTTCCTCGCTTCCTCCTTAATAAGACCCAATTGTAGTGCTTCAACATAGCTCTGAATAGTTGTAATAGGAGTTTTTAAATCGTGAGAGATATGGACAAGCATGCGCTGCTTGCTTTTTTCTAATTGTTTTTTCTCAATTTCTGTTTTTTCTAGTTTTTCAGCCATTAGGTTAAAGTCATTCTGTATTTGCATTAATTCATAGTTGGATGTAAAACGAAGCCTTTTGTAGTAATAGCCATTTGTGATGTTTCTAATTCCATCAGCAATTGAACGTAAAGGATTTGTTATTTTCATAGCCATCCAGCGGCTATATATATATACATTAAGCCCGAATAAAAGGAGAAAAAGGACAAAGGTTTGAAGTAGCAATTTTGTAAAAGCTGTAATATGGTCTTTCGCTGCACTTGTTATCGAGAACTCTTTCTTTACATATGTTTTTGGAATCTTAACGAGACAATAAGCTGTTTTCCCGTCTTTCGTTTTAAATGGTGCTAGAGAAGAGTAGTACGGATTCTCCTCTTGATCGTAAAAAAGGGTGTTTAATTCTTTTTCCGTATAGGCGGACGATTTATCTTGTTTTTTTCCTTTAACATAAATAACTTGCAGATTTTCATCGAGAATTTCTACCCAACCATCAAATGACTCAATTGCCTCAGAGGGGATGTCTGCATAGTTCTGTCGTACGATTTCAGTCGCTTTTAAATTAGACAACATAGTATTATCGAACTTCTGTATCATTTGAAAATTTAAAATGACCAGCAAGATAACGACAGTAATTCCAACGGTCAACGAGAAGAAAACATAAGTTTTAATTAAGGTGTTAAATATCTTATTTTTATCGCTCATTCAATTCTTCCTTTTTAGCAAATCGATATCCTAAGCCTCGTATAGTTTTTAAATAAACTGGATTTCTCGGATGATCTTCAATTTTTTCTCTCAATCTACTGATTTGAACCATAATAGTATTGTCATCCGAATAATAATGATCGGACCACACGTTCTCAAAGATTTGTTTTTTCGTAAAAATACGACCTGGCTCCCCCATAAATAGCTTCAATAATTTATACTCAAGGGCGCTAAGTTTAATTTCGTGTCCCCGCTTGTCAAGAATACAAGAGTGGTGATCCAACACTAGGTCATCAATACATGTTTGAGAACCCTCTTGATTAAGTGAGTCAGTATTAAAATCATATGTTCTTCGAAGTTGAGCTTGGATTCGCGCTAATACCTCCAACAAGCTGAATGGTTTCGATATAAAATCATCTGCTCCTAGCCCTAGTCCCATAATTTTATCCATTTCTTGATTTTTGGCAGAAAGAATAATAATAGGCATTTTATATTCTTTCCGAACTATTTTAATCAATTCGTACCCATTAATATTCGGCATCATAATGTCAATAATAGCTAGATCAATTTTAAATTTCTGTATAAATTTTAAAGCTGATTTACCATCACGCGCTTCCAGTATCGAAAAGCCTTCCATTTCCAAAAAAAGTCTTAGTATCTCTATGATTTCAGGCTCATCATCAACGATTAAAATAGTTCTCACCATCTTCTCCCCCGTTTCTACTAGTTAAAATCTTGCTTAAAACTAACATTTCCCTTTTGTAAGATTATTGTAAGATAAATGACAGTTAAGGGAAAGATTAACATTGTAAGGTGGAGTTATCTTAAACGAAAGGCAACTGAAAAAACTTATAAAGAAATGCAAACTAAAAAAGCTAACTACCGAATAAATCTAGAAAACTTGAACATCATGATACTTGTATGTTAAGTGGCTTCCAGTTATGCATTTGATTAAAAAAGTAGGTGAACCAGCACGTGTAAAATCTGCTCAGTGTAAAAAGAATTTACCCCTAAGATGTTTAGATTCGTATCATAATCAAATCCTCGAATGTGAAAAATGAATGTTTCTATGTTTCTAGTGTACTAGAGTGGATGTTCTAAATAGTTAAAGGAGTGATAGATATGTCATTATCAGTAACCTATGAACAGTATGAGAAAGCAGAGCGTCTGCTTTCTTGGAACACTGTAAAAGATGTATGTAACGGTAAGGTTTTTCCTAATTGGTTAGATAAAGGAAGCCATTTTTGGTATCAAAGAGATATACAAAAAGAAAGTGAATGCGGCAAACAATTTGTATTAGTTAATCCACGATTAAACACTAAAGAATCCGCTTTTGATCATGCTAGGCTTGCAGAATCTCTCTCAAATGTAATTAACCGTCAGGTCGACCCAGATAACCTTCCCTTCAATTCCTTTACTTATATCAATGAAGAGAAAGCAATTCAATTTGAAGTAGATGAATCCACGTGGATTTACGATTTAGCTAAATACCAGTGCAAACAAATCAGGACTAAAAAAGTACCTGCGCATGAACTTCGATCCCCTGACGGGCGCTGGTCTGCGTTTATCAAAGGATATAATTTATTTGTACGTTCTTTAGAAACAGGGAAAATCATCCAACTAACTCATGATGGTACGCGATACTATGATTATGGTATTCAACCGGAATCAGAAATTTCCGCTGTCGTTAAACGATTATATAATCCTAAAATTCCACCAGCAGCACTCTGGTCACCGGATTCCAAACAAATCTTGACGCACCGGCTTGATCAACGCAAGGTACGAAAAATGTCTCTTCTACAGTCAGTTCCTCCTAAAGAAGCAAAGCCGCCTGTCATCCATTCGTATCGTTATCCACTAGTCGGAGATAAACACCTTCCATTAGCCCAATTTGTAATTTGCGATATTGAACAGCAATTGATGATTCAATTGGATACAGAACCTATGATTACGGGATTAGTATCACCGCTCAGTCCTAGTTGTCAAACAGCTTTTTGGACAAACAACAGCGACTTTGTTTATTTCACAAAAATGTCTCGTGACTATCGATCTATGCAATTTGTTGTCGCTAATGCAAAAACTGGTGAAATTCAAACTTTGTTAGAGGAGAAAAGTGAGACTTTCCTATTTACAGATCTCTACAACATCAAAAGTGGAAAAGGTATAAATGCCCAATGGTTATGCCATGATAACACTTTTATTTGGCATTCCGAGCGTGACGGATGGTCACACCTTTATCTTTATGATAGTCGTACAGGAAGACTTAAAAACAGAATTACCTCTGGATCCTGGACAGTCCGTCGATTAATTGGTGTTGATGAACAAAAAAGTTGGGTGTATTTTACTGCTAGCGGCCGAGAGCCGGGACGGGATCCTTATTTTCAGCATCTTTATCGAGTTCAGCTAGATGGATCAGACCTAGTGCTCCTTACACCTGAGGATGCTGAGCATGACGTGTTTATTTCTCCTGATTATTGTTTTTTTGTAGATACTTTTTCACGTGTAGATATACCACCTAAATCTGTATTGCGTTCAACCGATGGAAAATTAGTTTGTGAACTGGAACAAGCTGATATTGAACTTCTCTTATCAAATGGATATCAAATACCAGAACGTTTTACTGTCAAGGCTGCCGATGGGATGACTGATTTGTACGGAGTACTGATTCCTCCTGCAAGCACAAACACAAAGTGTAAGTATCCCATCTTGGATTATATCTACGGTGGTCCTCAACTACTCCACACGCCAAAAGAATTCATTTGGGGAGGGGAGTATTCAGTAGAACAACCGATTGATCTAGTCGGCGGTGCCCAATCTTTTGCACAGCTTGGCTTCGCCGTTATTCTAATGGATGGAAGAGGCACACCTTACAGGTCAAAGGGCTTTCATGATTTTTCTGATGGGAAGCTGGAATGGTCTGCAGGAATTGAAGATCATGTAGTAGCTATTAAGCAACTTGCGGAACAGTATCCTTTTTTAGATTCAGAAAAAGTAGGTATTTACGGCGAATCTGGAGGTGGATATGCAGCCGCTCGAGCTATACTGACTTATCCGGATGTGTATAAGGTAGCAGTATCTGGGTGCGGGAACCATGATCAACGCTTATACTTAGCGGCTTGGGGAGAACGATTTCAAGGACTTTTCAATTCAGAACTATACCGTGAACAAGATAATACTAGATTGGTTAAGAACCTAAATGGAAAGTTACTTTTGGTAACAGGAGACCTGGATGATAATGTCCATCCTGCTTTAACCATGCGAATGGTAAATGCTTTGATTAAAGAAAACAAAGACTTTGACCTACTGATTCTCCCTAATCGGCAGCATGGGATTTCTGTAGATGTTTACTTTATACGTCGACGATGGGACTATTTTATACGAAATTTAATGGGAGTAGAACCACCAAAAGAGTATGCGATTAAAGATCCTATGTTTCCAGGATGATGAAGATACTCAGTCCTGGCTTAAAAGATGGAAATGCTAAACTAAAAGATAAAGTAGCTCCATGGGCTGAACAAGCGGTCAAAACGGTAGTTGCTTTAGAGTTATATGGTCCCGAAGTGACGAAATATCGAGATGGCGCGGTAAGATATTATGCGAAAAGAAATATGACCCACCAGGAAGCAGCGGCTATGATTACCAGAGCTTTTCACAAAAACTTTGGCAACTAAACCATATATAACTGAATAACTAATCCAGCATAAAATTGAAGTTTGGATACCCTAGGCTACTGCTATTATTGGCCCAGCAAAATAAATAAGGTCAACCAGAAAATCCGGTTGACCTTATAATTTAATCACACCCGTTAGCTCAGTACGTTAACTGCCTCATTATTTTTTTCATATGTGTAACTGTTGCATATCCCCTTCTAATTTTTACTTTCACCTTTAAGGATAAAAGACTTTTATAATTCCATGTATTATAATAACAATTTGTGAATTTCTTCAATATTTAGACCAGTGAATTTTGCAATGTCTTCTAACGGCATATCATTCTTATGCATACCACGAATTAATTGTATTTTTCTTTGTTCACTCCCTTTTTCTAAGCCCTTTTCTAGCCCCTCCTCTAAACCTTCTTCACAAGCATGCGCTATTTTAGCTTGTTCATCTAGAAGTACTTTCTCACGAACTTCATACGCTGTTCGGAATGTAGAGTCATGGCTTATATTCTCCCATTTATTCATTGCCTTCTTTAAAATTGGATCTTGATTCATCGTAATCTCCTCCAATGTTTGAGTTAAATGTTCGTCTTCATGTGCTGGCAGTAATAACATCCAACGAACAAACGCATTTTCCCACGGATTCACTTTTTTTTACGTTATTTTTTTACAAGTTTTGGTATCTCTGAAAAATGTATTTCAATGTCATCACTTAAGATTTGTTGCGTTTTTGTATTCCATAATTGTCCGATAGTTTGAAATGCTTCATCGTGAGAAAACAAAATAAAATCTAATAAATCAATCATTTCTAAGTTTCCTTCTCTCCTATATCTAACCTCTTCACATCAGAACGTAACACCACCGTACCTACTTCAAAATTTGTTAAGGACTGTTAGATTTCTCCTATTTCTGAAATTTATTTTATTAATTTAATATGGTACGTGAAATTATCTATGATAATTGTATTTTTTTGATGGGAGAATGAGATTTTACTATTTTGCTAATGAAGAAATCTGAAAAAATAAAAAAGACACCTATAATGTGCCTTTTTCTGACTTGATAACCACTTTAATTTTAATAATATAAGTGCTGGACTCCCATCCAATTACCATTTTACCATATCTATCTATATTGTGTGTTGAGAAAATGAATTCAGCACATTACTTTGTTAAGGGAAATTACGTTTTACTCTCTTTTTTCTTTATGCACTTTTTCAGGTTCTGGTGCAGATATATGAAGAAGAACATGGATGGTAGTAGGTTCTCGTATTTTATGCTATAAGTCCAAACACTTGAGGAATAAACTCTTTCTGATTTTGAACAGACTTGTCCTGTAAAATAATTTTCTCTTTTTTATCATATGCATCGCTTCTATTCCAGAAAGAATAGCCTTGGTAGTACGAAAAGATTTCAATCCAACCATATTAGACATAAAGCTTTGAAAATTAAAAGAGTGTGTCGTTAATACCAATACTGGTATAATCCAAATCAATAGTATGGAACCTACACCAAAATAGATAGATCTTTTCTTCCATTTAATATGCTTAAACCATAAGGAAGCCCCAAAAACTAAAAGCGAAATTAATATAACGATAGAGAGTAAAACAAAAATATAATCGAAAATTGAAGGTACACTTGCATGAACTGTACCATCAATATAATCCCCGGTTCCCTTAAATAAAGATACGAACCAATCTATAAGCCAGGAAATATCAAATGGTAGATCTTCGCTTTTCGTTTTAGAAGAAGCAGTGGAATACAACACCTCCAAATCATTCATCCCCTTTCTGAAAAATACAATATCGATAGTATAAGGATATATATTTTTCTTCTATAAACTAAGAAAACAGGAAAAATATATTTGAATAAGTAATTAATTTTTTAAAATCTGTCTCTAAATCAAAAACAAAAAAGAGCTGTAAATTTACCATTACAGCTCCTATTTCTAAAAATTCATAAGGTTGTCTATTTCATTTTATTTCAGCTAATTCTTTTGCTAAATATCGATAAGCAATGTCAAAATACTCTTGTTTCCCCCAACTTTCTGCATTCCCAATCACTACGAATACCTCTTTTGCTCTACTTGCTGCAACATTGAGTAAATTTGGCGTACTAGAAGCCCATTTTAGTGGACCTTGTTTTTGATTATCTACTCCTAATACAAAAATAACCATTGGTGCCTCTTTCCCTTGAAAAGTGTGCACAGTCCCAATTTCAATATTTTCATACTCTTTCCCAGGTAGTTTTTGTTGTTTTAGTTGCTTTAATTTTTGAACAACACTTACAAAAGGTGAAATAATATAGCAAGATTTATCTGGGTTATCTTGCGAGAATTTTTTTGCAATCTCAATTGCTTTTTCACCTTGTTCGGGAATAAAGTGATTTCCTGACCCATATATTTTCCCACCTATATCTAACCATTGGCTAACATATTGAGGCTTACTTTCTTTACTTTTAGTATCCGTTAATCCGTAGAACATTTTACCTTGATACGTTGTTTCATTACATATTGAAAACATTGGATTTTCACATCTTCTATGAACACGCAGAGGTGACCCTAACCATGTTTTATTCTGATTCGAGTCAATCATCTCGCCTCCATATCTATTATTAAGATCAGCAAACTCTTGAACACTGACTTCATTTCTAGTTAAACGATAATAGAAATTATATTGCTCATTTATTCCAGCACTGTCATTTGCAATTAGTTTAAGTTGGTCATCACTTAATGTAACAACAGGAGGAATTTGCAAGGGATCTCCTACAACAACAACATTCCTAGAGCGCCAAATCGCACCTATTGCAGATTGGGGAGTAGCTTGGCCTGCTTCATCAATAAACAACCAACCTATATCCTCCGTCTTTAAATCTTTTAAAAACCTTGCAATGGAAGCAAATGTTGATGAGATAATTGGAGTGAGTAAAAATACAGTATCAAACATAGCTTGAATGAAATTGTCTCTTTGGGCTTCGTTAATTTGAGAATCAAGATTTCCTTTTTCTTTACCGCCTAAAAAATAGGTTTTTGCTAAAGATAAGTTCTTTTCAATCCTGCCTTGATTTGCAATTAAAAAAGCATTATATTCACTCATTAACTTTGCAAAAAGTTTACTCCGCTCGCAATTCATCCGCTCATTTTTGTTTTCACCGTCGATATTCACAAATTGTTCCTCTGATGTTTGCCATTTCTTTTCATTAACATTATGAAAGACATCATTCTCTTTTACCGTAGCTATCTTTTTCAGCACATTTTGTTCTAATTGTTTAAATGAATATACGTTTTCATGCTCTAAATCACCAACACGCTGTAAATCCTCTGTAATTGTAGTGAAGTATTCCTTTATATTTGCAGTTTTCCCCATTGCCGCAGAAATTTTCCCCCAGCATTTTTTCTCTTTGTCGAATCCCAAGAATTGATAACCGTTTTTCAGTAAATCTTTATCTTTTGGTAAATCCACGCTTATATTTTCAACTGCAGAATTATTATTAGATGTTACTAAAATACGATACTCCTTAAGTTTAGGGTGAAAGGAATAATAATAATCTTCTTGTCCCTCCGCAAATTGCACTTTTGAGAATACATCTGTGGCCTCTTTTAGAAACTTTACTTTTTCAAATAAAATATTCGCAAATACGTCTTTTAACAACGTCGTTTTACCTGTTCCCGGTGGCCCATTAACAGAAAAAATAAAGCCATTATCTTCTTTTGATTCTGCAATAATAAGATTTAAAGCAACCTGCTGCATGAGTCCTAATGGAAATTCCGAGGGCCATCTCGTAATTGGTATTTTTCGTAATATGCTCTTCATTTCACTTATACTTTCATTCTTAAATAAATCCACCCTCTCACCTGAGTTTTTTAATGCTTCCCAGTTACTTAAAGATAAATAGGTTTCTAAAGCTTTACCAACAGAGCTATCTTTAATTTCATATTTTACTTTTTCTAAATCATTTATATAAAAACTGTTTACGCCTACATGTTCTTTATATGTTAGACGGACATATTTTTCATATTCTTTTTCACTGCAAAACCGAAATACACCATCTTTATCGAAATGTCTCTTTGAAATATATGATTGCAATATACTTTGAATATTCCGTGTCAGCTCTTCCCAATTTTTAAATCTGATATGTATATAATTGATATCTTGTTCTAAAGAATCTTGTTCTTTTAACCCACTAAATTCAAGCGTTTTGTCTTTTTTTCCATAATTATCACTTTCAATTACAGATGATATCGTATTGATTAAATCTGATTCTAGCTCCTTTAGACTCTTCCCTGTACGTAGAAAGTACTTCACAATCGGACTAACCACCACACTAGATTCGAGCGAGGTATCAGGGATTAGCTTAAGCATCTGATTTAGTTGAATATGGATCAAAAAACTATTCGGGTCCTTTTGGAAATCAGTAAAACTCGCTTTTTGTTTAGATTCATTCGAGAAATACCTTAATACTTCATTTTTTGCTACTGGCAAATAAAATAATGACGCATTATTATCTGCAAGATATTTTCCTTTTGCGCTATTTCCTTTTTTTTGAAGGAATATTTGCATATCCTGATGTGGAGTTCCATTAGGATTGATAAAATCTGGTATATGAATATTAGGTTCTTTGTGAAAAAAACTTTTAAATGAATGCATAGTTATAGACTCTTTATCGCAATTCATGAAATTGAAATGCTCTAATTCAATAAAATAGTTAAGTGTTTTTGTTGCCGTCTCTTTATAATTCGTTTTTTCTTTATCTGTATCTTTCCTTTTGTTTTGAAAAAAGAATGGAAATATTTTCTTTAACCCTTTCATTATTAGCCTCCTAGTAGCAGAATTTACCTAAATTATACAAAATTATACTTAGATTATTTAATACAATTCTTTTTCTTTCAATTATTTGTATGGATATTCATAATTGATTTTTTATATAAAATATATCTTTTCCCGGTTCTAGGATAATGTAAGTAATTTGTCAAAATGAAAAAAGACCCGTTTGTGAGGTTTGGTTTTGATAATAAAAAGGTGCTTTCATGATTAGAAAACACCTTTTCAGTCTACTACTTTATTTTAATAGCCAATACTTTTTACAAATACACTCTTTAATTTTTTTCGAAAATGAATACCTAACGTAATGGCTACAATGATTATCGCTCCGAAGATAATTTTCCCAATGTGCTGTCCAAGCACTTCAAATATATCATGTAAGTTTCCTCCTAGCCAATAGCCACCGATTAAAAAGAAAGATACCCAGAATAGAGCACCAGAGTAGATCGTTATGGCAAAACGACGGAGGGGTAAATTAATAATCCCTGCAAAGTAACCAGTAAAATGACGTACACCTGGGGCGAAAAATCCAATAAAGATAAGGAAATATCCATATTTATCAAACCACATTCTCGTTAAATCAATTTTTCTTTGTGTTAAAAATACATATTTTCCATATTTCTGTACAAAAGGCATACCAAGTTTATTGCCTAAAAAGTACTGAATTGTCATCCCAGCGCTTGTACCAATAAATGATAAAATAATTAAAAGCGGTAATTCTAAATCTCCTTTATGTGCCAAATAACCCGCATACACTAACGTCGGCTCCCCCGGAAACGGAAATGCAATATATTCTAACAATGTTCCAACAAGTACTACATAGTAGCCATATTGCTGAAATAATTCATAAACCCATTCCATGTTGTTTTCTCCTTTTTTTCTACAGCATTAATTACGTACAATAACTAGTGATTACACTGGCGTTCGTAGGAATCTCGGCATTTCAATGCTGAGTAGTTTCAAGCCTTTACTGAGAGCGATAATTAAGAAAATAGAAGTTCAACCTAACCATAAAGGTATAAAGCGGAAAACCATATCACAAATGAGGGATACGGTTTTTACTATTATTTAAAAATCATAACAGTATAAAATACATTAAGTTTTGCCTTCATTGAAGCCAAATGCTTCACCAATCAATTTTTTAATAGACTCATAATCTTCTTTAACTAGACTTCTGTATATTACTTTATCCATCTTTGTAAACTCCCTTTTATATAAGTAAATTTTCATTTCGTATGTAAATATCTTATTATAATAATAATGTCTCCTCTAAGAGGAGAGTCAACGGTAATATTAGAAAAAATATAAAGGAAGTGATTAGGGTGAAAAACTTATTTTCTATTGGAGAAGTTGCTAAAATAAAGGACATTACCATAAAAGCGTTAAGATATTATCATAAAATGGGATAACATTAATGCAAAAAAACGATATTCTTTTTGTAGGAATTTACAGAAAGAATATCGTTAGACCCAAACTACTCTTAGATTACTAACAACAAAAGACAAGCCTATATGCTAAGTGGTTTTTGACTACAGTATTCAAAAACGCATAGGCTCACGCCTAAGAACATTCATCTCTCACCTAAAATTGTTGTTTCACACCTTCACATTTTTGAAGAAGGAGTCTTCTGTCGAAACATGATAAATTGTTTTGAATTACATCATAATCTGTCATTGAACTGTCCATGTAGATCTCTATGTCTCTATCAAATGATTTTTGTATTAGAACCTAATTTTTTTACCTTTGATATTTTTTCCAGTCTTAAAACCGATTTAGAAAATTCTAAAAATACATTAAGGATCTTTGAGAAACTAACTTTCTTATAATTATGCTTGCTATTTCCTCGATGTTTTCATGTAGAAAGAAATGCTTACCTTCAAAAGAGTGGAATGTACACATTTTATTTGTGTATTGCTCCCATTTTTTTACCTCTTCATATGAAGTTAATTCATCATTTTTTCCATTTAAGATCAGAAAATCAATGTCACATACTTGTATATTATTATTATGTATATATGTCTCTACGATTTTAAAATCCGCTCTTAGAATGGGGAGAAAAATTTCCATTAATTCTTCTGATTGAAACACCTCGGATGGTGTACCACCCATAGCAATAACTTCATTTTTAAATTGTTCATTAGATAGATTGTGTCGGATATCTTTTATTTTGCTATTTGGATGATTTCTACCAGACAAAACAAGAAACTCAGGTAATACGTCATTGGAAATTTGTATTTTCCTGGCTAATTCATAGGCGATCAAACTTCCCATGCTATGTCCATATAGAATATATGGTGAATTATTTAGCTGCTTAATAATAATTTTATAGATATCATTTACAGCCTCTTCAATACTATGATAAAGGCTTTCTTCAATTCTATATCCCCTACCGGCTAACTCTATAGGGATTACTTCAATAAATGGATTAAAGTATTTTTTCCATTTTGAGTAATTAAACGCAGATCCCCCAGCATGTGGCAAACAAAAAAGTTTAATCTTCGTCATTACTGTCTCCTTCGATTAAAATTTGTTTATATTCTGGCAAATTATATAAATATCTTTAATTATTATCTCCTTTGGTAACTCATCTAGTGTTGCACAAGCAGACATCTTATAATTAGGCTCAATATTATATTGTCTAAAGTGAAAATTTCGAGGTATGTTCTTGTATGAAATTGAATTTTGAGCTTCTTTTTTTATGGAGAATGAATTTAACGGGATATAAAGCCCCTTCCCAATAGTTTTTATATAACTTTCTTTTAACGTCCAAAGATCAAAAAAATAACTAATTTGTTCATCAGAATTTATATTAGATAAATCATGAAATTCTTCCTCTGAGAAGAATTCTTGTGCTAATTTAAGAGCGTCTATTTCTGAAATTTTTTCTATATCAATACCAACATTTGAATTAGCAGTAATACAAACCACCCATTCTCCTGAGTGCGAAATATTAAAATGAAACTCAGAAAAATTTTTAACAAAAGGTTTTCTGTGCTTATTATATACAAATTTAATTTCGTCATTATTAATTTTATATTTTTCACAGATTAAAGAACGGACTAACAAATCTCCTATCAAAATCCTATTAATATCGTCCAATTTTATTAAACGCTTTATTCGTTCTCTTTTCTCATTTGAAATCAAATTACTAAACTGATTAAACAAATCATTATCAATATTCTTTGGTATTTTTACAGCGTGAATTCGTATTATAAATCACTTCCTTTTTAGAGATGTAAAATCTTATGTATTACGTAACACCCTTGAAATACATATAAATCAAAAAAAATGTATATTTACATATTAATGTAAATATACAATTTTCACCTGGAAATATAATTAAGATACTCGGTTCTGGTGCAGAAACTTCAGGGTAATTGCATCATAATCTGTCATTGAACTGTCCATGTATGTTTCTATGTCTCTATTGCACCAGAACCCTATACAGTGCTGCTATTGATATATTCGTAATGTCTCAAATTTGATGTACAGTCATTAAGCGGCTTTTTTTGCATTCACATCACTATTCACAAATAATACCTTTGATAGTGAAAATTTATGTTCATAAAGTTGTATCTTTCTAGACACTCTACTTTGTGGTTAACGAAAGGTACGTTCCCTCTATCCCTTCTAATTCATTTACGAGACATTTGGCTATCTTTTCCACTGCTGGGGAGAAGACAATCTCTTCGTGCGACCCAGGCACCGAATACTTATTCACTTTCCCCTGTAATAACGGCCTCCAATCCGTGAATAAATCTCTACCTTCTTCAGCACTGAAGTAGATGACCTCCCCAAAATATGGCGTTAAAACATGTTCTGCCATTAAATTTAGACCCTTCCTGTGGGCATTGATAATCTGCTTTAGACTCGTAAGATCCGCATCAGGCAGGAGCACTCCTTCCACGATCAACTGATCAACAAGCATGTCCTGTTGATGAACGAGTTCTTCTCCCTGCTCTACTAGATCTAAATGGATGAAATGCTTCAATATATAAGAAAGCATATCATCCTCTGTCTTGTGATCCTGTTCTGAAGGTACCTTGGTATCCATGAGTACCAACATCTCAACTTCTTCTCCCTGGTTCCGTAGTATAGTTGCGATTTCATAGGCGATGGCACCGCCCAGAGACCATCCTCCCAGACGATACGGCCCCTCTGGCTGAACTCGCTTCATTTCCTCGATGTAGAGTTGAACTACTTCCGACAAAGTCAACCCGTCCATTCCTTCTTTCTCTACGAGAGGATTCTGTAGACCATAAAATGAGCAGTGATCCTTGAGTAACCTTGCTAGCTGAATGTAACAGAATACATTACCCATAAACGGATGAACACAGAAGAAAGGCCTTTTCTCTGACTCTTGTAATGGAACCAGAACCGATAACGATTTTTCCATACCATGATTGTCACGGATGAGACAAGCGATTTCTTCCACTGTCGGGTTCTCAATCAGTGCGGACACCTTAATCTCTTTTCCAAATTTCTCTCTGACCTTTGAAATCAATTTGATTACCAGGAGAGAGTGACCCCCTCTATCGAAGAAATCATCGTTTACATGGACATCTTCTATCTGTAGCACATCCTGCCAGATTCTAATCAGCTGATACTCGATTTCATCCCGTGGGATAATTGGTGTAGAAAAGGTACTTTCTTTTTGAATCGTTAAGCTGTTCAGTGCCTTTCGATCAACCTTCCCATTTGTTGTAAGCGGAATCGCGTCTACCTCAATAAAGTGTGCAGGAACCATATAATTCGGTAAATGTGTTTTCAGATGCTCCCGCCATTCATTTACACTTCCTTCACCAACTACATAAGCTACCAATCGTTTGTCTCCTGGATGATCCTCTCTTACCAGTACAACAGCTTCTTTTACGGACAAATGCGCCTGCAAAGTTGCTTCAACTTCTCCCAGTTCAATCCGGAAACCACGAATCTTTACTTGGTCATCCATACGACCATGGAACCGGAGATCACCGTCAGGCAGATAACTTGCTTTGTCCCCAGTGTAATAGAGACGTTCCCCTGACTTAAACGGATGCGGAATAAATTTTTCCTCTGTGAGTTCCGGACGATTAGCATAGCCACGAGCAAGACTCTTTCCTCCGATATAGAGATCTCCAATCACACCCACTGGCACCGGCTGAAGGTGAGAATCTAACACATATACTTCTGTATTCGCAATCGGTCGACCAATCGACGGAGTACCTGTTGTCATTCCTACAGGCACATAACAATCAGTGGTAACGACGGTATTTTCCGATGGACCATACTGATTAATCACCGCAAAAGGGATTTGTTCAGATGGATACTGTGTTAACTGATCTCCTCCCGTAATGATAAAACGGAGATTCGTCTTCTCTGGCCAAGATAATTTCAAGAGTCTTTCCAGAATAGGTGTAGGCGCAAAGCTAGCCGTAATCCGTAAATCAATGAGCCAATCTCGTAGAGCCTCCGGATTGATTCGCAACTCTTCTGTCGACAGGTATAGTGCTGCACCAGCAGTGAGATAAGGCCAAATCTCCTGGACGGCTGAGTCAAAGGCAATCCCCGCAATTTGAGTCGCACGATCCTGTTCTGTAATTTGGTATACCGCTTGATGCCAAGAGACCATATTCATCAATGACCGATATTCGACCATGACACCCTTTGGCTTTCCTGTGGAACCAGAGGTGTAGACGATATAAGCTAAGTGCTCGGGTTTCACTTGCCGCTTCGGTGCGATCACGCTTTCATCTGTTATTTCTTCTAATCTCACCGTTTCGACCTGCTCAGAAAGGCTTTCTTGCGCTGCTGTCGTCACTACGATTTGGATCCCTGCATCTTCAATCATGTATTGTAACCGTGATTTCGGATACAACGGATCTAGAACGACATAGGCCCCGCCAGCTTTTAATATGCCAAGTAAACTTGACATGAGCTCAGCCGATCTCGGGAGGTAGACACCCACAACTGATTCAGGACCAATCCCTTTTCTCTGCAAAACATGTGCCAACTGATTTGCCCGCGTATCCAGTTCACCGTAGGTCCACTCTCTCATTTGATCGACCACTGCAATCGCATCGGGACGTCGTGCTACTTTGTCCTCAAATCTGTCGCAAATAAGACCCTCTTGGGACATTTCCATTGCGGTGTCATTCCATTCTTCCAGTAGTTGCTTCTGTTCTGTCTTCGTAACATACACCAGCTCCGACAGGGTTTGATCAACATTCTCGATCATTTGCTTTAACACCTGGCGTAAATGACCCAGCATCCGTTCAATAGTTAATCCATTAAACTTGCTACGATCATACATCAGCTTTAACGATAACTGACTTCCTGGAACAACAGTCAATCCTAATGGATAGTGGGTTTGCTCTACTCCTTCCAAATCACCAATTTCTAGATTTCCTGAAGACTCCTCTTTCACCGGGTAGTTTTCAAACACATACAAGCTATGGAACAGCGGTGTCCCTCTTGGAACTTCACTCCATCCTTGAATCTCTGTCAAAGAAGCGTATTCATATTGTCTTCTTTCTATCTCTTCCTCTTGTATCTTCTGTAACCAATCCCTTACTTTCAGATCATCTGTCAATTGGATTCGCGTCGGTGATGTGGTAATAAAAGGACCTACGATGTGCTCGACATCAACAATCTCCGTAGGGCGTCCCGAGCTTGTTACACCAAAGACAATGTCGTTCTCGCCACTGTATCGGCTCATAAGATATGCCCACGCACCTTGGATCACCGTACTCAAAGTGAGCTTATTACGCTTCGCCCAGCTTTGTAACGCTTGGGTCTGCTCTTTTGACAAACAAACACCCTTCTCTGTATAGCCTTTTTCTTGCTCTTTACTCTCTAAGCCAAGCAGGGTTGGTGCTGTAAAACCTCTAAGTTTCTCTCTCCAAAATTGTTCCGCCTGCTCCTGCTCCTGCTCCTGCTCTTTCAGCCATTTAATATATTTCTTGTATGGCGATGACTTGGGTAAATTCACAGCCTCTCCGTTCATCCTCTTCTGATACACTGTAAGCAATTCGTTAAAGACCAGTGGCAAGCTCCATCCATCCAACAAAATATGGTGATGCGTCCAAACAACCCGATATTCTTCCTCCGCTTCTTGAATGACAGTCACCCGCATCAATGGCGCCTCATCAAAAAGAAAAGCTTGTTTTCGATCCGATGCCAAAAAGGCTTTTCGTTTCTCCTCTTTTTCTTCTACAGACAGCGCACGCCAATCCACTTCATTCAGCTTAAATGGGATATGATCATACACCACTTGTAAGGGCTCTTCAATTTCATCCCACACAAATGCTGAACGAAAAATTTCATGCCGCTGAATCACCGATTTCCACGCCTGCTCGAAAGTAAGGATATCCAATTTCCCTCTAACCAGGAAACTCAATTGCACCACATAAGGCGCTACATGTTCATTCTCTTGATCATGCAGTGTATGAAAGAGCATGCCTTCCTGTAAAGGCGATAGCGGATACAGGTCGGTAATGGGATGATTCTTTCCACGAGTCATCTTAGATAGTACTTTGGTCAAATCTGCTTGGGTGAGATTTGCCATCGCAAAATCCGAAATGGTCAGCGCAGATTCTCCATCCGAAGAGTAAATCAATCTACTCAGTTGATGGAGCATATTCTCTGCAACACTTTGAATGGTTGACTTCGCAAACTGTCCAACATTGTACACCCAAGTGAACTGAAGTTTTCCATCGGTTACAATTCCGATTACATCGATTAAATGTGATCGCTTGGAACCAGGAGCATGGTCTAAGCGCGTAAACCCGGTCTCCGGAACAACCATCGCATCGTCAGAGAACATTTGGTCAAATTGTCCAAGATAGTTAAAACTAATGGATGGTGTAGGCTGAGACTCCAATCGCTCACGCATCGCTGGATTCAAGTACCGCAAAATCCCATAGTCAACGCCCTTATTAGGAATTTGGCGCACTTGTTCTTTGACTGCTTTTAATGATGCAATTGGCGTGTTGGCACCTGTAGTATTTAAGTGAACAGGATAAATACTTGTAAACCATCCTACAGTTCTCGATAGGTCAATGTCTTCAATAATCTCTTCTCGACCATGACCCTCCAGATCCACGGTCAGCGTCGAATGACCTGTCCATGCTGCCGTAGCCTGTACCAATGCTGCCAATAGTACTTCATTGATTTGGACACGATGGGTGCTTGAAATCTCTTGCAATAACGAACGGGTCTCTTTCTCATCCAGCACCACGGTAATCTCCTCAGTTGCTGCGTTTGCTGGATCTTCGAGGGTGACATCCACTGGTAGCATAGCCACTTCTTGTTCGAACTGCTGCTCCCAATAATCACGCACTTCTTGCGCAATCCCAGCTTCAGCGTAATGATGCAATTTCTCCGACCACGCTTTAAAGGATGTACTCTTCGTAGGTAATTGGATCTTCTGATCCTGGCTCGCTTGATTATACGCCGTTTGTAGATCCTCCAGTAAAATCCGCCAAGAAACACCATCCACTGCTAAGTGATGAATCACCCAGAATAATCGGCCGGCTCTTTTCTCACCTTCATCAAAATACACCATCCTCATTAGCGGTCCTGCGTGTAAGTGTAAGCTTGCTTGTGCAGTGTCAATCTCCGTTTGAATTACTTGATTCCATTCTGCTTGCGGCACTTCGTCTAATGAAATCACGGTCAGCGTCGATTGTTCTTCGATCCCTTCGTTCCGCTGTTTCCAAGCTCCATCCGGTAAACGTTCATATCTTAAACGCAAGGCATCATGATGGATTAGAAGGGTACGCATAGCTTTCTCCAGTAATACTATATCCAGTTGCTCTTTTGTTCTAAAAAACATGGATTGATTCCAATGGTGTGGGTTAGGATGATCTTGTGCAAAAAACCATTGCTGGATTGGTGTAAGGATCAGTTCTCCAGTTACAACTCCCTGCTCTGCTTGTACACCCTGTTCTTCTTTGACTACTTGCGCCAACTCGGCAATCGTTTGGTGTTCAAACATTTGCTTTGGTGTCAAATGCAAACCTGCTTGCTTCGCACGAGAGACAATCTGAATGCTGAGAATCGAGTCTCCACCAATTTCAAAGAAGTTATCATGGATTCCCACCTTTTTAATCCCTAATACTTGCTTCCAAATGGTAGCCAGTGTTTCTTCTTTACCATTCCGGGGTGCAACACA